>JAWOHV010000018.1:0-5137 GCA_046484965.1 Prochlorococcaceae cyanobacterium
TATTCCAATCCCCATGCCAACTTCCCAGCGTTTCAGCGCCCTGCAGCAGATCCAGCAGCGCCCAGCGGCGGCGACTGCCCCGATCGAGAGCCTCGACGATCTTTGGTGCAGTGACGTCTTCACCCTCGATGCGATGAAGGCGGCGCTGCCGAAGGACATCTACAAGTCGGTACAGCGCACGATCAAGCAGGGCAGCAAGCTCGATGTGTCGGTGGCCAACGTGGTGGCCCAGGCCATGAAGGAATGGGCCACCGGCCGCGGCGCCCTCTACTACGCCCACGTTTTCTATCCCCTCACCAACGCCACCGCCGAGAAGCACGACGGTTTCATCTCCGTGCAGGGCGACGGCTCGGTGATCACCGAATTCACCGGCAAGGTGCTGGTGCAGGGCGAGCCCGACGGCTCCTCCTTCCCGAGCGGTGGCATCCGCACCACGTTCGAGGCCCGCGGCTACACCGCCTGGGACGTCACCAGCCCGGCCTACCTGATGGAGACCCCCAACGGTCTCACCCTCTGCATTCCCACCGTGTTCATCTCCTGGACCGGAGAGGCCCTCGACAAGAAGACGCCGCTGCTGCGTTCCAACGCAGCGATGAACAAGCAGGCCCAGCGCCTGCTGCGCCTGCTTGGTGAAACCGACGTGGCGCCGGTGAATTCCAGCTGCGGTGCCGAGCAGGAGTATTTCCTGGTGGACAGCGTCTACGTGGGCCTGCGCCCGGATCTGCTGCTGGCTGGCCGCACATTGTTCGGGGCTCCATCGGCCAAGGGGCAGCAGTTCGACGACCACTACTTCGGCGCCATCCCCCAGCGGGTGCAGGTGTTCATGCAGGACGTGGAACGCCAGATGTACAAGCTGGGGATCCCCGCCAAGACTCGGCACAACGAAGTTGCTCCCGGTCAGTTCGAGATCGCGCCGTTCTTCGAAGCCGCCAACGTGGCCACCGACCACCAGCAGCTCACGATGACGATCCTCAAGAACACGGCCCGTCGTCACGGCATGAACTGCCTGCTGCATGAGAAGCCCTTCGAGGGCATCAACGGCTCCGGCAAACACGTCAACTGGTCGGTGGGCAACGCCACCCAGGGCAACCTGCTGGATCCCGGCAACACGCCCCACGAGAACATGCAGTTCCTGCTGTTCTGCGGCGCCGTGATCCGCGGCGTGCACAAGTTCGGCCCCCTGATGCGGGCGGTGGTGGCCACCGCCGGCAACGATCACCGCCTTGGTGCCAACGAAGCCCCCCCGGCGATCATCTCCGTCTACCTGGGCAGCCAGCTCGAAGATGTCTTCCGTCAGATCAAGGAAGGCGACCTCAAGGGTTCCACCCACGCCGGTGTCATGCAGCTCGGGGTCGACACCCTGCCTGAGTTCCCCAAGGATCCCGGCGACCGCAACCGCACGTCCCCCTTCGCCTTCACCGGCAACCGCTTCGAATTCCGTGCCGTCGGCTCCAATCAGTCGGTGGCGGGTCCCCTGGTGGCCATGAACACGATCCTGGCCGATTCGCTCGCCTACGTGAGCGACCAGCTGGAGCAGAAGATGGCCGCGGGCGAAAGCCTCAATGGCGCAGCTTTCGCCGTGCTCAAGCAGATCATGACCGACCACGGCAATGTGGTGTTCGGTGGTGATGGTTATTCCAGCGATTGGCACCGTATGGCCGTGGAGGAGCGGGGCCTGGAAAATCTGCCCACCACAGCAGATTCCCTGCCGGTTCTGCAACGGCCTGAGATCAGAGATCTCTTCGCCAACCAGGGCGTCCTCAGCCCCCTGGAGCTGGAGAGCCGCTTTGAGGTTTACGCCGAGCAGTATGTGCTGGCCATCGACGTGGAGGCCAAGCTGGCTGTGCAGATCGCCCAGACCCAGATCTACCCGGCTGCGATGCGCTATCTGGGGGAACTGGCCAGTTCCCAGCAACTGCAAACTGCAATCGGGCTTCAGGTATCCGCGGATACCTCCACCAAGGTGGCCTCGCTCAGCGCTCAGCTCATGGAGCTGAGCGGTTCCCTGAAGAGCGCTTTGGAGAATGCGCCCCATGGCACCTCCGCCCACATGCATTATTCAGCCGAAACGTTGATGCCCCTGATGCACCAGCTGCGGGAAGCGGTGGATGGCCTCGAGGCTCTGGTGGACGACAACATCTGGCCCCTGCCCACCTACCAGGAAATGCTGTTCGTGCGCTAAGCGCTCGCGCCCCTGAGCGGCAGCTCAGGGGTAGGCGTTCGGCACGAAGAACTGTTCGTTGAGCGGGGGGCGCTGATAGCTCTCCCCGCTTTTTCGTGGCTCGAGCATGACCGCCTCGGGGGTCATGTCTTCGTAGGGCACCTTGCTGAGCAGATGGCTGATGCAGTTCAGCCGGGCGCGGCGCTTGTCGTCGGCCTCCACGGTGAACCAGGGGGCCTCGGGAATGTTGGTGTGGGCGAACATATCGTCCTTGGCCTTGGAGAATTCCACCCAGCGGTCGCGGGATTCAAGGTCCATCGGGCTCAGCTTCCAGCGGCGTGTGGGGTCATCGATGCGCGACTGGAAGCGGGCCTCTTGTTCCTCATCGCTCACTGAAAACCAGTACTTGATCAAGGTGATGCCGCTGCGAACGAGCATGCGCTCGAATTCCGGGCAAGACAGCATGAATTCATCCACCTGGGTTTGGCTGCAGAAGCCCATCACCCTTTCCACGCCGGCGCGATTGTACCAGCTGCGATCGAAGAGCACGATCTCGCCGGAGGCGGGGAAGTTTTCCACATAGCGCTGGAAGTACCACTGGCTTTTCTGGCGGTCGGAAGGGGTGCCCAGCGCCACCACCTGGCAGCCGCGGGGATTGAGTGGTTCGGTGATGCGCTTGATCGTGCCGCCCTTGCCCGCCGCATCGCGGCCTTCAAACACCAGGATCAGGCGATAACCCACATGCTTGATCCAGTACTGCATCTTCACCAGCTCCACCTGCAGCCGGGCCAGCTCCTTCTCGTACGACTTGCGATCCATCTTTGGCGGGCGCCCCTCGGAGACGGCGGCAAAGTCGTCAAGAATTGGTGATGGGTGATACAGATCGCCGCCTTTTTGGGATTTCTTCTTTTTGTTGGGGTCTTTGGCCATTGCTGTAACTCGGATCGCTAAAGGCTTATTTAAAGCTTAAGGGCAGTGGCCTGAGTATTTCCACCCCAGTTGGCTGTGGTGTTCATCCCGTAACAGCGGCTGCGCGGGCCTGCTGATGGAGTGACTCGATGTTCGCGGCTGATCGATGCCTCCCTCCCCTCTGCCTTCAGCAGCCGCTGCTTCTGTTTCTGTGCCTGGATCTGGGCCGCCCGATTTGGCCCAATGGCAAGCGCATTACGCCTGTTATTGCCGGGCGATGCGGATGCTGGTGCAGGAGGGCAAGAGCCTCAAGAAGATTCGCCAAACGGTGTGCTGGCAGCGCCTCGAGGTTCTGCATGGGGCGGCCCCTGGGCGCTACCGCGATCCTGGCGGCCTTTACCGGGAGTTGCAATCCATGGAGGCTGGCCATTGCGCTTGAGAGGTGCATTTGTTGCCAACGACCCATGCATTGGTATGTTGTGGAGAGTTGATTGATTCAATCCATGCTGACCGGTGCCGATCTGCTCGCCAAAGTCAAGGAACTCGGCGACGTGAGCAAGAGTGAGCTGGTGCGTAGCTGTGGTTACGTGAGCACCAAGAAGGACCGGAGCGAGCGGCTCAATTTCACCGCCTTCTACGAAGCCCTGCTCGAAGCAAAGGGAGTGAACCTGGGCGATGGCGCTGGCAAGGGCAGCGGCAAGGCTGGCCGCAAGCTGAGCTATGTGGCCACTGTGCAGGGCAATGGCAACCTGTTGATCGGCAAGGCTTACACCGCCCTGCTCGATCTCAAGCCCGGCGATGAGTTCGACATCAAGCTCGGCCGCAAGGTGATCCGGCTGATCCCGGCTGGCTCCGACGATGGTGAAGATTGATCTTCGGCTGAAAGCAAAGGGCTACTCCCTCGGCTAAATCCAGTCAGCACGATGCCCAACCGCCCCCGGCCAAAGTACCCCGGCCGAAGCGGTTGGAGCTTGCCGGAGAGTGCCTGATCTGGCGCATCCGCCTGATTGTGATCCTGCTGATCTTTGGCTACGGGGTTTAGGCGCTGGTGGAGATTTGCAACCTCCACCAGCTCAAGCAAAAGCTGCTGCTGCTGCTGGTGGCCCTTAGCGGCTACCCGATCGCCGGGGATTATGAGGAGGCCTCCCTTGCGCTGATGCCGCTGTGGGCGTCGAGCCAGCCCAGCAGGTCGCTGATCACCTGCTGGTGATCGAGGTCTTCGAAGAGGTCGTGGTAGCTGTCTGGGTAGGTGCGCCAGGTTTTGTCGCTGCTGGCGGCGGCAGCGAAGAAGGCCTGGCTGGCTTCGGTGCTCACGACCCGATCATCGCCGCTGCAGAGCAGCAGCAGTGGCCCCCGGAAGTCTGCAGCGTGGCGGCGCAGCCAGGCCGTTGTGCGCAGGTATTCGCTGGCCAGCCGCACTGAGGCGCGGCCGTGGCGCAGGGGGTCGTGCTCCGCCCGGGCGAGCACCTCCGGGTCGCGGCTGGAGAGGGCCAGCGGGATGCCGGTGGAGAGGGAGAACGCTGGCCATAGCGGCGAGAGCAGCCTCGCCAGCAGCAACCGCAGGGGATGAACTGCGCTGGCACCCAGGGCTGGGTTCGCTGCCACCGTGCCCTGCAGCCGCCCAGGCAGGTGCAGCGCCGCATCCAGCACCACCGTGCCGCCGAGGCTGTGGCCCACCAGGAAGCGGGGGCTTTGCGGCAGCTGCCGTTCCACCTGATCGAGCACGGCGGCCACGGCCAGGCGAAACTCGCTCCAGTGGAGGATGTGGCCGCGCTGGCCGCTTGAGCGGCCGTGGCCTGGCAGATCCAGCCCCAGCACGGTGTAGCCGTGGTTGGTGAGCCCCTGCACCAGCCGCGGAAACAGGCCGCTGTGGCGGCCGATTCCATGCACCAGCACCACCGCTCCGCGGGGATTGCTGTGGCACTCAGCGCGGGCCTCCCATTGCTGCACCAGCAGGCTGCCGCCGCCGGGGGCCGGCAGGGTGATGCTGTGGGGATCCGCCATGGCTGCCATTGTGGGCACCACCCCCCTGCCCCCGAGTGCCCCCTCTGCAAGAAAAGATGATGC
>JAWOHV010000273.1:0-4672 GCA_046484965.1 Prochlorococcaceae cyanobacterium
GCTGCTTGATGCCAAGGGATCTCCCCAGAGGCTCGGCCTGTTTGAGAGCCGCCGCGATGGGCTCAATTTCTTCTACGACATCTTCCTCGGCATTCGCAGCCACCGCAAACGACGCAGCAAGCTGCGGCCGATCGCGGCGCTGATGCCTACGCGTCATGCGCGCCGGCGGGTGATTGAACTGTTGCACCGCACCGCCGTATCGCCGCTGCGTTGAGGCTTCAGTTGAGGTCTCAGTTGAGGCTTCAATCGGCCAGGATCTTGGGTACGCGGAAGAAATCCCCTTCCCTCTCAGGGGCTAGATCCAGCAGTTCTTCCCGCACCGGAGTCGGCTCCACCCGGTCTTCGCGGGTCACATTCACCACCTCCACCGCGCGGGTGGTGGGGGGCACTCCCTCGGTGTCCACCTTTTCAAGCTGGGCCACGTAATCGAGGATCCGCTCCAGCTGGCCCGTGTAGGTGGCGATTTTTTGCTCAGGCAGCTCCAGGCGGGCCAGCTGGGCCACCTTGCGCACGTCATCGCTGCTGATTCGGCCCATCGGCGTGCACCCCAGCAGGGGCCATTACTGGTTGCGAACCTAGCCGCCGGGGCAAGGGGGCCAAGCAGCGCGCGCTTCAGGATGGTTCGGCCAGAAAAGCCTCCAGATCGGTGCTCAGAGCCTCGGCCGCCAGATCCAGGAAGCGGGCACCGTGCTCGGCGCTGGCCAGGAAGGGGTCGGAACCCATGCGGCCATCGGGGTGGCGGCGGCGGAAATCCTCCGGCCCATGGATCGGGCCTGCCGCTGGCGGTTCCGGCAGGGCACGCTGCTTGCTGATCAGGCTCGGCTCCAGGTGCAGGGTGAGGGCGATCTCGCTGGGGGTGGCGTGGTGCCCCTCCCGATCTCCGTAGAGCGCCTGGGCTTCGCGCATCACCGGGCCGGCCATGAACCAGTTGGCCAGCCTGCAGCGCAGCCGTTCGGCCCCCGGCAGGCCTCGGGAGGCGGCGCTGCTGTAGGCCTGGGCGAAGGCGGCCCGGCTGGTGGCGATGTTGCCGCCGTGGCCGTTGATCACAAAGATCCGCTCGAAGCCATGGCGGGCCAGCGACAGCACCAGGTCGTGCATCACGGCCATCAGGGTGGCCGGTTGCAGGCTGATCGTGCCGGCGAAGCCGAGGTGGTGTTCGGCCATGCCGAAGGCCTGGGCTGGGGTCACCAGCACGCCGCTGCGGCGCCCCACCTCCAGGGCCACCGCTTCAGCGGTGAGGGCATCGGTGCCGATGGCGCCGGTGGGGCCGTGCTGCTCGGTGGAGCCAAGCGGCACGATCACCCCCTTGCAGCGCTCCAGATAGGCATCAACCTCAGGCCAGCTGCGCAGCTGCAGGCGGATATCGGCGCTGGTTTCAACGGGGCCCGGCAAGCTGCCGTTCAGGGGGCTGGTCATGGGCCGGCTAAGCAGCGGAGCACCCCTTCATCATCCCCAGATCAGTGGGCGGTGCCGTTGCCTTCGTAGGCGTCGGTGTCGTAGTAGCCGCCCCGGGTGCCGAAAAACAGGGTGGCCAGACAGAACAGGCCGCTGCCAGCGAGCAGAACGCTGGCGAGGGTGAAGCCGCCGGAGAGCATCGGGTTTGTTCAGGGTTTGTGGAATCAGTCTGCCGTAAGTGCCTAGATGCCCGCTTTTTCAGCCCAGGCTTCGTTGGCGAAGAAGGCTTCTGAGGAGCCACGCTCCGGCGCGGTTTTCAGTTTTGGGCTGAAGGGCGGCTCGAAGGGGTAGAGGCGGTAAACGGAGAGAAAGTCCTTGATTTCGAACAGGTGTTCAGGGGAATGGAAGGCCGTGCAGACGGCCATCGGCAGGGGGGAGGACAGCAGGGTGGTGGCACCGTGCAGCACATCGAGTTCGTGGCGGCCGGCATCGATGCGGATCAGCAGGCGGCCAGGCTTCCAGGCCTCCAGATAGAGCCGTGCCAGCTCATCGAGGGAGATCGAGGCGGCCAGCAGCAGGTCTTCTTTGCGGGCCGGCAGGCGTGCCTCAGGGCCCTGCCCCTTGGCCGGCGGCAGGGCGCGGCCTGTGGCTGCCGGGGCGATCGTCAGGAAGCCTGGGTGGGTGGTGAGCGCCAGGTTGAAGGGGGTGATGTTCAACCCCGGGTTGAGCAGCAGGTTCTCTGCCAGTTCAGAGAAATGGTGTAGGTCGGGCTCGAAGGCCAGCACACTCGAGCCGCAGTGTTTGGCCACCAGCAGGGTGGCGGCCCCCACATTGGCGCCGATGTCGAGGAAGAGGGTTTCGGCATCGGCCAGGCGCACCAGCTTCGACAGCACCGGCGGCCAGCCATCGGCGAGCGAGCGGCGCAGCTGGGGCTGGCTGGGATGCAGGGAGAACCTGATATTGCCGCTGCGTACCTTGGCGTTCCCGCCCGAGAGGAGCAGCCGCAACTGGAACAGGAGTCGGCGCACCAGCGTCAAGGATCACCTCAGCTTTGGCGCCATTATGCGGGCCGTGAACCATGCGCGCACTACCCCAGCCGGCGGGCCGTTGGAGACGCTGCCGCCAGGCTTCTGGGAGCGGCCGGCTGAGCAGGTGGCGCCTGAGCTCATCGGCTGCCTGCTGGTGAAGCGCCAACCCGCAGGCGAGCTGCTGTGGGGTGTGATCGTGGAAACGGAGGCGTATTCCCAGGAGGAGCCCGCCTGCCACGGCTACCGCCGCCGCACCCCGAGCAACGAAACCCTGTTTGGTGACCCAGGGCATTGGTATGTCTATGTGAGTTATGGCATTCACCACTGCGTGAATGTGGTGACGCTCAAGGCCGACTGGGCCAATGGCGTGTTGCTGCGGGCCGTGGCCATTCCCGGCGAGCCCGAGCGGGTGGCGGCGGGGCCAGCCCTGTTGGCTCGGCGCTTTGGCTTCGATCGCAGCCACGATGCCCAGCCGGTGCATCCCGATCGGGGCCTGTGGATCGCATCGCGGCCACCCGAGCTGGCCGGTTTGGCCGCCGCCGACCTGATGCAGACCAGCCGCATCGGCATCAGCCAGGGCCAGGAGCTGCCCTGGCGGTGGTACTGGCGGGCCAGCCGCAGTGTCAGCAAGCGGGCCAAGGGGGATCGGCAGCCCCCTGCGCTGGAGCCGTCGAGCATCAGCGGGGTGTGATCAGCCGCGGCTGGAGATTCAGTTCGCGTGCCGGATTGGCGCCGCGGTCTTCGAGCTGGAGGGATGGCAGGTCCAGCAGCGTGTCAAAGACCAGCCCAACATGCTGACGGTTGAATCGGTCGTACCCCCATAGCACCCACTCCAGTTCCAGAGCCATGGTTTTGGGACTGAACAGGGCCTGACCCGATTCGATCAAGGTGCGTGCGGCTTCTTGCTGGATCACGCCTGCAACAACGTGGCCGGATCGAAATCGCTCGGCACCGGTGGGATCTTGGTTTGCAGCAGGCCAAAGCCGCTGGCTGTTGGGCTGCCCCCAGCGCAGGCCCAGTTGCGGCTGCTACCGCTAGGAATTCGCACCTGCCCCGCGTTCCAAGCGCAAGTCAGCCCCTACCCTGAGCGCGTGAGCCGCCGCACCCCTTGAGCAGCTGGAGCCACCGCCACGTGCTGGATCTGGCGGCCTTCTCCACGGCTGATTACGCCACCGTGCTCGAGCTGGCCCAGCGCTTCCGGGCGCTGCCCAGCAGCGGCGCCCGCAAGCTGCCGGCGCTGCAGGGCCGGCTGATGACCAGCCTCTTTTTTGAGCCGAGCACCCGCACCCGCAGCAGCTTTGAGCTGGCCGCCCGTCGCCTTTCGGCCGATGTGCAGAGCTTCGCGCCGGCCTCCAGCTCCTTGAGCAAGGGGGAAAGCCTGCTCGATACGGCCCGCACCTACGTGGCGATGGGAGCCGACATCCTCGTGGTGCGCCACCGCTGCACCGGCATCCCTGCGGCCCTGGCTCGGGAGCTCGATCGCGATGGCCAGGCCGTGGCCGTGCTCAATGCCGGCGACGGCCTGCACAGCCATCCCAGCCAGGGCCTGCTTGACCTGTTCACCCTGGCGCGCCACTTCGTCCCCGAGGCCCCCACCCCGGCGGCCCTGGCCGGCAGGCGGATCGTGATCGTGGGCGACATCCTCCACTCACGGGTGGCCCGCTCCAACCTCTGGGCGCTCACGGCCTGCGGCGCCGATGTGGTGCTCTGCGGCCCGCCCACGCTGCTGCCGCAGAGCTTCGCTGAGTTTGTGGCGGCGCCACCGCCCGGCCAGCGCCACGATCCGGTGCCGCAGCGGGGCCGCATTGAGATCAGCCGGCGGTTGGAGGAGGCCCTGCCCGGCGCCGATGCGGTGATGACCCTGCGGCTGCAGCAGGAGCGGATGCAGCAGCAACTGCTCACCAGCCTGGATGCCTACCAGCGGGCCTATGGCCTCACCCACCAGCGGCTGGCGCTCTGCGGCCAGCCCGTGCCGCTGCTCCACCCAGGGCCGGTGAACCGTGGTGTGGAAATGGCCGGCGCCCTGCTCGACGATCCGGAGCTGAGCCTGGTGGATGAGCAGGTGCGCAATGGCATTCCAATCAGGATGGCCCTGCTCTACCTGCTGACCGCTGGAGCTGGGCATCCCCCTGAGCGTTACCGCATTGATCGGCATGATTGTGCTGGCAGGCATCGTTGTCAACAACGGCATTGTCCTTGTTGATTACATCAACCGCCTCCGGGCAAAGGGCAGGACCGTTCAGGAAGCC
>JAWOHV010000282.1:0-12073 GCA_046484965.1 Prochlorococcaceae cyanobacterium
CAGCGCGAGTCCGACGGAGTCGACGCCGGAATCGTCGGTCGGTTCGAAGAGGACGTTACGGACGATCGTGGTGTGGCGTTGGCCGCGTCGTCTGCCGAGCCAGTTGAGCTCGCGGAGGTACGTGTCGCGGTGGACGCGGCGCCTTCGGAACAGTGGCTTGTGGATGGCGCGGACACCGTTCTGCTCGAGCATCTCGTGGAGTTCTGGGTCGAGGTGTTGTGCGGGTGACGATGGGCTCGAAGCGGTGATAGCGCAGCATGTTGAGTCCTTCTTCGAACCCTTCGGGATCGTAGAAGTCGCTGATGACGACGGCGACGCCGCGGCGCTTGTTCTGAGAGACGAAGGTCTTGAAGGCGTCCTTTAGGCGCGTGTGTGGGCCGGCGTCGACGCTCCTCAGGAATTCGAAGACCTTGAAGATCTGGGCCTTGCCCCGGCTCGGAGGCATGCGGCCGTCGAGCTTGCTCGAGAAGGGGACGATGCTGACGCGGTCGAAGTTCGACAGGCCGATGTAGCTCAGGGCGGCGCAGACTTTCTGGGCGTAGCTCCACTTGTCGGGGTTGCCGAGGCGCATGGAGCGGCTGCCGTCGATGAGGAAGTAGAAGTAGAGGTCTTCTTCCTCTTCGAACATGCGCAGGAAGAGCTTCTCCGTGCGGCCGTAGACGCGCCAGTCCAGGTTGCGGATGTCGTCGCCGGGGGCGTAGTTGCGGTGGTCGGCGAACTCGATGCCGCTGCCGACGAGTCGCGTGCGCCGGTCGGCCCGCTGGGCCCCGGAGGCGATCTTCTTCGACATGATGTACAGGTACTCGAGCTTCTTTAAGAACTGCTCGTCAAACTGGTCCTGAACCTTGGCCATGAGAGCGACATCCGCGAGGGTAAGAGGCGATGGAGGCAGGGAGGCTTATTTCTTCGTCTGCTCCGGCGTATTCTTGATGATCTCCTTCAAGATCTCGTCGGTGCGGCGGCGGTGGCCGCCCTGCTCGATCTGCCGGTGGTGCTGGTGGTGGAGGCCTCCCGCCAGGCAGGCTCGCTGGCGGCACTGGTGCGTGGCTTCCGCGACCACGGACCGCCCCGCATCCAGCTGGCCGGCGTGGTGCTCAACCGCGTTGGCAGTGAACGCCACCACGCCCTGCTGGCCGAGGCCCTGGCGGCGATCGAGGTGCCGCTGCTGGGGGTGCTGCCCCACCATCCAGCCCTGGAGTTGCCCTCCCGCCACCTCGGCCTGTTGCCGCCCCAGGAGCTCAGCGATCTTGGCGAGCGGCAGCGGATCTGGGCCGACCTGGCCGCCAGCCACCTCGACATGGAGCGCCTCTGGCCCCTGCTGGCTCCTGCCTCTAGCGGCGCGGGCGGGGCCGCCCCAGGCCGCGATCCGATCCAGTGGCTGCTTGGAGGCGGCAATCCGGCGCCGGAGCAGCCTGCCGCAGCTCGGCCGCAACCGGCCGCGGTGGCTATCGCCAGCGACCAGGCCTTCCACTTCCGCTATCCAGAAGCAGCTGAACTGCTCCGTGCCCTGGGACTGGACCCCATCCCCTGGAGCCCTCTGGCAGACCAGCCCCTGCCGGATGGCTGCCGGGCGGTGCTGCTGCCCGGTGGCTATCCGGAACTGCACGCGGCGGAGCTGGCGGCCAGCAGCCGCAGCCTGACGGCCCTGCGCCAGGCGGCCCGGGATGGCCTGCCGCTGGTGGCCGAATGCGGCGGCCTGCTGCTGCTCGGCCAGCAACTCCACGATCCCCAGGGCAGGCCCCACGCGATGGCCGGCCTGCTGCCCTTCAGCGCCCGCCGCGGCAGCCTCAGCCTCGGCTACCGCGAAGCGATCGTCAGCAGCGATGGGCTGCTGCTGCGGCGGGGAGAGCGGCTCTGGGGGCACGAATTCCACCGCTGGCAGCTGGACCCCTTGGCCGCTAGCGCTGGCCTGTGGCAGGTTGAAGGCTGGGGGTCACCGGCCCGGAGCGAAGGATGGACAGCAGCGAACCTGCACGCCAGCTGGCTGCATCTCCACTGGGCTGGCTGCCCGGCGATCCCCAGGCGCCTGGCCGCAGCTGTGCAAGGCGTGGGCTACCGGGCCAGCTATTGCGGGAATGACCCCTGACCAGCCAACTCAGCACCACCCTGGCCGAACTGGCTGCTTTCGCCCTCGCCCTCGGTTTCAGCCCGCTGCACATCGGCTTGCTGCTGCTGCTGCTGCTCGGGCCCCGGCCGCTGCAGCGGGGCGGCTGGCTGGTGGGCGGCTGGCTGCTCACCACCCTGCTCACCGAGGGGCTGCTGCTCACGGTGGGCCACGGCCTGCTGCTCACGATGGAGAAAGGCAGCGCCCACCGCACCGGCCTCGACCTGCTGGCGGCGGGGGCGCTGCTGGGCCTGGGGCTGAAAACCCTGCTCGAGCGCGGCGGCGCCAGCGAAGCCACCGGCAGCCGCACCGGCAACAGGCTGGAGCGCTTCGGCGCCCTGCCAATGCCCCTGCTGCTGGCCCTCAGCTGTGTCCTGCAGGTGGCCAGCCCTGAAGACCTGATGCTCTACACCAAGGCTGCCGCCGCCCTGCTGGGGGGCGGCTTCAGCCGCCTGCAGGAGACCCTGGTAACGGCCCTGTTCAGCCTCGCCACCAGCCTGCTGCTGCTGCTGCCGCTGCTGGCCCTGGCGCTCGGGCGAGAGCAGGTGCTGCCGCTGCTACGGCGCGGCCAGCAGTGGATCCTGGCCAACGGGGAGGGGCTGGTGGGCGGCTTCAGCTTGCTGCTGGCGGCCTATTTCGGCTGGCAGGGCATCGAGGGCCTGCGGCTGGGCTGACCATCGTCTTCCAGTCCGCGACCCGCCTGCAAGGCCGCGCCAAGCCCGCCGGGCAGCGCTAGCCGGTCTCGTCGCGCAGCCAGCTCCCCCAGAGCTCCTGCTCCTGGTGGCTGGCCGGCCCCGCCACCAGCGAAACCGCCTGGCTGGCACGGCTGACGGCCACGTACACCAGCTGGCGGCAGAGCACCGGATCCTTGGGCCAGAACACATCGCCATCAACGAACACCTCACCGAAGGTGCTGCCCTGGCTGCGGTGCACCGTCAGCACGGCCGCCGGCCCCAAGGAGGCGAAGGCATCGCGCAGCAGGAAGAAGCGGCGCCAGAGGCCCTTGCCGTCTTTTTTGCCCGCTTCGCGGGCCTGCTGGCGCAGCCGCGCCAGGGCGCCATCGAGGGCGGCGCGGGCGGCCGAGCCCAACGGCGGCTGCAGCCGCAGGCTGAGCTGGTTTTCGCCGGCCTCCACGCGGGCGCTGAGCGTGTCGATCACCGGCACCGTCAGGCCCGCCAGATCGGCGCTGGCGATGCCGAAGTCGGCCAGGTCGCAGCGCTCCGGAGCCACATCCCGCACCACCACTTCCCGGTTGGAGCCCAGCACCATGTCGGGCTCCTCGCCCCCCTCCTCCCCCTCGCGGCAGGCCGGCGCCAACACCGCCGCGCGGGTGATCAGCACCTCGCCCGGCAGCACCGGCAGCTGGTCGGCCATCTCGCCGTGCAGGGCGCGGCGGGCGATCGGCACCAGCTGCTCGAGCGAGCGGTTGGTGTAGCAGAGGATGCGGGCCAGATCGGGATTGTCGGTTTCGGCGCTGCGGCGCAGGGCCGCCTGGGCCGCCATGAGCCACTCGCGGCGATCGAGCAGGGCCACCATGCCCTCGGCGCTGCGGATCGGCGCCAGCGGCGGCGGCCGCCGGCAGGGCAGTGCCCCCTCGCGGATGCCGGCCGCCAAGCGCAGCACCGGCCCCTGGTGGCGCACCACATGGGTGAGCGCCGCCGCCGCCGCCCGGCCCATGGCAAACACCGGACTCTGGGCCTCCCCCACCGGCGGCAGCTGGGCCGGATCGCCCACGAACACCAGCCTGGTGCGGAACGGGTGGGCGCAGCGCAGGCTGATCTCCAGCAGGGCGGAATCGACCATCGAAGCCTCATCGATCAGCACCAGGCCGAGGTGCTCAAGGGCCAGGGCGGTCTGCTCGGTTTCCTCGCAACGCTCCAGATCCCGCTCACGCCGCAGCTTCAAGCGCAGCAGCCGGTGGATCGTGGAGGGATACCAGGTGGGCTGGAGCCCCACCATCGCCAGGTGCGCCCGCAGCACGCCCACCGCCTTGTGGGTTGGCGCCACCACGGTCCAGCAGAGGCCAGCGGCCTCCGCCTGGGCCAGAAACTGCATCGAGAGGAAGGTTTTGCCGGTGCCGGCATAGCCACTGAGCACGAACGGCGTGCCATCCGGGGCGGCGGCCAGCCAGGTGGCGAAGCTGGCGGCGGCCGCCTGCTGATCCGCCGTGTACCGGGGGGCGCCGGCTGCAGGCGCCGGCGAGGGACTGCTCACCCCAGCAGCAGGCCGAAACCCTGGGCCAGATGCAGGGGCGAGCCCAGCAGCACCAGCCCCGGCAGCGCCACCGCCGGACCGATCAGGCTGCCCACCAGCACCTCCAGCCTGGTGTGGCCGAGATTCTCCTTGAGCGGCCGCAGCAGCGGCTCCGCCTCGGGTGTGATCTGCCAGAGGCCATCGGGAAGCCCGTTCAGCCGCTGGGCGGTGAGGCCGGCAGCCCGGCGCACGCCACTGGCGTCGTAGAGCACGATGAAGGCCAGCACCGCCGCCAGGCCGAAGAGCGGATCCTGGAACCCCTGCACCCAGCCCAGGGCGGCGGCGGTGCCGGTCATCAGGGCCGCATGGCTCGAGGGCATGCCGCCGGTTTCCACCAGCACGCGAGGATTCCAGCGCCGGTGCACCACCAGCTCCACCAGCAGCTTCGAGAGCTGGGCCGCGCCGCAGGCGGCCAGCCCCCACCAGAGCACGCCGTTGTCGAGCAGGTCGCGGGCCATCAGCAAAACGTGGCCGGAATCAGCAGAGATCGGGGCGCTCATCGGTCGCGGCTGGTGATGTAGTCGGCCAGGGCCAGCAGCGGTGCCGCCGTGAGGGCACCGGTTTCGCCGCTGGCAAAGGGCGCCAGGGCGGCCTTGGCCTCGGCCACCAGGGCATCGGCCCGCTGGCGCGATTCTTCTAGCCCCAGCAGCTTGGGGTAGGTGGTCTTGTCGGCGGTGAGGTCCTTGCCGGCGGTCTTGCCCAGCACCTCACTGCTGGCGGTCACGTCGAGGATGTCGTCGATGATCTGGAAGGCCAGGCCGATGCCGCGGGCATAGGTGCGCAGGGCCGCCAGCAGTGACTCGGGGGCACCGGCGATCAGGGCGCCCGTGAGCACGCAGGCCCGCAGCAGGGCGCCGGTTTTGTGCAGGTGAATGTATTCGAGGGTGTCGAGATCCACGCTCTTGCCCTCGCACTCCAGGTCCACCACCTGGCCGCCCACCAGGCCCGGGGCCCCGGAGGCCAGGCTCAGCTCCCCCACCACCGCCAGCAGCCGCTCGGCCGGCACGCCGGGGCTGCGCAGCGCCACCATCTCGAAGGCGCGGGTGAGCAGGGCATCGCCGGCCAGGATCGCGTTGGCCTCGCCATACACCTTGTGGTTGGTGGGGCGGCCGCGGCGCAGGTCGTCGTTGTCCATCGCCGGCAGGTCGTCGTGGATCAGCGACATGGTGTGCACCATCTCCAGCGCCACCGCCGTGGGCATCGCCTGCTCGGCCTGGCCGCCCGCCAGCTCACAGGCCGCCAGGCAGAGGATCGGCCGCAGCCGCTTGCCACCGGCCAGCAGCGAATAACGCATCGCCTCGCGCAGCGATTCGGGGCGCTCCGGCCCCAGGGAGGCAGCGAGCGCCCCTTCCACCTTCAGGCGGGCGGCCTCAAGGTAGGCGGCGAAATCAAATGTGGTTGTCACCGCCGCGGTCATGGGGGCTGGGCCTCTGGCCATTCCTGGCGGGGATTCTCTCAGGCGGGGTGGCAGAGGGCTCTGGCTTCGCTGTGCATTGTCTCCTCGATTCCGCAGTACAACCAGTACAACCAGTACAGAATCAAGGGCAGCAGCGGCACACCACCCCCCGGATCCTGACCAGCCCAGGGACCATCCAATCCCCGTTAAGGCACCAGATCGCCCAGGCCGTGGTCGAGCCCGGCCCGGCGGCACCAAGCCACCACCGTGTTCACCAGCAGCATGGTCACGGTCATCGGGCCAACGCCGCCGGGCACGGGGCTGATGGCACTGGCGATCGGCTCCACCTCCTCAAAGCGCACATCGCCGCAAAGGCCGCCGCCTTCCAACCTGTGGATGCCCACATCCACCACCACCGCGCCGGGCTTCACGTGCTCGCTCCCGATCATCCGGGGCCGGCCGGCGGCTACCACCAGCACATCAGCCTCTCGGGTGAGGGCGACCAGATCGATGGTGCGCGAATGGGCCACGCTCACGGTGGCGTTGGCCGCCTGCAGCATCAGCGCCAGCGGCTGACCCACCAGGATGCTGCGGCCCACCACCACGGCCCGGCAACCGTCCAGCTCCACACCCGCCTCGGCCAGCAATGCCATCACGCCGGCGGGGGTACAGCTGCGCGGTCCGGGTTCCCCCTTCAACAGCCGGCCCAGGTTGAGGGTGTGCAAGCCATCGGCGTCCTTCTCCGGATCGATCGCCGCCAGCAGTGGGCCCTCCGCCAGGCCCGCCGGCAGGGGCAACTGCAGCAGGATGCCATCCACCGCTGGATCGGCATTAAGCCGCTCGATCGTGGTCTGCACCGCGGCGGCAGGGGTGCCTGCCGGCAGATGGGCGCCGAGGTTGGTGATGCCGATGCGGCCGCAGGCTTTTTCCTTGTTGGCCACATACACGCCACTGGCCGGGTCGTCGCCCAGCCTCAGCACCGCCAGACCAGGCGGCCGACCGGCCCGCGGCAGGCCTGCGGCGATCACCTGCTGCAGCCGGTGCTCGATCGTGCCCGCCAGGCGACGGCCGTCGAGGATGGTGGCCATGGAACGGCAGAGCTCAGCAACCCTCCCAGCATGCACGGCGCCCCAAGCTGGCTAGCGTGAGCAATTCTGGGCAGCAGCGGTGATACGCCTGGGTTGGGCCAGAAAGCTCTGGCGAGCCTTGCGTCGACTGGAAACACCCCGCCAGGCCCTGGCCGTCTGGCGCCTGCGGGATGTGGTTCTGGTGGCCCTTGCCTGCCTGCTGGTGGCCCTGCTCTCGAGCTGGCCAGCGCTGGTGGAACCGAATCTGCGCCCCGGCGTGCCGGCGCCCTTCAGCGTGCGCGCTCCCAAGGCCGCAACGGTGATCGACAGCGAAGCCCTCGAGCAGCGCCGCAGCCAGCTGGTGCCCCACACCCAGGTGCAGGTGGTTGACCCTGGGGCCAGCAAGGAGCTCAGCCAGCGGCTGGAAAGCCGCTTTCAGGAGCTCGAACGCCTGGCCCGTTCGCCGGAAGAGCGGCTGGCCCCGCTGAACCTGTCGCCCAGCGAGAGGCTGTGGCTGCAGGGCCGCAGCCCCGAGGAAAGGCTGCTCTGGGAGGCAGAGTTGCGACGAGCCCAGGAGCTGATGCTGCAGCAGGGCCTCAATGCCAGCGTGGCCGAGGAGCAACTGCAGCAGGCCGCCGCGCTGCACCTGGCGGCCCTGCCGCAGACCTCACGCCAACTGGGCAGCCGCCTGCTGGCGGATGTGCTGCAGGGGCGCACGAACCTGCGCATCGATCCCAGACGCACCCAGAGCCGCATCGAATCCCTGATCACCCAGCAGGGCTTCCCCCATATCAATGTGCGCCGGGATGACCTGATCACCCGCCAGGGGGAACCGATCAGCAGCCAGGCCTTTGACGTGCTCGATTATTTCGGCCTGGTGAACCGCAGCCCCCAGCCGCTGGCCTGGCTGGTGCGATTCCTGGAGGCCCTGCTGGCCGCCGTGGTGCTGGTGCTGGTGAGTCGCCGCTGGCGAGCCAGCCTCGAAGCCCGCCACGCCTTGCTCGCCCTCGTTGCGCTGCTGCTGGTGCAGGGGTTCAAGCTCTGGCTCGGGGGCGCCGCCAGCCCCCTGGCCCTGCTCGTGCCTCCCACCCTGCTGCTCGCCCAGGGCCTGGGCACCCCAGCCGGGCTGGCCTGGCTGGCGGCGGCCAGCCTGCTTTGGCCCCTGCCGATCGATGGCCTGATGGAAGTGCGGCTGCTGGTGGCCGCCGCCGTGGCGGCGGTGGCCGCAGTGGCCGCCGGCCGGCAGCGCAACCGCGCCCAGCTGCTGCAGCTGGCGGTGCTGCTGCCCAGTGCCGCCCTGGTGATTCAGTGGCTGCTGCTGCAGTGGGCCGGCTTCGGCGCCGCCGCCGACACCCCCTGGGCCACCGTCGGCAGCCTGCTGAGCGAGGCCCTGCTGATGGGCGGCCTGCTGATGGGGGGCCTGCTGCTGGCCCCCCTGGTGGAGAGCTTCTTCGGGCTGCTCACCCGGGCGCGGCTGCTGGAACTGGCCGATCTGGAACGGCCGCTGCTGCGCCGCCTCTCCTGTGAAGCGCCGGGCACCTTCGAGCACACCCTGATGATCTGCGGGCTTGCCGAGGAGGGCGCCCGCGCCATCCACGCCGACGTGGACCTCACCCGCACCGGTGCGCTCTACCACGACGTGGGCAAGCTGCACGGCCCCGAGTGGTTCATCGAAAATCAAGGCGAAGGGGCCAACCCCCACGACCAGCTCAACGATCCCTTCGCCAGCGCCGCCATCCTCCAGGCCCACGTGGATGAGGGCCTGCAGCTGGCCCGCCGCTACCGGCTGCCGCGCCCCCTGGCCGACTTCATCCCCGAGCACCAGGGCACCTTGAAGATGGGCTATTTCCTGCACCAGGCGCGCGAGCGGGATGCAGCCATCCCCGAAGCGCGCTTCCGCTACGAAGGGCCTACACCCCGCAGCCGCGAAACGGGAATCCTGATGCTGGCCGATGGCTGCGAGGCCGCCCTGCGCTCGCTACCACCAAACACCAGCGAAGCCGAAGCCCGCGCCATGGTGCATCGCCTCGTGGAGGCCCGCCAGCGCGATGGCCAGCTGGCGGCCAGCGGCATCACCCGCGCCGAGCTGGAACTGATCATCCGGGCCTTCGTACGGGTCTGGCGCCGCATGCGACACCGCCGCATTCCCTATCCGATCTCCCCCCGCAAGGCCTTCAGCGCCTGAGACATCCCCAAAGGGCTTTGGAGACAATGGGCTGGCAGCAAAAGCCTCATCAACAACTCCCCAAAAGACAAGCCAACGCCAAGCAAAAACCAAGCCGACAAGCCAGTAACCTATATAAAACAGAAAAAGTAACACCAAGCCGTAGGCCCTTAGAGAAGAACAATGAAGATCGACTCTGCGGCACAAGGGACTGCCACCTGGATGCCAAGTCGCCGCGAAGTGTTGCTTGCCGCTTCGCTTTCGGCAATTCCAATTTTCGCAACTATAGTGCTTAGAGTACGAACAAACGCAACCTTCTTTACCCTAATAAGGGATCCGTCGACGACAGCAGAAACAGCACCCTACTTGGTTTTTTCTCGCAAGTAGGAATAGTCTTCTGGGTCAGCGCTGCAGCACTATGCATATTCAGCAGCCACCTCCTCAGGCAAGAAACGGCGACAGTCCGCATTAGGAGTTTTTTAAGGATGCCAGGCTTCTTTACGCTTTTTCTGGCTATTGATGATATTTTTTTAATTCACGACTACCTCTTTCCATATATTCTTGGAATTCCAGAGAAACCACTCTTTGCCGCCTATGCAGCTTTTGTCGCCTGGCTAGCATACAAGCACTGGTCAATCATCCGAGGCTCTAAATGGCCATTACTCGCGACATCACTCATAGCCTTTGGGATATCAATTTTCATCGACAAACTCAATTACCCATCGGAATATAGAATCTTTTTTGAAGACAGCGCAAAACTTATTGGCATTGTATTGTGGATGGTTTATTTCGGAAATGCTGCAGCCAGCGCGATTTCAAGCCGACTTGCCCAGCACCCCATACCCTCTACAGCGCTGCCAAACCAACATCCTGCCTAATTTAAAACAAAAAATCATTGCCATCTGCGCCGAATAGCAATAGCTACCACCATCGATATCTGCAGCTGGGGCCATGACAAAATCTTCGTCTTTTATGCAGAGATTGTCGCCTGGAGACCCAACAAATGGCGCGCCTTCATAGAGCCTCATCAGGGCGTTATTGCCCAAGCACCTACTGCTCCGGACAAGCGCTGTGGCGCCTTAGCATCCACCCCCCTGGTTAGCCCTGCGCCGCCGGTGCAGGATCAGGGGAGGTTCCCACGCTTATGGGTGATCCGCGATGGCCCGATCCAGCCAGCCAGCCTCCATTTTTCTGCCCAACTGGTTCCGCTGGCTGGGGGCCGGCCTGACGGCGATGCTCGGTGTTCTGTTCGTGGTGCTGCTCCAACAGGTGCGGCAGCAGGCCCAGACGATCCAGACGATCGAAAGCCGCCTGCAGGGCCTGGAAAACGCCCGGGCAGTGGAGCGCACCAGCGCCCTCGAGCAGCAGTTGCGCGCCACCAGTGAGAGGCTGCAGGGCCTGGAGCGACTGCGCGGAAGCCTGGAAAGCCTTGGCCAGGAACAGAACCAGCTGCGGCAGGAGGTACGTCGCCTGGCCAACCGAGCGCCATTGCTGCCTGAGCTCCCCAGCACACCATCACCCCTGCCGGGCAGTCTGCCTGCTCCGGCAACGGAGTGATGGTTGCCCTCCCCGCCCGGCGGCTGGCCGCCGTGCCGGCACCGGTGATCGCCGAACTGGGCGGCCTCGTTGCCGAGAACCCCGGCTGCCTCTCCCTGGGCCAGGGCATGGTAAGCTGGGGGCCACCCCCGGTGGTGGCCGAGCTGCTGGCCCTGGCCAGTAGCAACGACATGGCCCTGCACCGCTATGGCCCCGTGCAGGGTGACGGGGCCCTGCTGCAGGCGCTGCAGCGACAGCTGATCCAGAACAACGGCCTCGATCTCGAAGGCAGCAGCCTGCTGATCACCGCCGGCAGCAACATGGCCTTCAACGCCGTGATCCAGGTGCTCTGCGATCCGGGCGATGAGGTGATCCTGCCGGTTCCCTATTACTTCAACCACGCCATGGCGGTGCAGTTGTCGGGGGGCGTACCGGTGGCGGTGGAGGCCGGCCTGGTGCCCGATCCCGATCAACTGGCAGCGGCGATCAGCGATCGCACCCGGGCGATCGTCACGGTGTCGCCCAACAACCCCAGCGGCACGGTGATCCCGGCCGAGGTGCTGGCGGCGATCAACCAGCTCTGCGCCCGGCGGGGGCTGCTGCACATCAGCGATGAGGCCTACGAACACTTCACCTACGGCGGCGCCGTGCACTGGAGTCCGGGCGCCGGCAGCGGCAGTGGCGCCCACACCGTGACGCTGCAGTCGCTGTCCAAGAGCCACGGCATGGCGGGCTGGCGGCTGGGCTGGCTGGTGGCGCCCCAGGCCCTGGCCGCCGATCTGGCCAAGGTGCAGGACACGATCCTGATCTGCCCGCCGCAGATCGTGCAGCGCGCCGCCAGCGCCGCCCTCAGCGCTGGCTCCGACTGGTGTCGCCAGCAGGTGGCGGCGCTGGAGCCGAGGCGACAGCAGCTGCTGGCGGCCTTTCAGCATCCCGATGCCCCCTGGCGGCTGCTGGGCGAGCCCCAGGGAGCTTTCTATGGCCTGCTGGAACTCGATGCCCCGATCGATGCTGATACGGCGATGCGCCGGCTGGTGCGCGAGCACGGCGTGGCGGTGGTGAGCGGCTCCAGCTTCGGGCTGGCGGGCTGCAGGCTGCGGCTGAGCTACGGGATGCTGGCGGCAGGCGAGCTGGACGAGGCCCTGCGCCGGCTTCAGACAGGCCTGGCCGTCCTCAGCGGTTAGGCCTGTGCGTCCAAGAGCCCGAGACCTCAAGGAGAAGCGCAAGCCAGAGAAAGCGCCCTCAGTCCTTTCTCAGCGCGTTTAGACGCCACTCTCATGGTGTTTGCCAATACCACTGCCTACGGTTGAATGGATAGTCCATCAGTGCACTTATCCAGCGCACCGAGCATTGATAAGAAGCCAATGACGCAAACGATTGGAAAGATTTGCTGCATCGGCGCCGGCTATGTGGGCGGCCCGACGATGGCGGTGATCGCCGATCGCTGCCCGGGCATCCAGGTGCGTGTTGTTGATCTCAACGAGGCCCGGGTTGCGGCCTGGAATGACGATGATCTCTCGCGGTTGCCGGTGTATGAACCGGGCCTTGATGCG
>JAWOHV010000054.1:0-4341 GCA_046484965.1 Prochlorococcaceae cyanobacterium
GCTACGGCCGCCGCCGCAACACTGCCGGCCGCCCAGGCGATCCGGCCGCTGGCCAGCACCCGCGGCGCCAGCCCCGGCAGCTCCGGCTCCTGGATCAGCGGCAGGCACAGCGGAGCGGCCGCAAACGCCGCCGCCCGCGCGGCCGTGAGCAGCAGCGTGAGGCCCCAGGCCCAGCGGCGCCCCACCCCACCGGGGGCGAGGCCGCCGCTGGCGATCAGCAGCCCCGCCGCCGGCCTGGCCGGAGTCGCTGGGGCGGCTGGCGGCCTGCTGGCTGCTGGCGGTGCTGCTGCTGTTCACGCTCTCGGCCACCAAACTGCCCAGCTACTGGCTGCCGGCGACGCCGGCGGCGGGGCTGCTGATCGCCGCCGGCGGGCTGGCTCCCGGCGCGGGCCGCCAGCGGGGCTGGTGCTGGGCCTGGGGCCTCACGCTGCTGCTCACGGCCGCGCTGGCGGCGGCCTTTGCGGCCGCTCCGCTGTGGCTGCCGCTGATCCAGGAGCCGGAGCTGCCGGGGCTGGCGCCGCGGGTGCTGGCCAGCGGCCGGATCGCCTGGGCGGCCGGCAGTGTTGCGGCGGCGGCCGTAGCGGCCCTGCTGGCCCTGCGCTGGCGGCGGCCCTGGGCGCTGGCGGCGCTGCAGCTGCCGCTGGTGCTGTTTGCGCTGGCGGCGCTGCAGCCGCTCTGGGCCCTGGGCGATGGCCTGCGCGGCGCCCCGGTGCGCCAGCTGGCGGCCGCCGCCCGCGAGGCCCGCCGCCCCGGCGAAGCGCTGGCGATGGTGGGCATCCTCAAACCCTCGCTGCACTTTTATGCGCGCCAGGTGGTGCTGTATGAGGGCGCCGAGCCGGTGGGGCTGCTGAACCTGGCCGATCGGCTGGGGCGCGAACGGCGGCCAGGCCTGAAGCCAGCTTCAGCGGCCGCGCAGCCCACGCTGCTGCTGGTGATCGATGGGCGCACGGCGGCGCTGGAGCACTGGCGGCCGCTGGCGCACCAGGAGCTGGCCCCCGCCGGCCTCTACCGCCTCTGGCGGCTGGAGCGCCAGGCGCTGGAGGCGCGGGCTGCGGCGCTGCAGGCCGCCGCCGGGGTGCAGCCGGATTGGCAGGCCCCGCGGCCGGAGCGTTACTGAGTGCAGGCCCAGAAACGCCTTAAAAATTGAGCAAACTCATCATTAAAAAGACGTGAGTGGTTTTCTGCAAGGCCTCTAAGCGCGATCTGAACCGATCCGGTGGCGCTTTTGGCTTGTGTATCTCGTTGAACCTCGATGTGCTGCTGAAGCTGTAGGGGAATCCACGGATTCCTTTCAACGTTTCTCCTTCGGCGGTTGTGCCCATGGCCAGATTCTCCTTCCTCCAGATGTTGCTGGAGGGCCCGCAGGCCTCCAGCTCAGCGTGGCTGCTCGATCACGCGCCTCCAGGGCGCGATGTCCCCGTGAGCCCGGCGGGCACCGCCGCCGCCGCGAGCGCGCCCTTCGAGGCCAGCGGCAGCGGCGCGCAGGCCTCTGGCACTCCGGCCCCCGCTCCCGCCGAACCATTCGCCCTGCTCTCAGCTCCGCCGGCCTCAGCCCCGATGGCTCCAGCCCCGGAAACTCCCGCAGCGGCTCCGGCCGCCATGGCTCCCGCCGCTGAGCCCGCCGCGAGCAGCGATCCCGGCGAGCGCCTCTACATCGTGTTCCTGAGCCAGGCCCCCGGCGGCGGCAAGGCGGCGCTGCAAACCCGCGCCGCCGCCCTGCTGGGCAGCCTCGGTGTGGCCCAGGAGGCGGCGTTTGTGTATGAACAGCTCGGCGGTTTCGCCGTGCGCCTGGCGGATCGCGATGCCCAGCGCCTGCGCGCCCTTGGCGGCGTGCAGAGCGTGGAGGCCGATGCGGCGGTGGCGATGGTGCAACCGATCGTGAGCACCAGCACGGGAGCCTTGGGGGCTTACGTCAACACCACCGGCAGCAGCGGCGAGATCCTGCCCTGGGGGGTGCAGGCCGTCTGGCGCGGCCAGGACGTGTCGGCCCGCGGCAACCTCGGCGAGGGGGCGATCGCCTTCGTGATCGATAGCGGTGTGTCCGACGGCACCGGCGACCTCGCCCTGGCGGCGGACGCCGGCTGGCATGCCAGCTGGATCGCCGGCGAAAGCCCCTTTGCCGATGGCAACGGCCATGGCTCGCACGTGGCCGGCACGATCGCGGCCCAGGCCAACGGCCGCGGGGTGGTGGGCGTGGCCCCCGGCGCCACCGTGGTGTCGCTGAAGGTGTTCGACTCCTCCGGCGGCGGCGCCAGCTACGCCACGGTGATCGATGCGGTGAACCACGCCGTGGCGGTGATCAACGGCGCCGGGCTCGACCGCAGCCGGGTGGTGATCAACATGAGCCTCGGCGGCGGCGCCAACAGCTCCATGGAAACGGCGGTGCGCAATGCCGCCGACCAGGGGGTGCGCTTCGCGATCGCGGCCGGCAACAGCGGCAGCGATGCCGATGGCGTCTCGCCCGCCAATGCCGGCGACCACGCCAATGTGTTCACGGTGTCGGCCGTGGACAGCAGTTACCAGATGGCCTCGTGGTCGAACTGGGATGTGCCATCGCGCCGCGACGTGGACGACGTGGACCTGGCCGCCCCGGGGGTGGGGGTGCTGTCGTACTACCGCGACGGCCAGCTCGCCACCCTGAGCGGCACCTCGATGGCCGCCCCCCACGTGGCCGGCCTGCTGCTGCTGGGTGGCGTGAGCGCCGGCCCGCTGGCCACGCCGGTGGTGAGCGGCAGCGCCGATCCCTTCGCCCTGGTGCTCGACAGCCTGGTTTCCGAGCCGGTCGCCGGCGGCTCCGGGGAGGCTGGGCCCCAGATCCTCTGGGGCACCACCGCCAGCGACACCATCACCGGCGGCGCGGGCGACGATCAGATCGCGGGCGTGACCGCCACCGGCAGCACCGCAGCCAGCCTGGGCAAGGGCCAGATCGACACCCTGGTGGGCGGCGCCGGCGCCGACACCTTCCTGCTGGCGGACGGCCGCGGCGTGTTCTATGTGGGTGGCAACAGCCGCAACATGGGCACTGGCGACTACGCCCTGATCGCGGATTTCAATGCCGCCGAGGGCGATCGCCTGCAGCTGCGCCAGGGCTTGTCCTTCCTGGCCCGCACCGTGGACCTGGGCGGCATCACCACCACCGAGATCTACCTCAGTGATGGCAATGCCGTGCTGGGCAACGGCGATGATCTGATCGCCCGGCTCCAGGGCGTGGCGCTGGCCTCCGGCAGTGCTCCAGTGGCGCTGGGGGCGGATCAGAGCTGGATCAGCTTCGTCTGACGCCGCCAGCGTTTCGGTTCAGTGGCTCACCTGAGCCAATCGATGCCCCGGTTCTTCCCAAAGGGAGGGCCGGGGCTTTACTGAGGCGCCGGCTCACCGGCGCCAGGAGCGAGAGGTTGCCTTCAGAATGGGCGGAATGCCTCTTTCATGGCATCCGCAGTCGTCTCCGTGCAGCCGCAGTCTCCCCACAATCGGATGATGTCCGTGCCCGAGCCGCTCGTGACGCGACAGGCGCTTGATGCCTTCACCCGGCACCTGGTGGCCCACTTTTCGCCTGAGAAGGTGATCCTGTATTGATCCCTGGCCCGCGGCGATGGCCGCTGGGATTCGGACGCCGACCTGATGGTGATCATGCCCTTTGAGGGTGATCACCTGGCTCAGATCCGACAGATCCGCAGAACATGCTCTGCCGGTTTCCCGCTGGATCTGCTGTTGTGGCGCCCCGATGAAGCCGCCGATCGCTATCGCCAGGGTGATCCTTTCCTCAGGGAGGCCTTCGACCGCGGTGAAGTGCTGCATGGCTGAGCTGTTCCCCCTTGCAGACAGCCTCGACCTGTTTTCACTGCCAGCAGTGGTTCAGCCGCTATCCGGGGTATGCGATCGCCGTGGCCGAAGCATCCCAGGCTCTGGCCGTTGCTGCAGACCTGCGGCGTGCCCTGTTGTTGCGACTGACCGGTGGGCCCGCTTAGCCGTTGGGAGGCGCCCAGCGGCTGGCGAACGCTTGGGCGGTGTCAGAGAGTGGCAGGAGTGTCAGGTTCAAGAAGCGGTAAAACCCTCGCCGTAACCATCGCAATGACATCTGAGGAAGCCCGTTCGATGAACTTCACGTTCCTCGATCGCCAGTCAAGGCTCTTCAGCTGATCCGACAGGATCACTCCACTGACGGCATATTCATCAGGGAGCTGCACCTCGAAGGGATATCCCTTGATCGTGGATGTTACAGGGCAGCACAGGGCCAGGCCGACTTTCCCATTGTAGGACTTTGGAGATAGAACAAGTGCTGGCCTTCTTCCGGCGTTCTTTCGAATCTCAATAGAGGTTTTATTTACTGTCTGAATAAGTTTT
>JAWOHV010000064.1:0-15678 GCA_046484965.1 Prochlorococcaceae cyanobacterium
GGCAGCTTCACCCTGCGCCTCTCGGAAGTGACCACCGTGCCGGTGACCGTGACCTACAGCTTCCGCGACGGCGAAGCCCTCTCGCCGAGCGACTACACCCCGGTCGGCGGCACCACCGGAACGCTCACCTTCGAGCCCGGCATTGCGGCTCGCACAATTGTGTTCGAGGTGAGTGGCGATGGGGCCCTCGAGCCAACTGAACAATTCTACCTCGATCTCACCGAGATTTCCAATGCCACCTTCAGCAACGGTGCCAGTATCCTCACTGCCACCGCCACCATCGAGGACGGCAGCGCCGGCATCCGCGACGACATCACCGAAACGAACAACAGCGGCAACCGGAAAGGAACCTCCTTCGACGATGTGCTTTGGGGTGATGACGGGGTGAATGTGATTGAGGGTGGCGATGGCAACGACACGATCACCGGCTTCGGCGGGGCCGATGTGCTCTCCGGCGGCCAGGGTGCCGATACCTTCCGCTACCTGAACTTCGCCGATTCCAACCTGGCGGCGATGGATCGGATCGTCGATTTCAATGCCGCCGAAGGCGATCGGATCGCTGCGGCCACCATGCCCAGCGCCCTCTGGAATGTGGGCGTGGTGGAGGCCGGTTCGCTGCAGTTGGCCCTGGAGAGCGCCTTCCGCGACAAGGACCTGCTGAGCCAGGGCGATCAGGCTCTTGCCGCCGGCGAAGCCGTCACTATCGTGTGGGGATCAACCATCCGCGGTCGCCGCACCTATATGGCAATTGCCGATGCGGACTCCACCAGCCTGACGGATGCTCTGGTGATCCAATTGCCCAACGGCAGCCAGCCGATCGGCGCACTCGCACCCTCCAGCCTGTTCACCCCGCTCGCCTGACCATGGATCGCTTCGCTCCGTTTTTCCCCAGCCGGGCCGCAGTTCTGCTGCTGGCACTCTCAGCCCTTCTGCCGCTGAGCACAGCTCCACCTGCACGAGCAACCGGCTTCATGGATGAGGGACCATTCAAGGTCCAGGCGTCAGACATTTGTGCCAATGAGTTTTCATTCGGATGCGTTGAGGTGCCCACCACCACGTCGATTGAAATCTGGAGCAAAGAGGAGAGCAACAGCACAACAAGCTGGGTTTCGCAGGCCGTTTCATCACCCTTCATGGTCAAATTTAATCTTACATTCAGCGGCGATCCCGAGCTTGGAGTTTATGCATTTTACAAAATTGGCAGCAGCCCTGCGACCCAGGTAGAAACGGCTTACAATGTTCCTTACACGATATTTCTGGATCCTGGCGACACACTTTCTTTCGGCGTTACTCAAGGCAACACGAGCAATTCCTATAACCTTGAAGTATCCAGTTTCGACGCCACTGCCGTGCCGGCGCCGCTGCCGCTGCTGGGGGCGGGCGCGGCCTTCGGCTTCATTCGCCGTCGCCGCGCCCGGCTGCGGGCCGCTGCTCAGGCTCAGTAGCCCAGCCCCTCCCAGGCTTCGCCCCAGCTCCGCAGCCCAGGGCGCAGCTGCCGCCAGGCCTCCAGCAGCTGGGCGTCGGCCGCGGCCGTATCGCGGGCCGCAGCAGTCCCAGCGGCGATCGGGCCGTCGAACTGCAGCGTCACCCGCAGGCATTCCCAGCGCTCTTCCAGCCGCAGCCCCGCCTGGATCGCCGCCTGCCGCCGCCACCAGTTGCCGGAGCTGGCGGGCCCGTCGAGCCGCCGCCGCCAGCGCGCCACCGCCTGCGAGAGGTCGTAGGGCCGCACCGCCACCGTGGGGCCGGCCTCATCGGGGCCCCGGCCCACCAGGCAGGTGCGCAGCGCCGGCAGCGAGCCGCTGCGGCCCAGCGCCACCTGTTGGCGCGGCCCCAGCCGCAGCAACCGCGGCGCCACCAGCGGCTCCGGCGGCAGCGCCTCGCCCTGGCGGCTGCGGCGCACCACCAGCTCCAGCAGCAGCGGCTCGCTGCCAGCGGCGGGCAGCAGCCGCCAGCGGTAGCGGGGCCCCCAGGCCAGATCGCGCTCGCGCCGGGCGGGCTGGGTCGGCAGCACGGTGCTGCGGTAGCCCGGCAGCCGGGCAACGGCGCGGAGCAGCGGCTCCGGCAGGTCGGCCGCCGCCGGGGCCTGGAGCACCAGCAGGCTGCGCAGCAAGCCCAGGGCTGCCAGGGCCGCCAGCAGCGCCAGGCCGCGATTGCGCCAGCCACACCTCCTCATGGCAGACCCCTCATCGCCGCTGCCGCGCCAGCAGGTGATCCTGCAGGCTGAAATAGGCCGGCGCGAACAGCAGCACCGCCAGCAGCGAAAACAGCTGGCTGCCCATCCCTTCATGCAGAAGGTCGAACCACCAGCGCCCCGGCGAGCCACTGAAGGCATTGATCAGCGCCAGCAGGGTGATCCGCAGCGTGTTGGCCGCCACCGCGAACAGCGGCGCCACCGCCATCACCGCCACCATCGCCAGCCAGCGCCGCCGACCGGCCGCCAGCGGAAACACCAGGGCGAACAGCCCCCCCACCACCACCAGCTGGGCCACCATCAGAAAACCGCCGCAGGTGCCGCTCACGCTCACGGCTCCGCCGGGCACGCGCAGCAGCGTGCCCTCCAGGGCCGCATCCACCCCGAAGCTGAGCAACAGCCCCTGGCAGAGCCGCGCCGTGATCCGGCTCAACAGCTCCATCGACACCACCGCCTGAAGCAGCCGCGGCAGCGCCAGCAGCGCCAGGGCCAGGAGCGGCTCAGCCCAGCGCCGCCAGTGCCGCACCGGGCCGAGCAGCAGCACCAGCCCCAGACCCTGCAGCAGCGGCAGCAGCAGCATGATCGGCTGGGTGTCGAGCAGCCGCTCCTGGCGCCACTGCGCCGCCACCAGCAGCACCACCCCCAGGGTGAAGGAGGCTCCATCGGGCCGCGGCCGCAGCGTGGCCAGCCGCTCCTCCAGGCAGCAGAGCGCCCCGCCCCACACCAGGGTCACCATCACGGCGATCTCGGCCGCCTGGCTGAACCAGGCGCGGCTGATCGAGCCAGCTGCCACCAGCGCAGCGATCAGCAGCCAGCAGCGCCGGCGCCAGGCCTCAGAGAAGGGCTTGATCACGCTCCAGCGCTCCCAGCGGCAACCGCAACGCCCACACCAGCACCCCAGCCGAGAGGCACACGCGCACCGCCTCGCGCACCAGGTTGAAGCGGATCTGGCGCTGGCCCGAGTTGCGCTGCTGTTTCAACCTGTCTTCGATCTCTCCGAGCTGCTTGAACTCCTCAGGGGTTGCCTGGCGCTGGCGGGCAGTGGCCAGCTCCCGTTGCACCCAGCTCCACTGGATCTCCAGCCGCGCCTCGGCGCGCTGAACCACCAGCACCGACGCCACCACCTGGGTGGGAATCGCCAGCAGATACACCCACAGCGCCAGCTGCACGAACCAGAGCACCACCTGCAGGCGCGGCAGCCGATTCGGGCCCTCCAGGTTCTGATTGATCACGCCCGCGCTCAGCAGCAACACAAAAGCGGTGATCAACACCGGGCTGGTGTTGATCAGTTCACCCCCCAGGCGCACATACCACTCCGGTGCGTACAGCTGAAACGGCAGCATGCTGGTGAGCACCCGGGCGGCATACAGCGCCAGCAACGCCCAGCCGCCGCGGCCGAGCAGATCCCGCAGCAACAGGGGCCTTGTTGCCCACTCCTGCGCCTTCCGCTCCTGCCTTTCCTCAAGGTGCTGCAGGGCATGAACGCCGCGCTCGAGGCTCCAGAGCGCCTCGCGACGGCCTGCACCCAGCGCCTGAATCCCCCACCTCAACCCAGCAGCCAGAGCAGCCAGGGCCCGTTTACCAAGCTGGACCAGGCTGTGCAGGCCCGGCGGGCGAAGGCCGGCCCAGGGCCAGCGGCGAACGCTTTCGCGCCGCAGAAGCTCAGGGCTGGCGTCGCTGCCGCTCTTCCAGTTGAGCGGGCGTGGAAGCCGCCGCTGTCGCCGCTCAGAACCGTCGCCACCGCAGCCACCGCTGCTGTCGCCACCGCTGCCGCTCTCTTTGCCGCTACTGCCGCGATTCCGTGGCGGCGGGAAACTCAGCATCCGGTCCCTTGATGGTCATTTGGCGCATTGTGTCGGCGTCCAGGGCGATTTCAAGGGCAGGCGGTTGGCGGTGAGCCCAGAGCGATGATCAGCGCTGAATCCACGCCAGAGCCGCCCCCGCCGTGACCCCGGAGCGCCGCCGCCAGCTGCTTTCCTTCCTGCGCAGCCTCGGGGTGGATCCCACGGCGGCCGGCGGCCCGGGAGATGGCGCCGCGGCCCTGGCCCCGATCGAGGAGGCCCTCAGCCACAGCTCGGCCGGGCTGGCCCACAACCATGAGCGGCTCGAATTTCTCGGCGATGCGGTGCTGCGCCTGGCGGCGGCCGAATTCCTGCAGCAGCAGCACCCCACGCTCTCGGTGGGCCGCTGCTCAAACCTGCGCGCCCAGCTGGTGAGCGACCGCTGGCTGGCCGAACTGGGCGAGCGCTGCGGCATCGATGCGGTGCTCCATCTCGGTGCGATGGCCGCGGGGGATCGGGCCGGCCGGGCCACGGTGCTGGCCGAGAGCTGCGAGGCCCTGATCGGCGGGCTCTATCAAGCCTGGGGCGGCGCCGAGGGGGGGCTGCGGCCGGTGCACCGCTGGCTCACCCCCCACTGGCAGGCCAGCGCCACCGAACTGCTCGCCGATCCCGATCGCTTCAACTGGAAATCGGCGCTGCAGGAATGGAGCCAGGCCCAGAAGCTGGGGCTGCCCCACTACTGCTGCGAGGAACGCAGCCGAGCCCACGGCGATCCGAGGCGCTTCTACTGCCGCGTGAGCCTTGGCGATGCGCGCGGCGAAGGCTGGGGGCAATCGCGGCGGCAGGCCGAACAGGAGGCTGCCCGCGCCGCCCTCGAGCTGATCAAACAGCCGCCAGGGTGCTGAGCGGCATTGTCACCAGCTTGTCCCAGGTGCCGCCTTCAAACAGCACGGCCGCCTGGCGGCCGCTGATGCGCTGCACAAAGCCGCGGTAGCCGTTGTAGATCGAACGGTCGTCGCGCACCACCACCGTGGCACCGGGCAGGATCGGGAAGTCGGCCATGGAGAGGGGGTGTGGTGCCTGAGCCTGAAGCCATTATCGGGCCCACTGAGAACCCGGCGCCGGAACCGGCGCCGGAGTTGCTGCTGGTGGGGCGGCTGGTGGCCGCCCAGGGAATGCAGGGCGAGCTGCGCGTGCTGCCCCTGAGCGATTTCCCGGAGCGCTTCACCAGGCCGGGGCGCCGCTGGCTGCAACAGCGGCAGCAGCCGGCCCGGCCCGTGGATTTGCTGCACGGTCGCCAGCTGCCGGGCAAGACCCTGTTTGTGGTGCGCCTCAAAGGCATCGACGACCGCAATGCCGCCGAAGCGCTGGTGGGCGAAGAGCTGCTGGTGCCAGTCAACCAACGACCAAAGCTTGAGCCCGGGGAATTCCACCTGCTCGACCTGGTGGGCCTGCAGGTGCGCCTGCAGACGAGCGGCAGCAGCATCGGCCTGGTGAGCGACCTGATCCATGCCGGCAACGACCTGCTGGAAGTGGAGCTGACGGGCAGCACGCCGCCCCGGCGCGTGCTGGTGCCCTTTGTGGAGGCGATCGTGCCGGTGGTGAACCTCGAGGGTGGCTGGCTGGAGATCAGCCCCCCCGATGGGCTGCTGGATCTCTGACCCTGGGGATGTGCAGCAGCCGCTGAAGCCCGGTTGAATTCCGGGAGATCTTCGGCGATCCGGCAGCACCCGAGATGAACGCAGTCACTCCCCTGGCGTCATCCCCCACCAGGGCCCTTGTGCCCGTGATCCTCTGCGGCGGCACCGGCACCCGCCTCTGGCCGCTCTCCCGCGCCAGCTACCCCAAGCAGTATTGGGCCCTGGCGGGCAGCAGCGACGACACCCTGCTGCAGCAGACCCAGCTGCGGCTTGAAGGCCTGCCCGGCCTGGCCGCGCCGCTGCTGATCTGCAACGAAGACCACCGCTTCATCGTGGCCGAGCAGATGCGCCAGATCGGCGTGGAGCCGGGGGCGATTCTGCTCGAGCCGATGGGGCGCAACACCGCTCCGGCCGTGGCGGTGGCCGCCCTGCAGGCCACCGCCCGCGGTGAAGATCCCCTGCTGCTGGTGCTGGCGGCCGACCACGTGATCCGCGACGCCGAGCACTTCCGGCGCACGGTGGTGGCCGGCGTGGCCGCCGCCGAGGCCGGCCGGCTGGTGACCTTCGGCATCGTGCCCACAGCCCCGGAAACGGGCTACGGCTACATCGAGGCAACCGCAGCCCTGCCGGCCGAGGCCGTCGATGGCGGCCTGCCGGGCCCGGTGCCGATCGCCCGCTTCGTGGAGAAACCCGATCGAGCCACCGCCGAGCAGTTCCTGGCCAGCGACCGCTTCACCTGGAACAGCGGCATGTTCCTGTTCCGCGCCAGCGCCATCCTCGCCGAGCTCGAGCGGCTGGCCCCGGAGCTGGTGAGCAGCTGCCGCGCCGCCCTGGAGCACGACAGCCAGGATCTCGATTTTCTGCGCCTGGAGCGGCAGGCCTTCGCCGGCTGCCCGAACGTGGCCATCGACGTGGCCGTGATGGAGCGCACCCAGCTGGGCTCCGTGCTGCCCCTGCAGGCGGGCTGGAGTGATGTGGGCAGCTGGAGCGCCCTCTGGGAAACCGCCGACCAGGACGCCAGCGGCAATGTGCTGCGCGGCCGCGTGATCAGCGAAAACGCGCGCAACTGCTACCTGCGCAGCGAGCACCGCCTGGTGGTGGGCCTCGGCGTGGAAGACCTGGTGGTGGTGGAAACCGACGACGTGGTGCTGGTGGCCCACCGCGATCGCGCCCAGGACGTGAAGCTCGTGGTTGGGCTGCTGGAGCGCGAGGGTGCCCGCGAAAGCAAGGCCCATCGCAAGATCTACCGCCCCTGGGGCTCCTACGACGGCATCACCGAGGGCGACCGCTGGCAGGTGAAGAAGATCGTGGTGAACCCAGGCGCCTCCCTCTCCCTGCAGATGCACCACCACCGCGCCGAGCACTGGATCGTGGTGCAGGGCACGGCCGTGGTGGAGAAGGACGGCCAGCAGGAGCTGGTGGGCGAAAACCAGAGCACCTACATCCCCCTGGGCTCCCGCCACCGCCTCACCAACCCGGGCAAGATCCCGGTGGAGCTGATCGAGGTGCAGAGCGGCCCCTACCTCGGCGAAGACGACATCGTGCGCTTCGAAGACCGCTACGGCCGCAGCGACGACGCCCCAGCGGGTGCCTGAGGTCGGCGGTCCTGCGGCGGCTCCGCGCTGGCGCGCTCAGGCCGCCTCCGGGCCCCCGACCTCAGGCACGGGAGGCTAAGGGGGGTCTTAAGGGTCTCCCCTCCCCCCCCACGACTGCCCGGCTCGGAGCGAGCGGTTCCCGAAGGCGGCCTTAGCGCGCCCAGCGCGCGGAGCCGCCGCAGGGAACCGCTCGCTCCGACGCCTATTCGACCGTGACGCTCTTGGCGAGGTTGCGCGGCTGATCGACATCCAGGCCCCGGTGGGCCGCGATGTGATAGCTGAGCAGCTGCATCGGGATGATCGTGAGCAGGGGGCTGAGCAGCTCGTCCACCACCGGCACCGGCAGCAGGGTGTCGAACAGCTCGCTGTCTGCACAATCGGGGGCCACGCCGATCAGCTGGGCATCGCGGGCCTTGGCCTCCTGGGCATTGGAGAGCACCTTGTCGAACACGGTTCCCGGAACCGCGATCGACACCACCGGCACCCGGGCATCCAACAGGGCGATCGGGCCGTGCTTCATCTCGCCGGCGGGGTAGCCCTCCGCATGGATGTAGCTGATCTCCTTGAGCTTGAGGGCCCCCTCCATGGCGATCGGATAGTTGATCCCGCGGCCCAGGAAGATCACATCCTGGGTATCGGCAAACTGGAGGGCCAGTTCGGCGCAGCGCTGGTCGTGGTCGATCACCAGCTGCTGCAGCAGCGCCGGCACCCCCCGCAGCTGATCCACCAGCAGCCGCAGCTGGGCCGGACTGCGGCCGGCCACCGAGCCGCCGTGGTGTTCGGCAAAGGCCAGGGCCAGGCCGTAAAAGGACAGCAGCTGGCCCAGGAAGGTTTTGGTGGCGGCCACCCCCACCTCAATGCCGGCACCGATATCGAGCAGGTGGGGCACCAGCCGGCCCAGGGAGCTTTCGGGGCGGTTGGTGATCCCCAGCAGGCGCGGCGCATAGGCCGGGTCGGCCACCAGCTCCCGGCGCTCCTTCTCCATCACCAGGGCCGCGAGGGTGTCAGCCGTTTCACCCGACTGGGTCACACCGATCGTGAGCGTGTGGGGCCCCAGCGGCGGCGGCGCATAGCGGAATTCGCTGGCGTAGAACACCGAAGTGGGAATGCCGGCCAGCTGCTCGAGCAGGTAGGCGCCCACCTGGGCGGCATGGCGGCTGGTGCCGCAGGCGAGGATCTGGATCCGCTCCACCCCCTCGTAGAACGAGGCCTCCAGGGGTAGGGCCACCAGCGCCCCCTCGGGCAGGTGCCGGGCAACCCAGAGCGCCGCCGTTTCCGGCTGCTCATGGATCTCCTTGAGCATGAAGTGGCGAAAGCTGCGCTTGTCGGCCACGTGTTCGGTGCCGCTGAGCAGGCTGGGGGAGCGATCGACCCGCTCGCCGGCCCCGTCGTAGAGCTCGATCCCCAGCGGCGTGAGCAGTGCCACCTCGCCATCTTCAAGGGGCAGGATCGTGCGGGTGAAGCCCGCCAGGGCCGGCGTATCGCTGGCACAGAGGAACTCCCCTTCCCCCAGGCCGATCAGCAGCGGCGCCTGGCGGCGGGCCACCACCAGCGCCCCGGGGGTATGGGCCCAGACCACCGCCAGGGCATAGGCGCCATGCAACAGCGGCAACACCTCCTGCACGGCCTGGAGCAGCAGGCTGCCGCTGGCCTGGCGCCCCTGCTGCTGCAGCGCCGCCAGGGCCCTCGCGATCAGGTGGGGGATCACCTCGGTGTCGGTCTCGGAGCGAAACACCACCCCTTCGGCCTGCAGTTCCTGGCGCAGGCTGCGGTAGTTCTCGATGATGCCGTTCTGCACCACCGCCAGCTCGCCGCTGCCATCGAGGTGGGGATGGGCGTTGCGCTCCTCCGGCTTGCCGTGGGTGGCCCAGCGGGTGTGGCCGATGCCGCAGTGGCCCGCAGCCCCCTCGGCCTCCACCCTGGCGGTGAGGTTGGCGAGCTTGCCTTCCGCCTTGCGGCAGGTGAGCTGCCCGCCCGCCACCGTGGCGATGCCGGCGGAGTCGTAGCCGCGGTATTCGAGCTGCCGCAGCCCCTCCAGGAGCTGGGGCGCCGCCTCGCGCGAACCGATCAGGGCAACGATGCCGCACATAGGGCTAAGCCAATAAAAAAGCCCGGCACGGGCCGGGCCTGAGCTTATGGGTGGAAAGAGCCGGAAACCAGGGGGACAAACCCGGAGCTCTGGCCTGACCTCAGTAGGCCAGACCCATGCTGCGACTGGTCTCGTCGCCGAGATAGACGCGAATGCTGAGGAAGTCGGTGGGGCAAGCGGTTTCGCAGCGCTTGCAACCGACGCAGTCTTCGGTGCGGGGCGAAGAGGCGATCTGGCCGGCCTTGCAGCCATCCCAGGGAACCATTTCGAGCACATCCAGCGGGCAGGCACGCACGCACTGGGTGCAACCAATGCAGGTGTCGTAGATCTTGACGGCGTGGGACATGGGCCTGGGCCGGGAGCAAACGTCGTGGTGCTCAAGGTACCCACGGGCATCCGGGGCCAAGCTGGCGGCCCCCCAGCCCGTCACCCTTGTTCATAAGCCGGCAGAGCGCCGAACGGGCGACCCGTAGGATGCGGCCTCTCACACAGCGGCCATGTCCCAGGAAGCGATCTTCGAGAAAGTGCGCTCGATCGTTGCCGAGCAGCTCAGCGTGGATGCCGGCGAAGTAAAACCGGAATCGAACTTCCAGAACGATCTGGGCGCCGACTCGCTCGACACGGTGGAACTGGTGATGGCGCTGGAGGAGTCCTTCGACATCGAGATTCCCGACGAAGCCGCCGAAGGCATCACCACCGTCGGTGACGCCGTCAAGTACATCCTGGATAAGCAGGCCTAAGGCACCCCATGGTGGAGGGTCTCCACCGCGTCGTGGTCACCGGCCTGGGCGCGGTCACACCGATCGGCAACGACGTCCCCCAGTACTGGGAGGGTCTGGCGACCGCACGCAATGGTGTGGCACCGATCACTTTGTTTGATGCCTCGCGGCATGCCTGTCGCTTTGCCGCCGAAGTCAAAGACTTCGACCCCAGCGGCTGGCTGGAACCGAAGGAAGCCAAGCGCTGGGATCGCTTCTGCCAGTTCGGCGTGGTAGCCGCCAAGCAGGCGGTGGCCCATGCGGGCCTCACGATCGACGAGAACAGCCAGCATCGGGTCGGCACTGCCATTGGCTCCGGCGTGGGCGGCCTGCTGATGATGGAAACCCAGGCCCACGTGCTCAAAGACCGCGGTCCGGATCGGGTCAGCCCGTTCTGCGTGCCGATGATGATCCCCAACATGGCCACTGGCCTCACGGCCATTGCCCTGGGGGCGAAGGGTCCGAGCACGGCAGTCGCCACCGCCTGCGCCGCCGGCTCCAACGCCATCGGCGATGCCTTCCGGCTGATCCAGTTGGGTCTGGCCGACGCGATGGTGTGCGGTGGGGCGGAATCGGCGATCACCCCCCTGGGGGTAGCCGGATTCGCCAGCGCCAAGGCGCTCTCCTTCCGCAACGACGATCCAGCCACCGCCAGCCGGCCCTTCGATGCCGAACGCAATGGTTTTGTGATCGGCGAGGGATCCGGCGTGCTGGTGCTCGAGAGCCTTGAGCATGCCCAGGGCCGGGGTGCCAAGATCCTGGCCGAAATCGTGGGCTACGGCATGACCTGCGACGCCCACCACATCACGTCCCCATCCCCCGGTGGCGTGGGTGGTGCTGAAGCGATGCGCCTGGCGCTGCGGGATGCCCGGCTTGAGCCTGAGGCCGTGGATTATGTGAATGCCCACGGCACCAGCACCCAGGCCAACGACAGCAATGAAACCGCAGCGATCAAGGCCGCCCTGGGTGATCACGCTTACCGCATCCCGGTGAGCTCCACCAAGTCGATGACAGGCCATCTTCTGGGGGGCAGCGGCGGTATCGAAGCGGTGGCAGCAGTTCTGGCGATCGGCCATAACCTGGTACCCCCTACGATCAACTACCAAAATCCGGATCCAGCCTGCGATCTGGATGTTGTTCCCAATCAGGCCAGGGAGCACAGCCTCAATGTTGTGCTCTCCAATTCCTTCGGTTTTGGCGGCCACAACGTCTGCCTGGCCTTCCGGCGCATGGCCTGAGCCCTCCACCCAGGCCTTCCATCCAGGCCCTCCGGAACTCCCCTACCCAGCCCCTCCTCACCCCTACCCCGTAACCCCAGCCATGGTCGTCGCCGCCCCAGCCATCGGTTCCCATTCCGTCGAAAGCCTCTGCATCAACAGCATTCGCTTTCTGGCCATCGATGCCGTCAACAAATCGAACTCAGGCCACCCCGGCCTGCCGATGGGCTGTGCGCCGATGGCCTTCGCCCTCTGGGATCGGGCCCTGAAGCACAACCCCAAGAACCCCAAGTGGTTCAACCGGGATCGCTTCGTGCTCTCGGCCGGCCACGGCTGCATGCTGCTCTATTCGCTGCTGCATCTCACCGGCTACGACTCGGTGACCCTCGACGACATCAAGCAGTTCCGCCAGTGGGGCTCCCGCACGCCTGGCCACCCGGAAACCTTTGAAACCCCCGGGGTTGAGGTCACCACCGGCCCCCTGGGTCAAGGAATATCCAATGCCGTGGGCCTGGCGATGGCCGAGGCCCATCTGGCCGCCAAGTTCAACAAACCCGATTGCAAGCTCGTTGATCACTACACCTACGTGATCATGGGCGACGGCTGCCACCAGGAAGGGGTGAGCAGCGAGGCCGCCTCCCTGGCGGGCCACCTTGGCCTCGGCAAACTGATCGCCCTCTACGACGACAACCACATCACCATCGATGGAAACACCAACGTTTCCTTCACCGAGGATGTGCTCAAGCGCTACGAGGCCTACGGCTGGCATGTTCAGCACGTGCCCGATGGCAACACCAACGTGGAAGCCATCGCCCTGGCGATCCAGGCCGCCAAGGCCGTGAGCGATCGCCCCAGCCTGATCAAGGTGACCACCACGATCGGCTACGGCTCTCCGAATAAAGCCAACACGGCCGGCGTGCACGGAGCCGCCCTCGGCGCCGAAGAGGCTGCCCTGACGCGCGAGTCGCTCAACTGGAGCTACGGCGATTTCGAGGTGCCCCAGGAGGCCTACGACCACTGGCGCCAGGCCCTGGGTCGTGGTGCCGCCGCCGAAGCCGAGTGGAACAACCTGCTGGCCGACTACCGCGCCAAGTACCCAAGCGAAGCGGCCGAGTTCGAGCGCCGGCTGCGCGGTGAACTGCCCCAGGGCTGGGACGCCAACCTGCCCGCCTACGGCGCCGACGACAAGGGCCTGGCCACCCGCCAGCACTCCTTCAACTGCCTCAATGCGATTGGCCCCAACCTGCCCGAACTGATCGGCGGCTCGGCCGACCTCACCCACTCCAACCTCACCGACATCAAGGGTGAAAAGGGCTTCCAGAAGGGTGCCGAAGCCAACCGCTACCTGCACTTCGGCGTGCGCGAGCACGCCATGGCGGCGATCCTCAACGGCCTCGCTTATCACAACAGCGGCCTGATCCCCTACGGCGGCACCTTCGCCGTGTTCGCCGGCTACATGGTGGGTGCGATGCGCCTTTCGGCCCTGAGCGAGCTGGGCGTGATTTATGTGCTCACGCACGATTCGATCGGCCTCGGTGAGGACGGCCCCACCCACCAGCCGATCGAAACCCTGGCCTCCCTGCGCTCAATCCCCAACATCCTGGTGATCCGCCCCGGCGACGGCAACGAAACCAGTGGCGCCTATCTGGTGGCGGTGCAGAACCGCAAACGCCCCACCGTGCTGATCCTCAGCCGCCAGGCGATGGCCAACCAGCCAGGCTCCAGCGCCGCCGTCGTGGCCAAGGGTGGCTACATCCTCGAAGACAGCAACGGCAGCCCGGATCTGATCCTGATCGGCACCGGCACCGAGCTCGAGCTCTGCACCAAGGCCGCCGCCCAGCTGCGGGCCGAAGGCAAAAACGTGCGCGTGGTTTCGATGCCCTGCGTGGAGCTGTTCGAGGAGCAGGACGCCGCCTACCGGGAGAGCGTGCTGCCGGCCGCCTGCCGCAAGCGGGTGGTGGTGGAAGCCTCCAGTTCCTTCGGCTGGCACAAGTACGCGGGCTTCGATGGCGCCACCGTGTCGATCGATCGCTTCGGCGCCTCCGCCCCCGGCCCGGTGTGCCTGGAGAAGTTCGGCTTCACCGTTGACAACGTGGTGGCCAAGGCCAAGGCCCTCGGCTGAATCCCAGGCCCCTCTGTGATCCTGAACGCCAAGCCCCGCCGATGGCGGGGCTTTTTTAATGGCGGCTCGGCAGGAGTGCAGCAGGGGCGCAGCCGCCGATCAACCCTTGAGGTCGAAGCGATCGGCCTCCATCACCTTCACCCAGGCGCTCACAAAATCGCCCACGAAGCGCGCGGCTCCGTCGCTCTGGGCATACACCTCGGCGATGGCCCGCAGCTGGGAGTTGGAGCCGAACACCAGATCCACCCGGGTGCCGCTCCAGCGCAGCGCACCGCTGCTGCGATCGCGCCCCTCAAACAGCTCGCCGTTCTCATCCACCGGCGTCCAGGTGATGGCCATGTCGAGCAGGTTCACGAAGAAGTCGTTGCTCAGCACCCCCGGCCGCTCGCTGAACACCCCATGGCGCACGCCACCGCTGTTGGCGCCCAGCACGCGCAGGCCGCCCACCAGCACGGTCATCTCCGGCGCGCTCAGCCCCAGCAGCTGGGCCCGGTCCACCAGCAGATGCTCGGCGCTCACGCTCAGCGGCCCCTTCTGCCAGTTGCGGAAGCCATCGGCCTGCGGCTCCATCACCGCAAACGACGCCACATCCGTTTGCTCCTGGCTGGCATCCATCCGGCCCGGGGTGAACGGCACCTCCACCGGCATGCCCGCGGCGGCGGCGGCTTGCTCCACGCCCACGCCACCCGCCAGCACGATCAGATCCGCCAGCGACACCCGCACGCCACCTGAGCGGGAGGCGTTGAAGGCCTGTTGGATGTCCTCGAGCACGGCCAGCACCCGCTGCAGCTGCTCGGGCTGGTTCACGGCCCAGTCCTTTTGCGGCGCCAGCCGCACCCGGGCGCCGTTGGCGCCACCGCGCTTGTCGGAGCCGCGGAAGCTGGAGGCCGAGGCCCAGGCGGTGGATACCAGCTCGGCCACGCTCAGGCCTGAGGCGGCCACGCGCGCCTTGAGGTCGACGATGGCGGCCCCATCCACCACCGGGTGATCACAGGCGGGAATAGGGTCTTGCCAGATCAGCTCCTCGACCGGCACTTCAGGACCGAGGTAGAGGGCCTTGGGCCCCATGTCGCGGTGGGTGAGCTTGAACCAGGCCCGGGCGAAGGCGTCGGCGAAGGCCTCCGGGTGCTGGTGGAAGTGGCGCGAGATCGGCGCGTAGATCGGATCAAACCGCAGCGACAGATCCGCCGTGGTCATCATCGGCGGGTGCTTGAGCCCGGGGATGTGGGCGTCGGGGATCAGGTGCTCCTCGCGGCAGTTTTTCGCCTGCCACTGCCAGGCACCGGCGGGGCTCTTGATCAGCTCCCACTCGTAGCCGAACAGCATGTCGAAATAGCCCATGTCCCAGCGGTTGGGGTTGGGTTTCCAGGCGCCCTCGATGCCGCTGGTGGTGGCGTCGGCCCCCACACCGCTGCCGTGGCGGCTGCGCCAGCCCAGGCCCATCTCCTCCAGCGGTGCCCCCTCGGGAGCAGGGCCCAGCAGCTCGGCGCTGCCGGCGCCGTGGGCCTTGCCGAAGGTGTGGCCGCCGGCCGTGAGGGCCACCGTTTCCTCGTCGTTCATCGCCATGCGGAGGAAGGTCTCGCGCACGTCGCGGCCGGAGGCCACCGGATCGGGCACACCGTTCGGCCCCTCGGGGTTCACGTAGATCAGGCCCATCTGCACGGCGGCCAACGGGTTTTCCAGATCCCGCTCGCCGGAGTAGCGGCTGTCAGGCTTGTCGCTGGTTGCCAGCCATTCCTTCTCAGCACCCCAGTAGGTGTCCTCTTCCGGCTGCCAAATATCCGCGCGACCACCGCCGAAGCCGAAGGTCTTGAACCCCATCGACTCCAGGGCGCAGTTGCCGGTCAGGATGAGCAGGTCGGCCCAGGAAATTTTATTGCCGTACTTCTGCTTGATCGGCCAGAGCAGCCGGCGCGCCTTGTCGAGGTTGACGTTATCGGGCCAGCTGTTGATCGGCGCGAAGCGTTGATTGCCGGAGCCGCCGCCGCCGCGTCCGTCAGAGGTGCGGTAGGTGCCGGCGCTGTGCCAGGCCATGCGGATGAACAGACCGCCGTAGTGGCCCCAGTCGGCCGGCCACCAGTCTTGCGAGTCGGTCATCAGGGCATACAGGTCCTGCTTCACGGCGGCGAGATCAAGCTTCTTGAATTCACTAGCGTATTTGAAATCGGGGCCTAACGGGTTGGAGGCCGGCGCGTGCTGGTGCAGGTTGCTCAGGGTCAGTTGATTGGGCCACCAGTCGCGGTTCGATGGACCTCTGCTGGCAGTGATTTTACCGGTTTTTCCTG
>JAWOHV010000174.1:0-11002 GCA_046484965.1 Prochlorococcaceae cyanobacterium
CCCTGCAGGCTTTTGGATTTTTCGCGGATGCGGTCGAAAACCACAACCGTGTCGATCACTGAATATCCCGCCACGGTGGGCAGCGCCACCGCGAACAGGCTGTTCACCTCCACCCCAAGCAGCAGGCCAAGCCAGGCGAACACTCCACTGGTGATCAACACATCGTGGAGCAGGCAGAAGATCGCCAGAACGGCGTAGATGCGGTCGTAGCGGAAGGTGATGTAGGTAGCGATGCCAATGAAACTCACCAGCAGCGAAATCAGGCTGCTGCGCAGCAACTGATCTCCCAGGGTTGGGCCGATGCTGTCAACCGCCACTCCGCCCGCTTCGAATGGACCGGCCAGATCCTGGAGGCCATCCACCACCGCCTGGCCCTGCTCGACGCTGAGGTTCGGCAGTCGCAACATCAGCGAACTGCCGCCATCGAGCAGCTGGATGGCGCTGCCCCCCAGGCTCGGTGGCCGCTGTTCCTCGTTAGCCGGCAGCTTCAGCTGATCGAGGCGCTGCTGCACGGCAGCGGTCCCCAACTCGGGGCAGCGCTCGCCGCAGACACGGCTGAGCTGGATCTGGCTGCCACCGGTGAAATCGAGGCCAAGTTTGAGCGGTGAGGCAATGGCTGGGTTGAACCAGCTGATCGCCATGCCGAGCAGGCTCAGGGCCACCGCCAGCAGCGACACCATCCAGGCCAGGCGCCGGTGGCGGTTGATGCTGCGCAAGGCGAAAGGGAAGGAGGCGCTCATGGCTTCAGGCACGGGCCGGCAGCTGACCCGCCGGCAGGAAGTAGGTGGCCCGCCGCAGCGACGGATAGCTCATCAGCAGGCGCAGCAAGGTGCGCGTGCCGGTGAGTGCGGTGAACAGGCTGAGCAGCACACCGATCGCCAGGGTGATCGCGAAGCCCTTGACCAGGCCGGTGCCAAGGGCGAACAGGGCGACGCAGCTGATCAAGGTGGTGACATGGCCATCGAGAATCGAGGAAAAGGCCAGCGAGAAGCCGGTGTCGATCGAGCGGATCAGGGTGTTGCCGGTGCGCAGTTCCTCCTTAACCCGTTCAAAGATCAGCACGTTGGCATCCACCGCCATGCCAATCGAGAGGATGAAACCAGCGATGCCTGGCAACGTCAGGGTTACCGGAATCAAGCAGTAGATCGCCAGGTTGAACAGGGCATAGAGGCCCAGCGCCACCACTGCCACCAACCCTGGCAAGCGGTAGACCACCACCATGAACACCGCCACCAGGGCGAGGCCGCAGAGGGCAGCCACCAGGCTGCGACGGATGTTCTCGGCCCCCAGGGTGGGACCGACCGTACGCACCTCGATCACCTTCACCGGCAATGGCAGCGAACCGCCTCGCAACTGCACCTCGAGATCGCGCGCTTCCTCAGCGCTGAAATTGCCGGTGATGCTGGCGCCGCCACCGGTGATGCCGGCAAGCTTGAACTCGGGACCCACGCTGGCCTCGCTGATCGAGCGCCCATCGAGCACGATCCCGAGCAGCCGCTGGGTGCCTGCGATCGACTGGGTGAGGCTGGCGAATTGTTCGCCGCCCTCGCGGTTGAAGCCCAGGGTCACATCCCAGCCGCTGCCGGTTTGCTGCTGCTGGCGGCCTGCACTCACCAGGTCCTTGCCGCTGAGCGCCGCCGGTTCGTAGAGCGAAACGATGCGGCGATTGACCGCATCAAGAAGCAGCTCCAGTTGCTCGGTTTCGCTGCTGCCACCTGGCACCGTTATTCCCAGCTCGCCGAGTGCCTTGGCCAGTTCATCGGCCTGAATCTGGGGCTGGGGTTGGTTCTTGGAGGAGTCATCAGCAGCGGGCTTGGCGCGGCGCAGGCCGAGCACGGCCTGGGCCTGGCGCTTGAGCTTCAGCAGCCCATCCATCTCCTGCTCAGTTCCAGGCTTCTGGGCCCGGAACTCCAGCAGGGCGGTAGTTCCCAGCACCTTCGCTGCCCGGCTTGGATCCGACTCACCGGGGAGCTGCAGCACCAGCTGGTTGCTGCCCACGGTCTGCAGGCTGGATTCCGCCACTCCGAGGCCGTTGATGCGGCGCTCCAATACCTCCTTGACGGCATCGAGCTGCTCGCTCTCCACCTTGGTGATCTTGCCGCTGGGCTGCACTTCGAGGGTGAGCTGGCTGCCGCCGCGCAGATCCAGGCCCAGTTGCAACGGATAGCTGGCCAGCAATGCAGCGGCCGCGATGGCCAGGGCCAGAATCAGCGCCAGCCACCCCTGTTGGCGTGCCATCTCAGAGGGTGCCTGCTTGGAGGGCCTGGGCGGCTGCCACGATCTGATGGGGCTGAATGATCGTGAGGTTTTCCAGGGTGCCGTTGTAGGGGGTGGGGATGTCCTGGGAGGAGAGGCGTACCGGCCGAGCGTCGAGATCGTCGAAGCAGTGCTCGGTGATCAGGGCGATCAGCTCGGCGCCGATGCCACCCGTTTTCATGCATTCCTCAACCACAAGAACCTTGTGGGTCTTGCGGATCGAGCGGGTGATCGTCTCGATGTCGAAGGGTTTGAGGCTGATCAGGTCGATCAGCTCCACACTCACCCCCTCCTTCTCCAACTGCTCCACCGCCTTGAGGCAGTGGTGGCGCATCCGCGAGTAGGTGAGGATGGTCAGATCACTACCCTGCTTCACCAGATCGGCCTGATCTAGGGCGCAGACGTATTCGCCATCAGGCAGCTGTTCAGAAAGGTTGTAGAGCAGCACATGTTCGAAAAACAGCACCGGGTTGTTATCGCGAATCGCGGCCTTCATCAGACCCTTGGCATTGGTGGGGGTGCTCACCGCCACGATCTTGATACCCGGTACGGCATGGAAGTAGGCCTCCAGGCGCTGGCTGTGTTCAGCCCCCAGCTGCCGGCCCACGCCACCGGGGCCACGCACTACGGCTGGAATTGTGAAGTTGCCGCCACTGGTGTAGCGGAGCATCCCCATGTTGTTGGAGATCTGGTTGAAGGCGAGCAGCAGAAAGCCCATGTTCATGCCTTCCACGATCGGCCGCAGGCCGGTCATCGCCGCGCCTACCGCCATGCCCGTGAAGCTGTTCTCGGCGATCGGGGTGTCGAGCACGCGCAGCTCGCCATACTTCTCGTAGAGGTCCTTGGTGACCTTGTAGGAACCGCCGTACTGGCCCACGTCTTCGCCCATCACGCAGACCATCGGGTCGCGTGCCATCTCCTCGTCGATCGCTTCACGTAACGCGTTGAACAGCAGGGTTTCGGCCACGGCTGAGAGGCGAATCCGGCAAGGCCGGCGGAGCGGTCAACCTATCTCAGCCGCCGGCGGCGAAGGTGGCCAGCAGCAGCACCGAGAGCAGCATGCCCGGCAGCAGCAGGGTGGCCAGCAGGCCCAGGTCGTGGGGGGTCATCGGTGCGGCGGATCCTCGAAACAGCCTAGACAGGGCAGAGCGTCAAGCTAGGCCCCTTCGGCCGGCCGCGCCGGCAGAAGGCTGCGCAGGAACACCAGGAAGAGGCCCAGGCCCACGAAGGCAAAGGTGAAGGTGGCCAGGAAGCTCATGCCCACCGCCAGGGTTTTCATCGCGACGCCGATGCTCTGGGCAAGGCGGGAGCTGAACTGGGGCGGATGGTTGGCGTAATGCACCACCAGCCGACGGGCCAGCTGCAGGCAGAGCCAGCCCAGGCCAAGGCTGGTAAGCGAGCCCGAAAGAAAACTGAGCGGGCCTTTGCGCGGCCGCTCAGCAGGCTCCGCCGTTGGCCCGCTAGAGGTGATCGGATCGGGGGTTTCGCTCATGCCACAGGCTGCACCGCCTCCAGGCTGACACCCTGGGATCGCAACCGGCAGCACCAGCTCTCCAAGCCCGCCGCCGCCAGCTCGCCGGCCAGGGCCCGCTCGGCGGCTTCAGCGGCTGCCAGGGAAGGGAAGAGGGCAAACAGACTCGGCCCTGAGCCGCTCATCGCCACAGCCAGGGGCCCTGCACCGGGGCCCCCCGGCGCCCGGCGCAGCAACTCCAGTCCAGCCCGCACGCTGGCCTCCTGGGGCTCCACCACCGCCTGCAGGTCGTTGCGCAGCGGCGGCAACGGCCGCTCGGAGCGCAGCGCCGCCAGCAGCGGCCCCTGGCGCAGGGCCGCGCGACGCTGCTCGAATTCGGCCTCGCTGCTGAGGTAAAAATCCTGCCGCAGCTCGCGGCAGCGGCCGTAGGCCCAGGGTGTCGATACGCTCGCCTGCGGATTCTTCACCAGCAGCACTGCCCACGGCGCCGGCGGCGGCGGCAAGGGCTCCAGCAGCTCTCCGCGGCCGAAGCAAAGCTGGCAGCCACCCGCCAGGCAGAAGGGCACATCTGAACCGAGGCCAGCGGCCAGCTCTTGGAGCATGGCCTGTGGCAACTCCAACTGCCAGAGAGCCGCCAGGCCCAGCAGGGTGGCCGCCGCATCGCTGGAGCCGCCGGCCAGGCCAGCCCCGATCGGAATCCGCTTCTGGAGCAGCAGCGTGGCCCCCAACTGCGGCCGGCCCAGCTGCCGCCGCAGAGACTCGGCCGCCCGCACGATCAGATTGTCGGGGCCGCTGGAGAGTTCCGCGCCCTCGCAGTGCAGCACGATCCTGCCATCGTCGCGGCTCGCCAGCTCCAGCCGGTCGGCCAGCTCGAGGCTCTGCATCACCATCGCCAGCTCATGGAAGCCATCGGGCCGCAGGCCCAGCACCTCCAGATGCAGGTTGATCTTGGCGGGGGCAACGGCGATCAGCTCAGCCATGGGCTCCGGGGGCAGCGGCCACTGGAGTAGCGCTCACGAACTCAGCCCGATTCAAGCCGGCCGCCAGGGCCAGCCAGCTTGCCGGCGCCAACTCCTGGGGACGCTGGTCGAGGCCGATCCCCGCCGCCGCCGCCAGCGCTGCCAGCTCCTCGGCGGGGCGCAGGCCGCTGAGGCTGTTACGCAACATCTTGCGACGCGCCGCAAAACAGCGCCTGAGCAGCCCCTCGGTGCTGCGCGCCAGCTCGGGATCGGGTCGCTCGGCCGCCGGCAAGGGCTCCAGCAGGATCACCTCCGAGTGCACCTTCGGCGGCGGCTGGAAGCAGCGCGGCGGCACCGAGCACACCTTGCTGCAGCGGGCCAGCAGCTGCAGGCGCACGCTCAAAGCAGAAAAGCTGCTGCTGCCCGGGCGGGCCCTGATCCGTTCGCCCACCTCCTGCTGCACCAGCAGCACCAGACGCGCGAAAGGCTGCTCCGCCGGCCGATCGAGCCGCCCCACCAGGCGCTCCAGCAGCGGCCCGGTGATGTTGTAGGGGATGTTTGCCACCACCTTCGTGAGCGGAGGCTCGCTGCGGCCTGCCCCGTCGGCACCACCCAGATCCACCGTCAGGGCATCGCCGGCGATCAACCGCAAGCGCGGCTCGGCGCCGAAGCGCTGCTGCAGCCCGGCTACCAGGTCACGGTCGAGCTCCACCGCCTGCACCAGCGCCGCGGGCGACGCCAGCAGCCGCTCGGTGAGGGCACCCCGGCCTGGGCCGATCTCCAGCACCCGATCCTGCGGTCCCAGGGCCGCTGCGGCCACGATCTGATCAAGCACCGCCCCATCCATCAGCCAGTGCTGGCCAAATCGCTTGCGGGCGCGATGGCCGGCAAAGCTCCTCTCCAGGCCCATCGAAGCGCTGCGGCGTGCCCCCAGATTGGCTGGCCGCGCTACCCATGCCGCATCCAGCGCACCTCGCCCCGGGCCGGTGGCAGCGGCACCAATGCATAGGCCAGCTCCACCGGCCAGGCCGCCCAGCGGGGGTTGGCCGCCAGCCAGCAGTGCCAGGCCCGCTCCATCCTCTGCCGCTTGGGCAGCCGCAGCGCTGCCACGCCCCAGCCATCAGGACCCTTGCATCGCCTGCCCTTCACCTCCACCAGCAGCAAGCGGTCGGGCTTGGCCAGCACCAGATCCAGCTCCCCCCAACGGCAGCGCCAGTTGCGCGCCAGCAGCTGCCAGCCCCGCTGCTGCAGCAGCCGCAGCACCCGCTGCTCGGCCCAGTCGCCCTGGCGTTGCTCCTGCGTGCGCGGCATCTCTTGGCAGCAACGATGCGGTCATTGTTCCCAAGGCATGGCAGCAGCCTGGGTTCAGAAGTTCATGCCAGAAGTGGGGCCAAGGATCCCATTCGCAGGTGCCATTCCTAGGCTGTGCATCGCTGCCCTGCCCCAATGCCCCGCTGGCTGGTCTTTCCCCTGCAGGGGCTATCGAAGCTGTTCTTTGCTTCCCTTTGCTCCGCCCTGCTGCTGTTGCCAGTGGCCCCGGCCCAGGCGGCGATGGATTACGCCAAACAGGTGCTGATCGGTGCCGATTTCCATGGCGCTGACCTGCGCGAGGTGACCTTCAACCTCACCAACCTGCGCGATGCCGACTTCCACGGCGCCGACCTGCGCGGCGCCAGCCTCTTCGGCGCCAAGCTGCAGGATGCCGACCTCAGCGACACCGACCTGCGCGGCGCCACCCTGGATTCAGCGGTGTTCCAGGGCACCAACCTCAGCAACGCCGTGCTGGAGGACGCCTTCGCCTTCAACACCCGCTTCGACGGTGTGACGATCACGGGGGCTGATTTCAGCAATGTTCCCCTGCGAGGTGATTCCCTCACCAAGCTCTGCGCGCTGGCCAGTGGCACCAACCCGGTGACCGGCCGCGCCACCCGCGACACCCTGGACTGTCCCTGAGATGGCCTTTGATCCCCGCAGCCTTGAGCGGCTGCGCCAGCTGGGCCGCAGCCTGCCCCAGCCCCTGCCGGCACCCCAGGCGCCATCCCAGCCTGCCGCCACCGCCCGCGATCGGCGCCACCCCGTGGAAACGGAGCAGGATCCCGCCCAGCTGTTCCGGGAACTGATGCAGGCAAGCCACGATGGCACGGTGCCTCCCCACCTGCTGGAGCGCCTGAAGCAGACGGAGGCCAGCAGTCAACCTGCCCCGGCGTCGCCGGCCGGCCGCACCCCCCCGGCCAAGCGCCCCCAGAGCGACCACCTGAGCAGGCGCAAGCGGCCCCAGGCCGGAACGGCGGCCGAGCAGGAGCTCTACAGCGCCTTCAAGCAACTGCTGCTCGAAGACGACGGCTGAGCAGATCAACAGCCGAGCCAGCCAACAGCTGAGCCAGCCAACAGCTGAGCCAGCCAACAGCCGGGCCAGCCAACAGCCGGGTCAGTACATTTGCACTACCATTGGCGGCGTGTCCTGGCCCGCCGTGTCCGAACCTGATCCGCTCACTCCCCTGGGGCCCCTGCGCCCCCAGCCGCGCCGCCAGGCCCTGGTTCTGCCCCTGGCCGGTGAGAATGTGGCTGCCGGCTTCCCCAGCCCCGCCGACGACTACGTCGAGGCCGGCATCGACCTCAACGAGCAGCTGATCCGCCATCCCAGCAGCACCTTCTTCCTGCGCGTCAGCGGTGATTCGATGCGCGGCGCCGGCATCCACCACGGCGACCTGCTGATCGTCGACCGCAGCGTCGAACCCCGCTCCGGCCGCATCGTGGTGGCCGCCGTGGATGGCGCCTTCACGCTCAAACGGCTGGTGCAGCGGCAGGGCCGCTGGCGCCTGGAGGCCGCCAATCCCGACTACCCGCCGCTGGAGCTCGGCGACGCCGACGACCACCGCCTCTGGGGCGTGGCGATCCACACCATCCATCCGCTCTAGGCAACCGCCATGGCCCTGGCCACGGTGCTGATCGACGGCAACAACTTCTATGCCTCCTGCGAGGCGGTGGTCGACCCGGCGGTGATCGGCCGGCCGCTGGTGGTGCTCTCCAACAACGACGGCTGCATCGTCTCGCGCAGCGCCGAGGCCCGCGCCCTGGGCATCCCGATGGGCAGCCCCTTCTTCCAGGTGCGGCCCCAGCTGGAGCGCCATGGCGTGATCGTGCGCAGCTCCAACTACGCCCTCTACGCCGACATGAGCAATCGCCTGATGGCAACGCTCGAGGCCTGGGTGGAGGAGCTCGAGATCTATTCGATCGATGAAGCCTTCGGCCTGCTGCACCGCCCCAGTGGCGGCGACCTGCAGGCCTGGGGTCAGGCGCTGCGCCGCCAGGTGCAGCGGCACCTGGGGCTGCCGGTGGCCGTGGGCATCGCCCCCACCAAGGTGCTGGCCAAGCTGGCCAACCGCCTGGCCAAGGGTGATCCGGGCCACCGGGGGGTGTTCGACCTGGGCAGCGATGCCGGCTGCGGCGGGCCGATGGACCCCTGGCTGGCGCGCGTGGCCATCGAGGACGTGTGGGGCATCGGCCGACGCCTGTCCCGCTGGTGCCGCCTGCGGGGCGTAGCCGACGCCCGCGCCCTGCGCGACATGGCCGAAGGCGAGTTGCGGCGCCGCTACGGCGTGGTGGGGGTGCGCCTGCAGCAGGAGCTGCGCGGGGTGCGCTGCCTGCCACTGGCGAGTGTGGCGCCGGCGAAGCAGGAAACCTGCGTCAGCCGCAGCTTCAGCCAACCGATCCGCGAGCTGCCGCTGCTGCGCGAGGCCATCGCCACCTACCTCAGCCGCGCCGCCGAGAAGCTGCGCCAGCAGCGCCAGCGGGCCGGCAGCATCACCGTGTTCGTGCGCAGCAGCCCCTTCAACGGCAGCAGCTTCTACAGCCAGGCTGCCACCGTGGCCCTGGCCCTGCCCAGCAACGACACCGCCGTGCTGCTGGCCGCCGCCCTGCCCCTGGCCGAGCGGCTGTTCAAACCCCATCACCCCCTGCAGAAGGCCGGGGTGCTGCTACAGCAGCTGCAGCCGCTCGAACTGCTGCAGCACCACCTGCTGGCGCCGTTGCCGGCAGAGCAGCAGCAGCGGCGCGAAGCCTTGATGGCCACCATCGATGGCCTCAACCGCCGCTATGGCCGCGGCACGGTGCAGTGGGCCGCCTGCGGCCTGCAGCCCCAGTGGTCGATGCGCCGCTCACGCCTGTCGCGGGCCGCCACGACCCGTCTCAGCGACGTGCCAGTGGCTCAGGCCTGAACTTCAGGAACCAAGCAAGGATGCAATCTGGTCGCGACCATTGCCCTTGGCTAGCTCCAGGGCCCGGTCGGCCCGCAGCACCAGCTCGCCGAAGTGGTGGTCGCCGGAACCGAGGCTGGTGAGCCCACCGCTGATGTGCAGTTGATAGTCGGAATGGCTGAAAACGCCAGCCATGGCGTTCACGGCCAGGCGCAACTCCTCGGCCAGGGCGGTGGCGGCCTCGTGGTCGCGGCCCACCAGCAACAGGGCAAACTGCTCGTCGCCGAGGCGGGCCAGATAATCCACCTCGTTCAGGAAACCTCGGCAGAGCTGGCAGAGGTCGAGCAACACCTGGTCGCCAGCGGGATGGCCCCAGCGCTGGTTGATCTGTCGGAAGTTATCAACGTCGATCGTAAGCAGAGAGAGGGGGCTGTCCTGGACGCGGGCCCGCGCGAACTCCTTGGCGCCGATCGCGAAAAAAGCCTTGCGGTGGGGCAGGCCGGTCACGGGGCAGTGGCTGGCAGCAAGCCGCAGCTCGATCTCCCGCATCGCCAGCTCAGCTAGGAGCTGCAGCCGCTGGACCTCCTGGGGCCCGAAGGCTCTCGGCTGGCGATCGATCACGCACAGGGTGCCGAGGTTGTGTCCATCAGGGGAGCGCAGCGGCGCACCGGCATAGAAACGGATGTGGGGTTCGCCCGTCACCAGCGGATTGGTGCTGAAGCGTTCGTCGGCCTGGGCATCGGGCACCACCAGCACCGCATCGGCGGCGATCGCATGGGCACAGAAGGCCGTCTCCCGCGGGGATTCGCACACATCCAGGCCGTGGCGGGAGAGGAACCACTGGCGATTGGCATCCACCAGTGAGATCAGGGCGATCGGCACGTGGAAGATGTCGGCCGCCAGCCGCACGATGCGATCGAAATGGGGATCGGGGCTGCTGTCGAGCAGACCATGGCGCTCCAGATCCCGGAGCCGCAGCTCCTCATCGGCGGGAACGGGATAGGCCGGATAGGCAGCCATCGGGGGCACCGGGCCAGGGGGATCTCCAGGCTAGGTCTGCGGGGGAGGTGCCGACGCAGGGCTGACACTCAGCCAGCCATCAGAAGCGCCAGGCGGCTGGGGGAGAGAGCAGTAACGGTGCGGTGTGATTTCACTGAGAATCGAAACAAGCCACAAAAGGGCCATTAGTCTGATTCAATCAAATTCAACAGCGATCATGGAGAACAAGCGACAACTGCTTCAGCCCCTTCCCAGCGGAGCAGAACTTAATCGGGAAGAACTCCGGCAAACCTTCTCTGAGGGAATCGGCGATGCCATCAACCAGGCGGCTGAGAACATTCAGTTCTCTCGCCATCTGTTTCAGCTGGCCGATGCCTATGACAAGGAACTGGCAGCTCTCGAGGAGCAGCTGCGGGATATCGCCAAACAGATTGATGGAGTGGTGCTATCGATGAATCAGGCTCGAGCCGTTCAGCATCTGCCGCTGGCAAGGTGGCATCAAAAGGCGGCCTGAAGCGGCCAAAGATGCCTTTCTAACAACACAAGCGCAGGCAGCACTGGCCGAGGCATCAGCAGCTCGCTTCACCTGACGAGTAGCGGCGGGCTTTTTATTATAACGCAGGCACTATTTGGGAGCCGCTGCAGATACTGGAGGGCCACGAAGCGTGTGGCAGCAAGGCAACTCCTTGCACTTTGAAGAACAGCCCCCAGCTAGCCAAGACAAGCAGCCTGGGCTTCACTCACCCTAAACGACAGCCAGAAAGGCTGTCAGAGCAAGAGCAGAGAAATCCCTGATCAGAAAGTGAGAGAATACTGAAAATCGGCTGACATCCATGTGAGTCAAAGCATTCAGAAGACTGCAAAAATGCAGCAAAATGCAGCCGACGACAGCACTTAGAAGCACTAGGTGCCGAACCTCCCCAACATCTCGTCGCCTAGAGAGGAGCTTGACAAAAACAACGGCTATGCCTCAGGGTACCGAGAAGTTAAAACTAACCAAGGCATGCAGACGATAAGTCAGTCTGACCTCACAGTCCTTAACGGTGATGCTTCACGTCTTGATGGTGGGGTGGTTCGACTCACGCCAGCAGAACGTACTAATGCGCGCGGCTCAGCGTTCA
>JAWOHV010000176.1:0-26257 GCA_046484965.1 Prochlorococcaceae cyanobacterium
TGGCGCGCAGGATTTCCATGGCCCGCTCACGGTTCTGCAGCTGGGAGCGCTCCTGGGTGCAGAACACGCGGATGCCGGTGGGCTTATGCAGCAGGTCTACGGCTGTTTCCACCTTGTTCACGTTCTGGCCGCCGGCGCCGCCGGAGCGGGCGGTGCTGAGCTCGATCTCGGTGGGATCGATCTGCACTTCCACCGGATCGGCCTCCGGCATCACCGCCACGGTGGCGGTGGAGGTGTGCACCCGACCCTGGGATTCGGTGGCCGGCACCCGCTGCACCCTGTGCACGCCGGCCTCGAACTTCAGTTGGCTGAACACCCCTTCACCCTCGATGGCCAGGATCAGTTCCTTGTAGCCGCCCAGCTCGGCCTCCGAGGCGCTCACTGGCGTCACCCGCCAGCCCACCGCCTGGGCATAGCGCTCGTACATGCGGGCCAGGTCGCCGGCCCAGATCGCCGCTTCGTCGCCGCCGGCGCCGGCGCGGATCTCCAGCATCACGCTGCGTTCATCGCGGGGATCGGTGGGCAGCAGGGCGATCGTGAGCGCATGGCGCAGCTTGGCGATGGCCTCAGCCAGCGAGGCCAGCTCCTCCTGGGCCAGTTCTGCCATCGCGGGATCGCCGCGGTGCTCCTTGAGCACGGCCCGGGCCTCCCGTTCCTCCTGCTCCAGCTTCAGCAGCCGCTGGTGGTTGTGCACCAGCGGCTCTAGCCGGGACCGCTCGCGGGCGATCGCCTGCAACTGGGTCGGATTGGCGGTAACGGCCGGGTCGGCCAGTTGCCGCTCGAGGGTCTCGAAGCTGCGGCGCGCCGTTTGCAGGCGCTCGTCCAGGAGGGAGGGGTCCATCAACTGGGGGGTGGGGCCATGGGGCGGGGCAACGGGGTGGGGCCATCCCCGCGAGGCGGGCGACCTCAACAAAAAAGCCGGATGCCCGAAAGCACCCGGCCAGGGGCATCGCGATGATCCGACGCTCAGGTGCTGGCGGCTTCGGTCTCGGCCCCATCTTCTGCGGCCGGCTTGGCGGCGGCTTTTTCAGCGGTGCCGCCGCTGCTGCCATCGGTTCCGCCCATGCCGTACTTGCGCATGAAGCGATCGACCCTTCCCTCGGTGTCGAGGATCTTCTGGGTGCCGGTGTAGAAGGGGTGGTTACCGCTCCATACGTCGACGTGGATCTCAGGCTGGGTGGAGCCAGTGGTCATCACCACTTCTCCGTTGCAGATCACCTTGGCATCGGGATACCAGGTGGGATGGATGTCGGCCTTGGGCATGACGGAAAGGAGCTGATGGCGAGAACAGGAAATCAGCGCTTGGAGAACTGAGGCGCCTTACGGGCTTTCTTGAGGCCGTACTTGCGACGCTCCTTGGCGCGGGGGTCGCGGCTGAGGTGGCCTTCGGTTTTGAGGGATTTGCGGTTGTCGAGCGACAGCTCGCACAGGGCGCGGGCCGCCCCCTGCTTGATGGCATCGGCCTGGCCGGTAAGGCCGCCGCCGCGAACGTTCACCAGCAGGTCGTACTCCGCTGCCAGGCCGAGGGTCTTGAGGGGGGCTTTGACGGCTGCCAGGTAAACGGGGTTGTAGTTCAGATAGTTGTCACCGGGGCGGCCGTTGATGGTCACGGTGCCGTTACCGGGAACAAGGCGCACACGGGCCACGGCGGTCTTGCGACGGCCGGTGCCCCAGTAAACGACGCGGTTGGCGGTGGTGCTCATGGGGCGGCGGTGGCGGGATCGAGGGCGAGGACCTGGGGTTGCTGGGCGGCGTGGGGATGGCTGCTGCCCTTGTACACCTTCAGCTTGCGGAACAGCTGACGCCCGAGGGCGTTGTGGGGAAGCATGCCCTTGATGGCCTTTTCGATGATCCGCTCGGGCAGGCGGGCCTGCAGGGCGCTGAAGGTTTCGGTTTTCATGCCGCCCGGGCGGCCCGAGTGGCGGCGGTAGAGCTTGTCGTTGGCTTTGTTGCCGCTCACCTTGATCTTCTCGGCGTTGATCACGACGACAAAATCGCCGGTGTCGAGATGGGGGGTGTAGCAGGGCTTGTTCTTGCCGCGCAGCACCTGGGCAACTTCACTGGCCAGGCGGCCAAGGGTCTGATTCTCGGCGTCCACCAGAAACCACTGGCGTTCGAGGGAATCGATGGAGGGCAGGGGGGTCTTGTTCATCACACCGGCAGGCCGGATCGGAGGAGGCCCATCACGGGGATGGGGCAGGACAGGCGGAGGCCCGCTCATCTGCTGAGGCAGGGCTGATTCAGGGGCAATCCCTGCATCAAGGGCAAAACCCTGATCTGACCCTAGCCCTTCACCGGACGGCCCCTGCAGAGCAGGGACGGAGGTGAGGGAACGGATGAGGCAGGTCGAAGGTCCTTCCGCTGCGTCGCAGCACCGGGAAAGGATCGGGGGATCCCTCCATGCAGGCAACGATCACGGCGTGTCGGAGATCTCCAACTGAAACCGCGGTTGGCAATCATACCAGGCCCGGGTTGGGAAGACGGGCTCTGGGTAGCCCACCCGCAGCAGGCAGAGACCCTGGGGCGGGGCGGCATGCTTGACCTGCTGGCGCGCCTGCAGGCGCCAGCGCTCCAGAAAGGTGGCTGGATCGAGGCGCCCTTCGCCGACCGCCACCAGCTGGCCCACCACGAGCCGCACCATGCCGTAGAGGAAGCCGCTGGCCTGCAGTTCGATGGTCAGCAGGTCGCCCTGGCGCTCGAGCCGCACCTCCTGAAGGGTGGTGCGGCTGTGGGAGCGGCTGCTGCCGGCCCGCTGGAAGGCTGCAAAGTTGTGCTCCCCCAGCATCGCTTCGAGCACTTCGGCCATGGGCTGCTCGTTGAGACGCTGGCGGTAGCAATGCCAGCTCCAGGGGGCCAGAAAGAGGTTGGGTGTGCGCCCGTTGTAGATCGTGTAGCGGTAGCGCCGGTAGGTGGCGCTGAAACAGGCGTGCCACTGCCGAGGCACCTCGCTGGCGGCCCGCACCCGGATTGTCGGCGGCAGGCGGCCATTGAGGGCCTTGGCCCAGCGCTGGGCGGGGATTGGTCCGCAGGCCTCGAAATGCACCACCTGGCCGGCGGCATGCACGCCGCTGTCGGTGCGGCCTGCTGCAACCGCCAGGGCCGGGCGGTTGGGGTCGAGGTCGGCGATTGCCGCCTCCAGTGTTTCCTGAACGCTGGCGGCGTTGCTCTGGCGCTGCCAGCCAGAAAAGGCTGAACCCTCGTACTGGAGGCAGAGGGCGATCCGGCGGATCTGCTCTGCCATCACAGACGAGGGGATGGGCGCTGGCGGGCCAGGCTCAGACGAGTTCGATGATCGCCATTTCGGCGTTGTCGCCGCGGCGGCGGATGGTGCGGATGATGCGGGTGTAGCCACCCTGGCGATCGCCGTAGCGCTCCTGGGCCTTGTCGAACAGGGCGTGCACCAGTTGCTTGTCGTAGATGTAGCCAATCGCCCGGCGGCGGGCGGCGAGGCTGCCCTCCTTGGCCAGGCTGATCATCCGCTCGGTTTCATCGCGCAGGGCCTTGGCCCTGGCCTTGGTGGTGGTGATCCGACCTTCGCGGATCAGCTGGGTGGTGAGACCCCGCAACATCGCTTTGCGTTGGTCGGCGGGGCGTCCCAGCAGGGGGACTCGGCACTGGTGTCGCATGGGGCTTGCTCGTGGACGCGTAGGGGAGCCAGGAAGGTGCTGGGGGGAGCCGTGCTGGCCGATCAGGCGCTGGTGCGGCTCTGGGGCAGGGTGATGCCGATGCGCTCGAGAGCCTCGATCACCTCATCGGCCGATTTGGAGCCGAAGTTCTTGATCTCCAGAAGGTCTTCATAGCTGAAGCCCATCAGGTCGGAGACCGAATTCACCTGAGCCCGCTTGAGGCAGTTGTAGGCCCGCACCGAGAGATTCAGCTCCTCGAGAGGGATCTGGGCTTCGGCGGAGGGCTCCGGTTCAACGCCCGGCTCATCCATCATGGTGAGCGTGGCCAGGGGCTGGAACAGGCCGATCAGGAAGTTGGCAGCCTGGGCCATGGCATCGTCAGGAGTGACGGAGCCGTCGGTTTCAATCTCGAGCCGCAGCCGCTCGCGGGCCGAGCCACCTTCGCCCACGGCCGTCTCGTCGACGGTGTAGTTGACGCGGCGCACCGGCATGAACACCGCATCGATCTGGAGCAGATCGATGGCGCTGGTTTCTTCGTTGTGGCGGTCGACGGGGCGATAACCGACGCCGCGCTCCACATGCACCTCCATCTCGAGGCTGTGGCCATCGGCCACGATGGCGATCGGGTGGTCGCCGTTGATGATCTGCACCTGGGAGGAGAACTGCAGATCGGAGGCCGTCACAGCAGCTGGGCCATTGACCACCAGGCGGCCGATCTCAAGCTCCCGGTTGCGGCTGTTGACGGTCACACCCTTGCAATTCAGCAGGATGTCGAGCACGTCCTCGCGCACGCCGGGAACGGTGGCGTATTCGTGGTTGACGCCTGCGATCCGCACGGCGGTCACGGCGCTGCCTTCAAGGCCCCCCATCAGCGTGCGGCGCAGGGCATTGCCGAGGGTGATGGCCTGGCCTCGGTCGAGGGGGCCGATCACAAACACGCCGGTCTGGGAGCGGTCTTCGGCGATCTGGTGCTCGATCCGATCGATCTGGTAATGCAGCACGGTCTGGGGGTCGGGGAAGGGGAACTGACGCTGATGGTCGAACGTCGAAGGATCAGACGCGCCGGCGCTTGGCGCGGCGACAACCGTTGTGGGGCAGCGGTGTGACGTCGCGGATCAGGGTGATTTCCAGGCCGGCCACCTGCAGGGCCCGGATCGCCGTTTCACGCCCGGAGCCGGGACCGCGCACCAGCACCTCGATCTGGCGCATGCCCTGCTCGAGGGCGCGACGGGCGGCCGCTTCGGCCGCCGTCTGGGCGGCGAAGGGGGTTCCCTTGCGGGCTCCTTTGAAGCCGCTGGCCCCCGCAGACGACCAGGAGATCACCTCGCCGGCCGTATCGGTGATCGAAACGATCGTGTTGTTGAAGGTGCTCTGGATATGTGCCACACCGTTGGGCACATTGCGTTTGGTCTTTTTGGCGCCGGATTTCTTGGCGGGCTTGGCCATGGCGGAAGGCCTGCACGGGGCAGGAGGTGATCGGGGAACGTTGGGGGAGCGCTTGGGTGACGCCGGTGGCCGCTGCTGGCGGGGCTGGGAATCCGGGCGGGGCCCTTACTTCTTCTTGCCGGCCACGGTTTTGCGGGCACCGCGGCGGGTGCGGGCATTGGTGCGGGTGCGCTGGCCGCGAACGGGCAGCCCCATGCGGTGCCGGCGGCCCCTCAGGCAGCCGATGTCCTGGAGGCGCTTGAGGGCCATGCCCTCCTGGCGTCGCAGGTCGCCTTCGAGGGTGAAGGTTTCGGCGGCATTGCGCAGTTTCTGGACGTCGGCGTCGCTGAGGTCCTTGACGCGGATGTCGGGATCGACGCCGGTTTTGGCGATGATCTTCTGAGCACGGGTCAGCCCGATGCCATACACATAGGTGAGTGCAATTTCGACCCTCTTGTCGCGAGGGATATCGACACCGGCAATCCGAGCCACGGGAGATAAAAGCGTATTGGGAACAGGGGCAAGGCTCGCAGTTGAGGTAGCAAGCCTGGCGATGAAAGGGGAAACGATCGAGGCAGAGACGGGAGCAAGGGCTGCTGGAGACCCGTTCTCAACCCTGGCGCTGCTTGTGCTTGGGGTTGGTGCAGATCACCATCACCCGGCCGTGGCGGCGAATCACCCGGCATTTGTCGCACATCTTCTTGACTGAGGCACGCACCTTCATGGTGGTGGGCTCTCCGAATTTGCAAACAGCCACGTTATCACAGGGGTCAATCCACCAATTCGGCAATGCGAGCCCCGATCTCCTCGGCCGTGCCCGCCGCCTCAACGGCCGTGAGCAGGCCCCTGCCGCGGTAGTAGGCAATCAGGGGTTCGGTCTGCTGGCGGTAAACCTCGAGGCGATGGCGAATCACATCCTCGTTGTCATCGGCGCGGCCGCGACTGAGCAGCCGCTGGATCAGCACGGCGTCATCGAGTTCCATCAGCACCACCAGCTCGATCTGCTGATCCAGCTCCTGCAGCAACTGATCGAGGGCTTCGGCCTGGCTGAGGTTGCGGGGGAACCCATCCAGCAGCCAGCCACCCTGGTGCTGCTCGAGGCGGCTGCGCACGATGGCCAGCACCAGCCCATCGCTCACCAGTTCGCCGCGGGCCATCACGGCTTCGGCTTCCAGGCCGAGCGCCGAGCCCTGGGCCACTTCCTGGCGCAGCAGGTCGCCGGTGGAGAGGTGAAGCAACTGGTGGGAGCCGGCCAGGAGCTGGGCCTGGGTGCCCTTGCCGGCGCCGGGGGGGCCGAGGAAGAGGAGTCGTTTGTTCATGGCAGGCGGGCCGGCCAAGGGACCGGGCGAGGTCTGGCGGAGAAGGCTGGAGTGTGTTCGAGGCGGCAGTGTGCTGGGGTTACTGGCGCACCATCCCTTCGTAGCGCTGGGAGATCACGTAGGTCTGAACCTGCTTGGCGGTGTCGATCGCCACACCCACCAGGATCAGCAGGGAGGTGGCCCCCAGGCCCTGGAAGGTTTTCACCTGGGTGGCGCCTTCCACGGCTGAGGGGATGATGGCCACCGCGCCCAGGAACAGGGCCCCCAGCAGGGTGAGGCGGTTCTGCACCCCCCCCAGATAGGCGGCCGTGGCCGTGCCGGGGCGCACGCCGGGCACGGCCACACCGCTGCGCTTGAGGTTGGTGGCGATGTCCACCGGGTTCACCGTGAGCGAGGCATAGAAAAAGGCAAAGCCCACGATCAGGCCGAAGAACACCAGGGCATAGAGCCAGGGAGTGCTGCTGTTGGGGCTCAGGTAGCCCGCCACCTTGATCAGCCAGGGCGAGCGGGTCACGTTGGCGATGGTGAGCGGCAGGAACACCATCGCCGAGGCGAAGATGATCGGCATCACGCCACCGGCGTTGAGCTTGAGCGGCAGATAGCTCTGGCGGGCGGCGAGGGCGCCGGTGCCGCCAACCTGGCGCTTGGCGCTCACGATCGGAATCCGCCGGTTGCCTTCCTGCACGAAGATGATGCCCACGATCGTCACCAGGAACACCAACACCAGCACCACGATGCCGCCAACGGTGCTGCGGTCGCCGCTCTGGGCCAGTTCGATCGTGGAGCCGAGGGCCTTGGGCAGGGTGGCCACGATGTTCACGAAAATCACCAGCGAAGCGCCCTGGCCGATGCCCCGTTCGGTGATCACTTCACTGATCCACATCACCACCATCGAGCCCGTCACCAGGGCGAGGGCCGTCTGGAGCACGAACACCGGCTCTGCCAGACCCGCACTGGCATAGGGCCGCAGGATCAGGGCGAATACGGTGCTCTGCAGGATGCCCCAGCCCAGGGCCACGTAGCGGGTGATCTGGGCAATCTTGCGGCGTCCCGCTTCCCCCTCGTTCTTCTGAAGCTCCTCCAGCTGGGGCAGAGCCGCGGTGAGCAGCTGGATGATGATTGAAGCGTTGATGAACGGCAGGATCCCGAGGCCGAACACCCCCAGGGTGGAGATGCCGCCGCCGGTGAAGATGTCGAGGAAGCCGATCAGCTGGCCGCCCCGCTGCAGAAAGTCCTGGAAAGCCACCCGATCGATGCCCGGCACCGGGATGTAGATGCCCAGCCGCACCAGCAGCAGCAGGCCGAGGGTGGTGAGCACCCTGTTGCGCAGCCCCTCGGCCTGGATCAGCTGGCTGAGAACTTCCGCGGCACTGGGGTTGCGGCCCCTGCTGACGATCATGGTGACGAGGGGGGAAAGGGGACAGGGGGGATGCAGCAGAAGAGCCGCCTGCCGAGCCGGAGGGCACGGGCAGACGGCTCAGGCCCGTGGGCTGCAGCGTTGATCAGGCGATCAGCTCGCAGCTGCCGCCAGCGGCTTCGATCTTGGTGCGGGCTGCGGCGCTGAAGGCGGCCGCCTGAACGGTGAGTTTCACCTGCAGATCACCATTGCCCAGAATCTTGAGCGGATGCTTGGGGCTGGTGAGCAGGCCCTCCTTGACAAGCGAATCGAGGTTCACGGTGGAGCCGGCCTTGAGAGTGGCAAGCCTGCCCACGTTCAGCACGCTGAACTCGGTGGGGTTCACCAAGGGGAAGTGCTTGAGCTTGGGGATGCGGCGGTAGAGGGGCATCTGGCCGCCCTCAAAGCCCGGGCGGGTGGGACGGCCGGAGCGGGATTTCTGACCACGCATGCCGAAACCGCAGCTGGCTCCCTGGCCAGCGGCGATGCCGCGGCCCTTGCGCAGTTTGCGGCGCCGGGCGCCGGGGTTGGGCTTGAGGGTGTGGAGATTGAGCGACATGGCGGGCCTCAGGAGTAGATCTGCTCAAGGGAGATACCCCGCTCTTTGGCGGTCTCCTTGTGGGTGCGCAGGGCGGCCAGGGCCACCATCGCAGCGCGGGCGTTGTTGAGGGGGGTTTTGGAGCCGAGGCGCTTGGCCAGCACGTTCTTGATGCCGGCCAGCTCGAGCACCGTGCGGATCGAACCGCCTGCGATCACACCCGTACCGGGGGCGGCGGGGCGGATCAGCACGCTGGCTGCACCATCGCGGCCATTGCTGAGGGTGGGGATGGAGCTGTGGCGGGTGATCGGCACCTTAACCAGATGCTTTTTGCCATCGGCCACGCCCTTGCGCACGGCGCCGATCACATCGCCGGCCTTGCCCACGCCCACGCCCACCTGGCCGCGTTCGTTGCCCACCACCACGATGGCCCGGAAGCTCATCTTCTTGCCGCCCTTGACGGTCTTGGAGACCCGGCGGATCTGCACCACGCGCTCCTGCCATTCGGAGTCGCGCTCCTGGCCGCGACGGTTGTCGCGGCCGCGGCCACCGCCTCGGCGGTCGCCCTTGCCCTCACCCCGGCCTCCGCGACGCTCCTGCTGGCCTTCGGCCGCTGCGGGGACGTCGGCTGCCGCCGGGATGTCGCTGGATTGAATCTGGTCGTTGGTTTCGGTCATGGTGAGAGCAGGGATCAGAACTGAAGGCCCGCTTCCCGGGCGGCGTCAGCCAGGGCCTTGACACGGCCGTGGTAGAGGTTGCCGCCACGATCGAAGACCACCTGTTGAATGCCCTTGGCGAGGGCACGCTGGGCAACCAGCTGACCAACGGCGACGGAGGCATCGCAGTTGGCGCTGGTCTTGACGCTGGTGCGCAGATCTTTGTCGAGGGTCGAGGCTGAACAGAGCGTGCTCTGGGCCTCGTCGTCGATGAGCTGGGCGTAGATGTGGTTGTTGGAGCGGAACACGGCCAGGCGTGGCCGCCCGGCGGTGCCGGAGAGATGGCGACGCAGGCGGCGGTGGCGCTTCTGGGTCTGCTGTTTGCGGGAGAGTGTGGACATTGCGTTGCAGGATAACGGCGCTCAGGCAGACCTCTATTTCTTGCCGGTTTTGCCGGCCTTGCGAAGGATGCGTTCGCCTTCGTACTTGATGCCCTTGCCCTTGTAGGGCTCGGGAGGACGGATCGCCCTCACCTTGGCGGCTTCGTTGCCCACCAGCTCCTTATTCGCCCCAGAGACCAACACGGTGGTGTTGTTCTCAACGGCGAAGCTGACGCCCTCGGGGGGCACCATCTCCACCGGGTGGCTGTAGCCGGCGGTTACCACCAGCTTCTGGCCCTGAACGGCAGCGCGGTAGCCCACGCCAACGATCTCGAGTTTGCGGGTGAAGCCCTGGCTGACGCCCTCGACCATGTTGGCCACCAGGGTGCGGCAGAGGCCGTGGCGTTCGCGAGAACGACGGTTCTCTTTGGAGGGGCTCACCACCAGGGTGTCGCCGGCCTGGGCGATGGTCACACCCTCGGGGAGGGTGCGGCTGAGCTGGCCCTTGGGCCCTTTGACTGTGACGTCGAGACCGTTGAGGCTGACGCTGACGCCACCCGGAACGGGAATCGGCGATTTACCAATACGTGACATGGATCAACCTCCCGGGATCAATAGACGTAGCAGAGCACTTCGCCGCCGACGCCCTGCTTGCGGGCGTCACGGTCGCTCATCACACCCTTGGAGGTGGAGATGATCGCCACGCCGAGGCCGCCCAGCACCTTGGGCAGCTGGCGAGTGTTCTTGTAGATGCGCAGACCCGGCTTGCTGACCCGCTGCACCGAGCGGATCGTGGGTTGGCGATGCTTGCCGCTGTACTTCAGCTCGAGCACGAGGTGTGTAAGCACACCCTCGCCCTCTTCGCTGATGTTGCCGATGAAGCCCTCCTGATGCAGCACCTTGGCGATGTTGCGGCAGAGGTGTGAGGCTGGAATGCGGGTGGTCTCGTGACGCTTCTCACTCGCATTGCGAATGCGGGTGAGCATGTCTGAAATTGGGTCGTGGTTGGCCATGGTCGTGTCCGAAGAGGGCTCAGTTGCTGCGGAACGGCATCCCCATCTCGCGGAGGAGGGCCCTGCCCTCTTCGTCGGTGCGAGCGTTGGTCACGATGGTGATGTCCATGCCCCGGATGGCGTCGATTTTGTCGAAGGAAATTTCGGGAAAGATGATCTGTTCCCGCACCCCAAGGGTGTAGTTGCCCCGGCCGTCAAAGCTTTTTGGGCTGACGCCGCGGAAGTCGCGGATGCGCGGCAGAGCCAGATTGATCAGGCGCTCCAGGAAGGCGTACATCCGATCGCCCCGAAGGGTGACGGCCACGCCGATCGGCATGCCCTGGCGGATCTTGAAGGCGGCGATCGCTTTTTTGGCACGGGTCACCATGACCTTCTGGCCGGTGATCGTGGCCATTTCGGCAATCGAGGCTTCAAGCGCCTTGGCATTCTGGGCGGCCTCACCAAGCCCCCTGTTGACGGTGACTTTCACCACCTTGGGGACTTCGTGGATGTTGGAGAGGTTGAGATCCTTGAGCAACTTGGGCTGGATCGTCTCCCTGTAGCGCTGTTTCAGTGACATGGCGGCGGATGGGGGGTGCACTTCTGGTCGGGGTCAGAAGGCGGCGAGGGGATGGTGAAGAAGAGGTGGCTGAAAGAGATCGTGCTGATGGGGCCGAAGTGGAAGCCCGGAACCATCAATCGAGGATTTCTCCGGTTTTCTTGAGGCGTCGCTTTTTGGTGCCGTCCTTTTCAACCACGATCTCAACTCGACTGGCCACCTTCTTTGTGGTGGAGTAGAGCATCACGTTGGAGGCGTGCACGGAGGCTTCCTCGGTGAGGATGCGGCCGGTTTCGCCTTCCTGGGTGGGTTTGACGTGGCGGGTGCGCAGGTTGATGCCCTGCACAAGCACGCGGTTGTCGTAGGGCAGGGTGCGCAGCACCTCGCCGGTTTTGCCCTTGTCCTTGCCGGAGATCACCTGCACGGTGTCGCCCTTCTTGAGGCGCATCTTGATGCGCTCGGGCGTTTTGGGCTTGGGGGTGGCAGTGGCCATCTCAGATCACCTCCGGGGCAAGTGACACGATCTTGGTGAAGTTGCGCTCCCGCAGCTCCCGCGCCACCGGGCCGAATACTCGGGTGCCCTTGGGATTGTTGTCGGTTCCCAGAATCACGGCGGCGTTGTCGTCGAAGCGGATCGAGTTGCCGGTTTCGCGGCGCAGGGTGGCCTTGGTGCGAACCACCACGGCTTTCACAACATCCGACTTCTTGACGCCCATGTTTGGCATGGCGTCCTTGACGGCCGCCACGATCACGTCACCCACGTGGGCGTAGCGACGGTTGGTGCCCAGTACACGGATGCACTGGATGCGTTTGGCGCCGCTGTTGTCGGCAACTGTGAGATAGGTTTCCTGTTGGATCATTGGAAGTTCCTCCTCAGGAGCTGGTGGAGGTGTTGATCACTTCGGCCACGGTCCAACGCTTGGTGCGGCTGAGTGGCCGGGTTTCAGTGATGCGAACCCGGTCGCCCACCTTGCAGTTGTTGGCTTCATCGTGAACCTTGTAGCGGGTGGTGCGGCTGACCGTCTTCTGATAGATGGGATGGGGGAAGCGGTTTTCCACCGCCACCACCACCGTTTTGTCCATCTTGTCGCTGACGACGGTGCCGACCCGTTCCTTGAGTGCCATGGGTATGGGGGGAATCAGGAGGCTGAATTAGGACGAGGCGGCAGCGGTGCTGCCGGAGCGCTTGCGCTCGCTGAGCACCGTCTGCAAGTGGGCCAGCTTGATGCGGGCTTCCTTGAAGCGGTGGGGATTCTCCAGCCGACGGGTGGCCTGCTGGAAGCGAAGGTTGAACAGTTCGCGCCGGGTGGCATCAATCTGTTCGTTGATTTCGCCGTCGGCAAGTTTGCGTACGTCGGCGATGCTGGGAAGGGCCATGGTCAGGACTCCACTGCGGCTGTTTCTGCGGCCTGGGCGGCTTCCTGGTCGTCCAGGGACAGAAACTTGGTTTTGACAGGCAGCTTGTACTGGGCCAGGCGCATGGCTTCCTTGGCGATTTCGGGGGTGATTTCGGCACCCCCCATCTCGAACAGGATGCGACCGGGCTTGATCACTGCCACCCAGAACTCTGGGTTGCCCTTACCTGAACCCATCCGGGTTTCGGCGGGGCGCATGGTGACGGGTTTGTCGGGGAAGATCCGGATCCAGATCTTGCCGCCTCGCTTGACGTAGCGGGTCATGGCCCGGCGGCTGGCTTCGATCTGGCGGGAGGTGACCCACCCGCATTCCTGGGCCTGCAGGGCAAACTCACCGAAGGCAATCTTGTTGCCCCGGGTAGCGACGCCGCGCATGCGGCCCCGCTGCTGTTTGCGAAATTTGACGCGTCTTGGACTCAGCATGGTTCAGGCCTCCTGATCACTCTTCGTTCGAGCGGTCTTCGAACTGTTGGGGCCGCCGGTTGGCCCGGCGCCTGGGGGCCGCACCCACAGGCACCTTGTCTTGCTGACCGGGCAGCACTTCACCTTTGAAGACCCAGACTTTGATGCCCAGGACCCCGTAGGTGGTGGTGGCCACCTTGGTGGCGTAGTCGATGTCGGCCCGCAGGGTGTGCAGGGGCACACGGCCTTCGCGGGTCCACTCGGTGCGGGCGATCTCGGCGCCGTTGAGGCGGCCGCTCACCTGGATTTTGAGGCCCAGAACGCCGGCGCGCTGGGCCCTTTGCACGGCCATGCGCATGACGCGGCGGAAGGCCACGCGCTTTTCGAGTTGCTGGGCGATGTATTCGGCCAGCAGGAAGGCATCGGCGTCAACCCGTTCCACCTCCACCACGTTGATGCGCACCTGACGGTTGGCATCGCCGAGGGTTTTCTGGATGCCGGTGCGCAGCTCCTCAATGCCGGTGCCCTGGCGGCCGACGAGCACCCCCGGGCGGGCTGTCTTGAGCTCGACCTCCAGCTGGTCGGCCTTGCGGGCGATCAGCACATCGCTGATGCCGGCGCTGCCGTACTTCTTGTGGATGAATTTGCGGATCCGATCGTCCTCCTGCAGGAGGGTTGGATAGGTCTTGCTGGGGGCGTACCAACGGGAGCGGTGGTCCTGGGTGATCCCCAGGCGCAGGCCGGTTGGATGGATCTTGTGTCCCATCGGTCGGTGTCCTCGGGGGTCAGGTGGTGGAAGCCACAGCAATGCTGATGTGGCAGGTTTTTTTCTGAATCGCGTAGGCGCGACCCTGGGCGCGGGGCCGGAAGCGCTTCAGCACCGGGCCCATATCGGCCCAGGCCTGGCTGATCACCAGGGTTGCCGGATCGAGGCCGAGATTGTTCTCGGCGTTGGCCACGGCGCTGCGAAGCACCTTGGTGATCGGACCGGTGGAGCGGTAGGGCATGAACTCGAGCATGATCAAGGCATCGCGGTAGGAGCGACCCCGGATCTGATCAAGAACCCGCCGCACCTTGGAGGCCGATCCGCGGATGAAGCGGCCATGGGCGATCGCCGAGCGGTCTGTGGCTGGAGTGGTGGTTGCCATTGGTTTAGCGGCCTCCCTTCTTGTCTTTGATGTGGCCCCTGAAGGTGCGCGTGGGGGCGAATTCGCCGAGCTTGTGGCCCACCATCTGCTCGGTCACGTACACCGGTAAGTGGGATTTGCCGTTGTGTACGGCGATGGTGTGGCCGATCATCATCGGCAGGATCGTGGAAGCACGCGACCAGGTTTTGATCACGGACTTATCGTCGGCGGCGTTCTGCTTTTCAACCTTGCGCAGCAGGCTGTCGGCAACGAACGGACCTTTTTTGAGTGAGCGTCCCATGGCGGTTTAAGCGGAAAGCAAAGCGGTGTTGATCATCAGGAATCGCGTCCGCCACGGCTCCGCTTGGAAGTGCGGCGACGTTTCCGGAGCACAAACCGATTGCTGGGCTTGTTCCGTTTGCGGGTTTTGAGGCCGAGGGCCGGCTTGCCCCAGGGGGTCACCGGGCCTGAGCGGCCGATCGGGGCACGACCTTCGCCACCACCGTGGGGGTGGTCGCAGGGGTTCATCACCGAACCGCGCACCTCGGGCCGGCGACCCAGCCAGCGCTTGCGGCCGGCCTTGCCGAGGCTGGTGTTGCGCACCTCGGCGTTGCCCACTTCGCCGAGGGTGGCGTAGCACTCGCGGCGCACCAGGCGCACCTCAGTGGATGGCAGCCGCAGGGCGACATAGTCGCCCTCCTTGGCCATCACCTGGGCACTGGCGCCTGCGGTGCGAACCATCTGGCCGCCGCGGCCGGCATAGAGCTCCACGTTGTGAACGCTGGAGCCAAGGGGGATGGCCGAGAGGGGCAGGGCGTTGCCGTTCTCGATCGGAGATTCGGGGCCGGAAATCACCGTTTGCCCGATGATGATCCCTGCCGGAGCGAGGATGTAGCGCTTCTCGCCATCCACGTAGAAGAGCAGGGCCAACCGGGCATTGCGGTGCGGGTCGTAGTGGATGGCGGCCACGCGGGCCTCCACGCCGTGCTTGTCGCGCCGGAAATCGACGATGCGGTAAAGGCGCTTGTGGCCGCCGCCGCGGTGGCGGCAGGTGATCACACCGCGGTTGTTGCGGCCCTTGCGACGGTGCTTGGCCACCACCAGACCGCGCTCGCGGTCCTTGCCGGTGACTTCGCTGAAGTCGCTGACCACCAGGGTGCGGGTGCCTGGGGTGTAGGGGCGGTACTTACGGATTGCCATGGTGTTTCAGATCCCTCAGGACTCAGGGAACAGCTGGATGGCGCTGCCTTCGGCAAGGCGCACCACCGCTTTCTTCACCTGGGCACGTTTGCCGGCGAAGCGCCCCACGCGGCGGCTGCGGCGAGGTGGATTCATGGTGCTGATGCCCACCACCTTCACATCGAAGAGCGATTCAACCGCTGCCTTGATGTCGGGCTTGGCGGCCCGGTGGTCCACCTCGAAGGTGTACTGGTTCAGCTCGAGGGCACGGGTGGCCTTCTCGGTGATCAGCGGCCGACGGATCACATCCGCGAGCCGGCCTGCAAAACGCTCAGCCATCGCCGTAGACCTCCTGAATCTTCGCGAGTGCCTCTTCGCTCAGCACCAACTTGTTGGCGTTGAGCAGGTCGAACACATTGAGCTGATCGGCGGCGATCAGCTTCACCTTCTCGAGGTTGCGCACCGATTTGTGCACCGCCTCGGAGGTTTGATCGAGAATCAACAGCACCTTGGCACCGGCTTCGATGCCGAAGCGGGCCAGGGCGGCTGTGATCTCTTTGGTTTTCGGGGTTTCGAGGCCCGATCCGAAACCCTTCACCACCGTGATGTCGCTGACGCGGCTCATCAGGGCTGTGCGCAGGGCCAGGCGACGCTCCTTACGGTTCATCGCCAGGCTGTAGCTGCGGGGCTTGGGCCCGAACACCACGCCACCGCCGGGGCGCAGCGGGGTGCGGATCGAACCCTGGCGGGCCCGGCCGGTGCCCTTCTGTTTGTAGGGCTTGCGGCCACCACCGGCCACCTCTGCGCGGGTCAGCGTGCTGGCCGTGCCCTGGCGGGCGTGGGCCAGCTGCCGCACCACGGCGCGGTGCACCAGATCGGAGGCGGAGGTGTCCTTGGCGACCTTCAACTCAAGGCTGGCCTTGCCGGCCTGCTTGCCTTGCCAGTCGCAAATAGTGCAATTAGCCATTGGTGTGTTCCTCAGTTCCCATCCTTGGCGCCCACCCGTTTGGCCGGGCGGATGTTGAGCAGGGCGCCTGGCTTGCCGGGCACCGAACCCTTGACCACCAGGAGGTTGCGCTCCGGGTCGACCTTGAGGATCGTGAGGCCGCGGGTGGTGATCTGCTTGCCGCCGTAGCGGCCGGCCATGCGTTTGCCGGGGTAGACGCGGCCTGGGGTGGTGCCGGCGCCGGTGGAGCCCGGTTCGCGGTGGTTCTTGGAACCGTGGCTCATCGGGCCACGGCTGAAGCCGTGGCGCTTCTGATAGCCACTGAAACCACGGCCGATGGTGTCGCCGCTCACATCAACCTTCTGGCCAGCCTCGAAGGCTGAAACGGTGATGGAGCTGCCCAGCTCAAGACCCTCGACGTTGTCGACCCGATATTCCTTGAGGTGACGGAGGATCTCAGCGCCCGACTTCGCCAGGTGCCCCTTGGCCGGCTTGTTCACGAGCTTGTCGCGAGTTTCGCCGAAACCAAGCTGCACGGCGCTGTAGCCGTCGGTGCTGGTGTTCTTGAGTTGGGTGATTCGGCAGGGACCCGCTTCGATCACGGTGACCGGAACAGACCTGCCCGCTTCGTCGAAGAATTGGGACATGCCCAGTTTCTTCCCGAGAATGCCGATGGACATGGGGGAGGGAACAACGCCAGCTGGACCACTCCTGACCTGGCACAGGGCCTGGCAGGGGCGAAGAAGCTGAATCGAACGTCAGCCTTTGGAACGAAGCGAACCGGCACCTGGGCACCGGAGCCTGACCCGGAGGTGAGGCATGCGTTCGGCAGGGCTAGCGAGGGCGAAACAGCAGGCTGGGACTTGACTGAGCCGACGACTGGGGAGACCGGAACGGTGACACCCAGAGGATCGGATTCGGCAGTATCCCGGCGGACCCAGGGCTCGTGAGAGCTGGGGTGACGCACTGGCCGAGGAGAGTTGCCGCCAACGGCAACCCTGTGCAAATCACTGGAGGCCCGGCTAGCGGACGGGCACAGAGATGAATGCACAAGAGAAGACCATAGACCATGGCCAATCCCCCCCTGGGCTGACCTTGCTGCCAGACTCAGCGCAGCTCCGCGCAGCCCCATGCCTCTGCTGCTCACCGGCCGCAAATTCCGTCAAGACCTTGAACGTGCCGGTGCGCTGGCCCTCTGGGCTCCGCTGGAGGGCGGCGCCGAGACCCGCCTGCTGCGCCGCCTGCGGGCCGCCGGCTATCGCGCCCAGATGACCTCGGCCCGGGGCCTTGGCGATCCAGAGGCCTTCCTGCTGCAGTTCCACGGCGTTCGGCCGCCCCACCTCGGCCATCAGAGCGTTGGTCGGGGGGCGGCGGTGGGTGAAGTGCAGCGGGTGATGCCCCAGTTGGGTGCCCTGCTTGAAGGCAGCGATCCGATCCTGCTCTGGTTGCTCGAGGGGCAGGTGCTCTCGGCCACCGAGCGCTCGGCCCTCTGCCAGCTCTGCCGCCGCGAGAAGAGGTTGAAGATCGTGGTGGAGATGGGCGGCGCCCGGGCCCTGCGCTGGCAGCCCCTGGAGGAGCTTGCCGGCCGCTGAGCTGGATCCTGGCCAGGCCCTGGTTCATGGCGGCTGGGTGAAGTTGATCTGCGGTGCCAGCAATCAGGATCTGCTGGCGGTGGAAGACCTGGCGGGGATCTATGCCCTGGCCGGCGTGCACTGCATCGATGTGGCTGCGGATGCCGCAGTGGTGGCCGCCGCCCGCCGGGGCATCGCCTGGGCCCGCAGCCAGGCCGCCGCTCCCTCGACCTGGGTCGACCCCTGGTTGATGCTGAGCCTCAGCGATGGGGCTGACCCCCACTTCCGCAAGGCCTGGTTCGATCCACGCCGCTGCCCGCCGTCCTGTGCGCGCCCTTGCGAACGGGTCTGTCCGGCCCTGGCCATCGGCTCCGCTGATGGGGGAGTGGATGGGGTGGTGGCTGAGCGCTGTTATGGCTGCGGCCGCTGCCTGCCGGCCTGCCCCCACGGCCTGATCGAGGAGCGGGGACAGGTTCTGGCGGCCGAGGCGGTGGCCCCCCTGCTCGCCCGGCTGCGCCCCGATGCGGTGGAGATCCACACCCAGCTGGGGCGGGGCGGCGCCTTCGCCGCCCGCCTGCGCCAGCTGCAGGAGGCGGCCATTCCGCTGCAGCGGCTGGCGGTGAGTTGCGGCCTGGAGGGGGCCTCGGACGGCACGCCAGCCACGCCGGCGGCCCTGGCCGGTGCGCTCTGGGGGCGCCACCAGGCCCTGCGGGCGGCTGGTTTCCGGCCCCTGTGGCAGCTCGATGGCCGGCCGATGAGCGGCGATGTGGGTGAGGGCACCGCCCATGCCGCGATCCGTTTGTTGGCCGCCAGCGCCTCGGCCCTGCCGCCGGGGCCACTGCAGCTGGCGGGCGGCACCAACGGCCGCACCTGGCCGCTGCTGCAGGCGCGCGCTGGCCTTGGGCGCCAGGTGGCCGGCGTGGCCTTCGGCGGCGTCGCCCGCCGCCAGCTGCAGCCGCTGCTGCAGGAGGCGGAGCGACAGGGCCAACGGCTGCTCGATCTGCCGCCGCTGCGCCAGCAGGCTCTTGCCCTGGCCCGCGGCCTGCTGCAGCCCTGGTTGCGCCGCCTGGATCGTCACGCGGGCTAGAACGTCAGCACGTCTGTTCAGCCGCCATCTCGGCGGCCCCCATGCCGCGCCAGCTCCAGCGGATCACCGACGACCTCGATCGCCTGCTGGCAATTTTGCCGGCCCCGGTGCAGCAAGCGCTGGCGGCGGTTGCTCCGGCCGAGCTGCTGCTTGAGGTGGTGCTTGATCTGGGCCGCGTGCCCGAGGCCCGCTATCCCGGCTCGGCGATCGCCCTGGGGGATGCGGCGATCACGCGGGCCGATCTGGCGGCGGTGGTGCAGCAGCTGGGCCCCTTCGGCGGCGACAACCGCGCCGGCATCGAACGCACCCTGCACCGGATCAGTGCCATTCGCAATCGCGGCGGCGAGATCGTTGGGCTCACCTGCCGCGTGGGCCGGGCCGTGTTCGGCACGGTGGTGATGGTGAGGGATCTGCTGGACAGCGGCCGCTCGCTGCTGTTGATGGGGCGGCCCGGTGTGGGCAAGACCACCGCCCTGCGGGAGATCGCCCGGGTGCTGGCCGACGACCTGGGCCAGCGGGTGGTGGTGATCGACACCAGCAATGAGATCGCCGGCGACGGTGACATCCCCCATCCCGCCATCGGCCGCGCCAGGCGCATGCAGGTGGCGCGGCCGGAGCTGCAGCACCAGGTGATGATCGAAGCGGTGGAAAACCACATGCCCGAGGTCATCGTGATCGATGAGATCGGCACCGAGCTCGAGGCCCAGGCGGCCCGCACGATTGCCGAGCGGGGCGTGATGCTGGTGGCCACGGCCCATGGCAACGCCCTCGAAAATCTGATCAAGAACCCCACCCTCAGCGATCTGGTGGGTGGCATTCAGTCGGTGACCCTCGGCGATGAGGAGGCACGCCGGCGCCGCAGCCAGAAGACGGTGCTGGAGCGGGCGGCCGAACCCACCTTCCCGCTGGCGGTGGAGATGCACAGCCGCCAGCGCTGGCTGGTGCATACGGATGTGGCTCGCACCGTGGATCTCCTGCTGCGGGGCCAGCGGGCCCGGCCCCAGGTGCGTGAGCTGGGGGCCGATGGCCAGCTGCTCCTCCAGGAGCCCCAGCCAGAAGCCTCGCCAGTTGTGGCTGCCGCCTTGGCCCCGGCCGCTGCGGCGGATCGCTCGGCCCGCCCCAGGCCATTGCGACTGGCACCGGTGCCCCTGCCCGACCCCGCCGCGCCGGCCCCCCATCGGATGCCGTTGGCCGCCGTTGCGGCGCAGGCTCCGGAGCTGGTTGTGGCTCAGGCTCCGCTGCGCCTCTATGGCTGTGGCGTCAGCGCCCAGGTGCTGGAGCAGGTGATTCAGGGGCGCCACTTGCCGGTGCGGCGGGTGGGCCTGGTGCCCGAGGCCGACGCGGTGCTCAGTGTGCGCCAGGCCCTGGGCCGCGAGCCCCAGGTGCGCCGCCTGGCCCAGCAGCTCGGCCTGCCGATCATGGTGATCAAGGCCGACAGTCCCTCCCAGGTGCAGCGCGCCCTGGAGCGCCTGCTGAGGCGCAATCCGGTGGGCCCGGCGCAGTCCGGCGCCGACCCGGCCCTGGTCGACGACAGCTACAGCGCCATGGAGGAGTGCCGTCTGGCGGTGGAGCAGGTGGTGTTGCCGAAGGGTCGGCCGGTGGAGCTGCTGCCCCGCAGCGAGCGGGTGCGGGCCCTGCAGGCCGAGCTTGTGGGCCGCTACCGCCTGCGCAGTGCCGTCTTCGGGGAGGGCAGCCAGCGACGGCTGCGGGTGTTCCCCCCCTGATCGCCTGCGGGCGCCGGGGGGGAGATTGACGAAGGTCGGGCCGCTATGGGTAACTAGCAAGGTCCGATGCACTGATCGGCATTTCCCTGCCCTGCTCGAGCCGCCTTGGTTCGGGCGCTGGCCCCGGCCCGACTCCGCCGGATCGCCTGGTCAGGAACCCTCCATTGGGCCGTCGCCAAGCGGTAAGGCAGCGGGTTTTGGTCCCGCCATTCCTAGGTTCGAATCCTAGCGGCCCAGTTTTTCAGATCTCCAGTTCGCTTTCCCTGGCCGAGCCCATTCCCCTGCTTGTCTTTGATTTCGACGGGGTGCTCGTCGATGGCATGGAGGAATATTGGTGGGCGGCGAGCACGGCTGCCCAGAGGCTGCTCGAGCTGCCGGCAGCTGCACCCTGCGGCGCTGGCGATGTGCCGGCCGCCTTTCATCGCCTGCGGCCGCTGATCCACAAAGGCTGGGAAATGGTGCTGGCGGCGGCCGAGCTGGGCCGTGACGACCTCGACCTCGGGCTCTACCTCACGCACTACGACGAGCAGTGCCAGCGGGCCCTGGCCCGTTGGGGCCGCAGTCCCGCCGAGCTGCAGCAGGCCCTCGAGGCCGTTCGCCATGAGGCGATCGCGGCCAACCGTGCCCAGTGGCTGGGCCGGCACCGCTTTTACCCCGGCGTGCCCGAGCGCCTGCGGCGGCTTGAGGCGGAGGGCGCCAGCTGGGGCGTGCTCACCACCAAGGGGCGCGATTTCGCCGCAGCCCTGCTGGCCTCCCAGGGGCTGGCCCCGGCGCTGCTGTTCGGCCATGAGCAGGGCAGCAAGCCAGAGGTGCTGGGGCAGCTGCTGGCCCAGCAGGACCGCCCGCTGTGGTTCCTCGAAGATCGTCGTCCCACCCTGGACACGGTGCTGGCCACCGCGGGGCTGGAGCCGGTGCGCTGCTTTCTGGTGTCGTGGGGGTACCTGGGGCCGGCGGATGGCGAGCAGCTGCCCGCTCGGATCCGCTGGCTGGAGCCCGCTGATTTCGCGGCACCCCTGGCGCATTGGCCTTGATTCGCTAGCGTACGCCTGTACTACACGCATGGGATCTGGTGTCGTCTCGCTCGATGCCCCTTGGGGCTGGATGGGCCCTCGGCTTCGGGGGCCGTTTGAAACGCCGGTCCGTTTTCGGGGAACTCCATCCGATGAGGCCGCAGGATGGCCCCATGCCTTGATTGCCGTCCATCTCAGCCCACTTGAGGCCGTCTGCCCTCCTGCCCTGGCCCCGTTACACCCCGCTTGACCCCGCGATTTGATCACCATGCCTGCTGATTCCAAGGCCGCCACCGCCGCTCCCGATGCCCGGGGGAGCGAGCGCGACAAGGCGCTTGGTCTGGTTCTGAACCAGATCGAGCGCAACTTCGGCAAGGGTTCGATCATGCGTTTGGGGGATGCCTCCCGGATGCGGGTTGAAACCATCTCCACCGGTGCGCTCACCCTCGATCTGGCCCTCGGCGGTGGCTATCCGAAGGGGCGGGTGGTGGAGGTGTACGGCCCGGAGAGCTCCGGTAAAACCACCCTCACCCTGCATGCGATCGCCGAGGTGCAGAAGCGCGGCGGCGTGGCGGCCTTCGTGGATGCTGAGCACGCCCTTGATCCGGTGTATGCGGCGGCCCTGGGGGTCGATATCGAAAACCTGCTGGTCTCCCAGCCGGACACCGGTGAAATGGCGCTCGAGATCGTCGACCAGCTGGTGCGCTCCGCCGCTGTCGACATCGTGGTGGTCGACTCGGTGGCCGCCCTCACCCCCCGGGCGGAAATTGAGGGCGAGATGGGGGATCTGGCGGTGGGCAGCCAGGCCCGCCTGATGAGTCAGGCGATGCGCAAGATCACCGGCAACATCGGCAAGTCGCGTTGCACGGTGATCTTCCTCAACCAGCTGCGCCAGAAGATCGGCGTCACCTACGGCAACCCGGAAACCACCACGGGCGGCAATGCCCTGAAGTTTTATGCCTCGGTGCGCCTCGACATTCGCCGCATCCAGACCCTCAAGCGCGGCACGGAGGAATACGGCATTCGGGCCAAGGTGAAGGTGGCCAAGAACAAGGTGGCACCGCCGTTCCGGATCGCCGAATTCGACATCCTGTTCGGACGGGGCATCAGCATCCTGGGCTGCCTGCTCGATCTGGCCGAGGAAACCGGCGTCGTGGTGCGCAAGGGGGCCTGGTACAGCTATGAGGGCGACAACATCGGCCAGGGTCGCGACAACACGATCATCTGGCTGGAGCAGAATCCCGACCAGGCTGAGGCGATTGAGCAGCTCACCCGTCAGAAGCTCAAGGAGGGTTCAGAGGTAACAGCCAATTCGATGAAGCCCCTGGCGGCCCAGGCGGCCAAGTTGGCCGCCAACCCCCCTGCCGTCGAGGAGTTGCCGGCGGCCAGCTGAACTTGCCGGCGGCCGGCTGAAACCGGCGCCAGCGCTTCTATGTCCCGGCCTCAGGTTTTCTGGGGCCGGGATTGTCTGCTGCTGACGGCACGATTGCCCGTGTTGACGGCGGCTTTGGCAGTGGCTGTTTGATCGGGCTGCAGCTGGGAGGCAATGCGCTGGAGCTCCTGAATGGCTTCGGCGCCCTCCAGCTTCACCAGTTCGCGGCCGTGACGGGATTCCACCCAGCTGATGCCGAAATCGGAAACCAGAAAACGCACCATGTGGCCATCTCCGAGGTCGGCCACGAAGGAGGCGCCATGGCCATCGCGGCCATCGCCGCACACATAACAGCTGGCTACAAGGCCCTGTTGCTGAAGGCTGCAGGAGAGGGCCTGCAGGCTCATCACCAGGTCCCGGACTACGGAGCGGAATTGCTCTGCGAGACGGGGGAACATCGCCAGACCGTGAGCGGACCTGTCGATTCTAAGCTTTTCTTCTGTTTTCGCTGTGTATAAGTGCTTAGGTGTTGGTACGCGGACGCCCTGGGCTGGCTGCGCCAGCCGGGGAGCACCTCAGCCGTCGGCCAGGGTCCACCAGCCAGCGGCGGGGCCGATGAAGCGCACCGTGAGCCAGAACAGCACCAGGGCGCTGATTCCAACCCAGGCAGCGCGGCTGGTGAGCTTCACGAACTGATCACCCTGCTGGCGGCTCAGGGGCAGCCAGGGAACGATGCGCTCGGCGTCACGAGCTGGCTGCTTCGTGGTTTTGCTGCTGCGGGGGGTGGTGGCACGGGGAGGAAGGCCCTGCTCAGAGCGGCGCTTGGCTTCTCCCATCGAGGCTGGCGGTCTGCGGACTTCTGAACTTAGGTCCAATCGGTTCAGCCAGGCCGATCAGCCGTGCGAGCTCAGCGGTGTGAAATCAGTCGTGCGGAATCAGTCGGGCAGCAGGCGCCGCAGGCTGATCCACGGTTCCAGGGCGCTCAGCACCTGGCGACCCCAGCTGCGTGCCCCCAGTCGGCCATCGAGGATCGCCAGGCGGCCGCCATGGCGCCTCAGACCGGCCAGCGAGCGCTGCAGCCGGTTGAGGGCTTCCGGCAGCAGCAGGTCGCGGAACCAGTCATGACCCCGTTGCCGCAAGCGCGCCACCCGGGCGGCGGTGAGGGGATCTTCGAGGCTGGCGATCGGCAGCAGGCCCACCACCAGCTGGCAGGGAGCCGGCAGCCGCTCCTGGTGCTGCAGCCACCAGTCCCAGCTGCAGCAGAGCACGCCATTGCTCTCCGGTGCGGTGCTGGCGTGGGTCACGCGGCGGCCGAACTCGGCGGCCAGGGCACTGGTGAGGTTGAGGCGCAGCGATTCATCGTCGATCAGCACCACGCTCAGGCCGCTCTGGCCGAGCACGAGGCGGCGGCAGTGCTCGAGCAGATGGTCGCCGAAGCAGGGGCTGTTTGGCAGCGGCTGGCGCAGCGGCGCGTAGATGGGCAGTGGATCGCCGAGTTGGGGGTCGCAGAGGTTCACCACCACCTGGGGGCGCAGGCCCAGGCCGCTGGCGGCTCCATCCGAGAGGGGGCCCACCACCACGGCGCCGCGGCCCTCGAGCAGGTCGGCCAGCACTTCGAGGGGCTCGAGCGGCTGGCGATGGAGCTGCCACTGCAGCAGCTCGCGGTTGATCACGGCCCAGCTGGTCCAGGCGCAGCCCCTGTTCTGGAGCCAGCGGGGCCAGGGATCGGGCAGCGGATCGAGCAGCTGCAGCAGGTGGCGCAGGGGGGCTTCGTCCTCCGGTTGCAAGGGCACCTGGCGGTGGGGATTGCCCGGATGGCTGAGCACCTGGCGGCTGAGCCGCTCGTGCAGGGCCATCAGGCTGCTCTCGGCGGCCGGATGGCTGCGGCGCAGGCGCTCCCAGTGTTCGGGGGTGATCACCACCGCCAGCGCCTGGCGTAGCTGGGCTTCGAGAACTTCCGCCTCGGGGATCACCAGCTGGCGATCAGCCAGCTCGCCACTTCGCCAGGCTTGCAGCATGTGCTGGTGGCTGAGCAGCCACAGCCGAGCCGATGGCGGCGCGGCACTCCCTTCCCAGCAGGCCAGTTGCAGGCCCGCCGCCTGCAGCCGCGGCAGTTCCACCTGCAACAGCCTCAGGCGCAGCTGGGGGCTGGCCACCAGGGCGATGGGGGCCTCACTGAGGGCGAGGGGCACCAGCAGGCCGATCAACCAGCTTGGATCGCAGCCCGGTTCGAGCCGCACCAGTGTGTGGTCAACGCGCCTGAGGCTGCGGCCCACCAGCCGGCTGAGGCTCAGGTGGTGCGGCCAGCGCTCCAGCCCCTCCTGGCTGAGGAGCCGTTTGAGCTGCTGGTGGGCGTTGGCTTCCAACATCGGCGAATCGTAGGAAGCTGGCAGCAGTGCGCAGCAGCGGTGATGACAGCGCCGGAATGGCAAGGGCCGGTGGGAGTTGTGGGCCTGGGCCTGATCGGCGGCTCCCTGGGGCTCGACCTGCAGGCCCGGGGGCTCACGGTGCAGGCGCTCGTGCACCGCGAGGCCACCGCCGAGCGGGCCCGCCAGCGGGGCCTGGCCAGCGCGGTGAGCACCGATCCGGCGGTGTTGGCCGGCTGCGGCCTGGTGGTGCTGGCCCTGCCTCTGGATCAGCTGCTGGAGCCGCCGCCGGAGCTGCTGGCGGCCCTGCCGCCTGCGGCGGTGATCACCGATGTGGGCTCGGTGAAGGGGCCGGTGCTGGAGCGCTGGCGTGGGCTCCACCCCCGCTTCGTGGCCAGCCATCCGATGGCCGGCACGGCCCAGGCCGGAGTGGAGGCGGGCGTGGCGGGATTGTTCGCCGGCCGGCCCTGGGTGGCCACCCCGGAGCCGGCCACCGATCCGGCGGCGCTGGAGGCGGTGCGGGCCCTGGCCGAGAGCGTCGGCGCCCGCTGGCTCAGCTGCGCTGCGGCCGAACATGACCAGGCGGTGGCCCTGATCTCCCACCTGCCGGTGCTGGTGGGTGCAGCCCTGCTGCAGGCCGCCGATCGGGCCAGCGCCGATTGCGCCAGCGCGCGTGGCTCGGAGGCCGGCGAGCTGGCCTGCCTGGTGCGGGCCCTGGCCTCCAGTGGCTTTGCCGACACCACCCGCGTGGGCGGCGGCAACCCGGAGCTGGGCAGCCTGATGGCCCGCTGCAACCAGGAAGCCCTGCTGGTTGGCCTCACCAGCTACCGCCAGCAGCTCGAGGCCCTCGAACGGCTGGTGCGCCAGGGCGACTGGGAGGGGCTGCGGCGGGAGTTGGAGGGCTGTGCCCAGCTGCGGCCGGGTTTTCTGGGACCTGCCGGGGGAGGCGACGCAGCATCGGCCTCAGATGCGCAGGGCCTCGCCACGGCTTTCCAGCAGCTGCCGGCAGGCCATCAGCGCTGAGAGCCCCACAGCGGCGGTGCCCTCGCCGGGATGGATCGAATCGCCGCAGAGCCACAGGCCCGGCAGGGGCGTGCGGCTGGCCAGGCCGAAGGGTCCGAAGCGGCTGGGATGCTGGCCCAGGCCGCCCACAAAACCAAAGGGCCG
>JAWOHV010000015.1:0-12344 GCA_046484965.1 Prochlorococcaceae cyanobacterium
TCATGGCTGCAGGGCAATTCATAGGTTTAAGATAGTAGGTTTCATCTTCTATTTCATGCTGGCGCCGCAGCGTCGACTCCTTGTACTGGGAGAAATCGATGCCGCTCACGTGCCGGAGCTGGCCTGTCACCGCTTCGAGCCCCGCGGGTTCAAACGCCGGCCGGGTTGTTGCAGCCGTCCCATGCGCAGCGGCGGCCATCAGCGTTCCCAGGTGTCCGCCGATCGCCGCCGGCTCCAGCACCAGCTCGGCGCCGCCGAGGCTGATGGCGGCGCGGGGCATGGCGTCGAACTTGGCGCTCGCCGGTGCCTGGGCGAGGGTGAGTCCGCCGGCGGCCCGCACCGCCTGCACACCCCGGGCGCCATCGCTGCCGGTGCCGGAGAGCACCACGGCCACGCCCCGCTCACCCCAGTGCTCGGCAATCGATTCGAACAGCAGATCGATGCAGGGGCTCGGGCCGAAACGGGGCAGGGGATCGCTGAGCCTGAGCCGCTCCCCTGCCACCGCCACGTCATGGTTGGGCGGAGCGATGGCGATGACGTCGGGCTGGAGCGGCGCCCCGTCGACGGCCGTGACCACCGTCAGACCCGTGGACCGGGCCAGCAGGTCGACAATCAGGCTGCGGTGTTCGGGCGCCAGGTGCTGGGCCACCACATAGGTTGTCCCTCCACTGGCGACCAGATGGGCCGCCAGCTCCTGCAGGGCTTCGAGCCCTCCGGCCGAGGCGCCGATGCCCACCACGTGCTTGATGCTGCTGGCTTGGCGATGGCCCGAGTCAGGAGCATCGGCCGGCTGGCTCGATCGTCGTCCCACCTCGGACCTCGCCGCCGCTGCTCGGCCTCAGGCTAGGCGTCCGGCGGGGGGACGCGGCGCCCCTTGCCACGGCCAGGCCCGATCCCGGTAGGGTTTTGCTGGATCCACACATCGTGGAGGCCCTGGAGAGAGCGTCACAGCAGCGGCAGGATCGGGTGATCGCCATGGAGCCTTCAATGGCCCAGGGAATCGAGCAGCATCCGCATGCGGCGGGTTTCGAGAATCCCTTCAAGCGGCGGCTGATCCTGCTCGAGGACATCGAGCTCAGCGCCCGCCTACTGGCCCAGGTGCTGCCGCTGCGGGAGCTCCGCAGTGGCACGCCGGATTCTCCCTGGTGGCACTACGGAGTGGATATCGCCCTGGGGAGCATCCTGGTGGCAGCGGGAATCCATCCGCCGATGAGGATACTGGCCGGGGAACGGCCCGACCTCACGTTGCTGCTCGGTTACGGCGGGGAGCAGCTGGTGCAGCAGGGGTCGCGGCACTGGTCCTGCCCGTCCGATGGCTGCCTGCTCCTCTGCGGTGAGGCCTATTCCTCCGAAACCACCCTGCAGAGTGCGCTGACCTTTCAGCTCTCTTCGCAACGACTGCTGCAAACGGCCACGACGATGGCGGGGCTGGACCACCCCCCCAGCCCCTGGACCCAGGCGATCGAGCACAGCCATGCCTGGTGCCAGTCAGGCGAGCCAGCCGCCGCACCGCTGCAGGCCCTGCTTCGCCAGAGCCTGGCCATGGCCAACCAGGTGCTGAGCTACAGCAACGCCCTGTTGGATCGCCTCCAGTTCGACGATCAGATCTACCGGCTGATCGCGGCGCTGCTGCTGCCGGATCTACGCCTGGAATCCCCGCTCGATCGGTTGACCCAGAAGGATCAGCAGGGGCGCGATTCCTTCGATGAACTGATTGATTACATCAAGCTCAATCTCGCCCAGCCGCTCAACCTCACGATGCTGGAAAGCCAGAGCCACTATTCGCGGCGGGCGCTGCAGTATGCGTTCCGCGAACGGCTCGGCTGCACGGCCAGCCAGTGGATCCGCAGCCAGCGGCTCGATCTGGCCCGGCGGCACCTCCAGAATCCAGCTCCAGGTCACACGGTGGCGGCTATTGCCACGCTCTGCGGCTACCGCTCCCTAAGCCTGTTCGGCGTCGATTTTCAGCAGCGCTTTCATGTCAAGCCCTCCCAGCTGCTGCGGGAGGCGCGCGCGTCGCAGCCTTCGGCCGGGCGTTGATCGCCAATCCGCCGCCCCCTGCTTGGGCGTCTCGCTGTTACAAGTCATCAGCAGGAGCGGAGTTTTAACCCTCCGCCGGCAATGGCCTGGCTAAGCAGGGAGGCCTGAGTTGCTGATTCGCAGCGGTACTGCCACAGGCCCGTCCACGCGTCGCCCCCACCCGCATGCCCCTCAACGAATACAGGCCCGGTGCCGCTTTCCCCGGCGTCATCGGCCGCACCGCCGATGTGTCGACCCCCGCCTGGCCGATGCCCAACCGGGCCAAGGAAGGGGCCCCGAACGTGCTCTACCTCGTGCTCGATGACACGGGCTTCGGCCAGCTCGGTTGCTACGGCAGCCCGATCGCCACCCCCAACCTCGATGCCCTGGCGGCCGACGGCCTGCGCTTCAGCAACATGCACACCACGGCGCTCTGCTCGCCGTCACGCAGCTGCATGCTCAACGGCCGCAACCACCACTCCAACGGCCTGGCCTGCATCACCGAAGGGTCGACGGGCTTTCCGGGCTCGAACGGCATCATCCCGTTCGAGAACGGCTTCCTCTCCGAGATCCTGCTGCAGCACGGCTACAACACCTACGCCATCGGCAAGTGGCACCTCACCCCAGCCGAGCAGACCTCGGCGGCCGGCCCCTACGACCGCTGGCCCCTGGGCCGCGGCTTCGAGCGCTTCTACGGCTTCCTCGGCGGTGACACCCACCAGTACTACCCCGAACTGGTGCAGGACAACTCCCAGGTGGAGCCGCCCGCCACGCCGGATGAGGGCTATCACCTCACCCCGGATCTGGTGGTGAAGGCCCGGGCGATGATCGCCGATTCGAAGCAGGTGGCGCCCAACAAACCCTTCTTCATGTATTTCTGCACCGGCGCCATGCATGCGCCCCACCACGTGCCCAAAGAGTGGGCCGACAAGTACAAGGGCAAGTTTGATGGCGGCTGGGACGCTTACCGCGAGCAGACTTTCGCCCGTCAGAAGGAGCTGGGCCTTATCCCGGCGGGCACCGTGCTCTCCCGCCACGACCCCGATGTGCCGGATTGGAACGGCCTCTCCGCCGATGAGAAACGGCTTTACGCCCGCATGATGGAGGTGTTCGCCGGCTTCCTGGAGCACACCGACCACTGCATCGGCGAGCTGATCAGCTTCCTCAAGGAGATCGGCGAGTACGACAACACCCTGATCATGGTGATCTCCGACAACGGCGCCAGCGCCGAGGGCGGCCCCACCGGATCTGTGAACGAGGGCAAGTTCTTCAACAACGTGCCGGAGAACCTCGAGCAGAATCTGGCCGCCATCGACGACATCGGCGGGCCGAAGTATTTCAACCACTACCCCTGGGGCTGGACCCACGCCGGCAACACGCCGTTCCGGCGCTGGAAGCGCGAGACCTACCGGGGCGGCACCAGCGACCCGTTCATCGTGAGCTGGCCCAAAGGCATCGCCGCCCGGGGCGAGGTGCGCTCCCAGTACTGCCATGCGATCGACATGGTGCCCACGGTGCTTGAGGCCCTCGGCATCGAGGCGCCCGCCACGATCCGGGGGGTGAGCCAGAGCCCGATCGAGGGCTTCTCGCTGGTCAGCTGTTTCGACGATGCCAGCGCGACGAGCCCCCACCTCACCCAGTACTTCGAGATGCTGGGCCATCGCTCGCTGTATCACGACGGCTGGCGGGCCGTCTGCCCCTGGCCGGGCCCGTCCTATGCCGAAACCGAACACCGCTTCGGCGATCCGATCAGCTACGAGCAGCTGATTCAGCTCGATGCCCACGGCTGGGAGCTCTACAACCTCCAGGAGGATTTCGCCGAAACCAACAACCTCGCCGCGCAGGAGCGCGACCGCCTGATCGCCATGATCGGCATGTGGTACGTGGAGGCCGGCAAGTACAACGTGCTGCCGATCGACAGCCGCACCACCCTGCGCTTCGCCATCGAGCGGCCGCAGCTGGCTCCGGATCGTGAGCGCTATGTCTATTACCCCGGCACCCAGATGGTGCCGGGAAATGCGGCGCCGCGGCTGCTGAACCGGCCTCACTCGGTGTCGGTGGAGGTGGAGGTGCCCGCAGGCGGCGCCGAAGGGGTGCTGTTCAGCATGGGGGGCAACGATGGTGGTTTTGCCTTCTATGTGCAGAACGGCCTGCTCACCTACGGCTACAACTACGTGGCCGAGCAGTTCTTCCACGTGCGCTCCAGCGGCCCGATTCCGGCCGGCCATCACATCGTGAGCGCCGAATTCACCCCCACCGGGCCGGCCGATCTCGCCAACGGCAAGGGCACCCCGGCCAAGGTGGTGCTCTTCGTCGATGGTCAGGCGGTGGGCGAAGGCGACCTGCCGGTCACGATCCCCCTGAGCCTGGGCCTGGCGGCCGGGGTGGCTGTGGGTGCCGATCCGGGCTCACCGGCCCTGCCCGATTACAAGCCACCCTTCGCCTACGGCGGCCGCATCAAACGGGCGCTGGTGGATGTGAGCGGCACGCCGGTGGTGGATCTGAAGGAGCAGATGCGCCAGATCCTGGCGCGGCAGTAATAGGGGACGCCCTGAGGGCCGCGGCTTCGCGGCCCTCAGGGCTGGAGCGGCTCGATGTCGTTGAGCTGCCAGGTTTTGGCGAAGTAGGGCTCCGTGGGGGCGTAGAAGCGGAAGTAGGCGAACCAGCCCTTGCCCGGCGTGGTCTGGATCCAGTTCTTGGCGCCAGCCGGCTGTGCCGGCCCGAAATCCACATCCACCGAGCCGTCGGCGTTGCTCACCAGGTCGCTCTTGCGGGAGCTGAGGTCGGCGGCGCCCTGGGGCGTGATCAGCGGCCTGCGGCTGAGGTTGTCGTTGAGGGTGATCGACCAGAACTGCTTCACCGGCGCGCCTGCCGGCACCCGCATCCGGTAGCTCTTGTCCCCATCCAGCCACTGGCCGCGGCTGTCCTTCGATGTTTCCAGGTACACCTGGCCAAAACCCACGATCCGGCCCTGCATGCCCACCGACATGCCGATCGCCTCGTAGAACCAGGAGCTGCGCTCGTCGAACTGGACGCGGCGCCTGTCGGGCGATTCCTGATCCAGATCGAACAGCACGGCGTACTCCCAGTGCTTGCCCGGGTACACGCTGGCGCCGGGGGTGCGCTTGTCGTAGGCGATGGTGCGGGCCATCAGCTCGCCCAGTTGCGCCGCCTCCCCCAGGATCCGTGCCTGGCGGGCATCGGGCTTGAACGGCTGGCCGGGGCTGATGCCCAGCGGCGCCAGCATGCCGAAGATCAGGCGATCGCGGGGGGCCACGGGCTCATTGGCGTAGAGGTCGCTGAGCAGGCGCCAGTAGGAGAGATCGGTGGGCTGGGCCGACTGCCAGGGCCGGCCCCCCCACCTCCTCGTAGCGGGCCACCGGCGGATTGGCGCGCTGGCTCCAGCCGTAGAGCCGGTGCTGGCGCACGGTGGCTTCGGCCACGGCCTTGTCGGGCGCCAGGCCGCGGGTGCCGAACCACACCTGGTTGCTGGGGGAGCGGAAGATCCTGTAGCCCGGCGCCACCACCTCGGGCCCACCGGGGGGAAGGAGCAGGTAATTGCCGCCTGCGCCCCGGTCGGGCCCCGTCTGGCCCATGTCGGTGATCGGCTGCTGCCAGATGTCCATCACCCCACCGGCGATGAGCCCGGCCGGCACCTCCACCACCAGCGGGCCCTGCTTGGCCAGATCCCAGAAGCTGAAGGCGTAGAGGGTGGTGATGTTGGGGGTGAGCATCCCCGCTTTGTCCTGGAGCGTGCGGTAGAGCAGCACGTCGCCGTTGCGCACGCCCATGGTTGTCGCCTGGGCGTCGTAGAGGGCCTTGAACCCCACCGCCGGCAGGGCCTAGAGGTAGGCCTGGGTGGCCCGCTGCAGATCGAGTTCGTCGTAGAGCTTTCTGGCTGTGGCGGCGCTGGGGTAGCCGTTTTCCAGCTCCAGGCGTCACAGCTGGCGGGTCTCCACGCTGGTGGTGGCCTGGGCCAGGGCAGGGCCGCTCGGAAGGCTCAGCAGGGCCAGGGTTCCCAGGGCGATTGCGGCGGGACGGATACGGGGCATTCAGCGGGGGTGGCAGGGGGCAGGGGGCGTACAGAGGCGGGCGGTGGCGGCGGCTTGGCCGGGATCCGCGGCGCCCATTCCCTCGTTCATAGGTGCACCAGCCCTCTCTGATGATTGCGTGGACACGGATTTTGGTGATCGAGCCGGGAGCCACCTGGCTCGGAAGGCGCTCCAGGCTCCTCGAACTGTGAGGAACGGTTGCACCTGGGGAGTGATCCAGCCCGGCGGTTCAGGCTTGGCAGACACCTGATCACCGCTCCCGATGGCACTGGCGTCCTCCCCCACGGCCATGGCGGAAGCCTGGCTGGCCTCCTTCACGGCCGCCCTGGATTCGCGTCAGCCCGAGGCCGTGCTTGCCCTCTTTGCTGAGGAATGCTTCTGGCGCGATCTGGTGGCCTTCACCTGGAACCTGCGCACCGAGGAGGGGCAAGGCGCCATTGCGGCGATGCTGGCGGCCCGCCTCGAGGATGTGGCGCCCCATGGCTTTGCGCTGCGCGGTGAGGCCAGCGAGAGCGGCGGCCTGGTGGAGGCCTGGTTCGGCTTCGAAACGCGGCTGGGGCGCTGCAGCGGCCACCTGCGCCTGCGGGATGGCCGCGCCTGGACCCTGTTCACAGCCCTCGATGAGCTCAAGGGCCATGAGGAGCGCGTGCGCGAGCGGCGACCCGTGGGCGCGGCGCACGGCGTCCATCCGGGGCGGCAGTCGTGGGCCGAGCGGCGCGAGGCGGAGCGGCAGGCCCTGGGATTCACTGAGCAACCGGATGTGCTGATCGTGGGGGGTGCCCAGGCGGGCCTGAGCCTTGCCGCCCGGCTGAAGCACCTGCAGGTGTCGGCCCTGGTGCTGGAGAAGCTGCCCAGAGCGGGCGATCACTGGCGCCGCCGCTACAAGAGCCTCTGCCTGCACGATCCGGTTCACTACTGCCATTTCCCCTATCTGCCCTTCCCCGAGGGCTGGCCCCTCTACACCCCCAAGGATCAGCTGGCCGACTGGATGGAGGCCTACGTGAGCGTGATGGGGCTTCACGTGTGGGGTGGTTCGCCGGCCCGCAGCGCCCGCTTCGATCCTCAGCAGGGCCGCTGGCAGGTGTTCACCGAGCGCGATGGCCGGCCGGTGGAGCTGCGGCCACGCCACCTGGTGATGGCCCTGGGGGTGTCGGGCTATCCGAGCGTGCCCCAGATTCCCGGTGCCGACAGCTTCACCGGCGATCAGCACCATTCCAGCGCCCATCCCGGGCCCGATGCCTACCGCGGCAAGCGCTGCGTGGTGGTGGGCTCCAACAATTCCGCCCACGACATCGCCGCCGGTCTCTGGGAAGCGGGGGCCGCCGAGGTGACGATGCTGCAGCGCAGCTCCACGCTGATCGCGCCGGTGCCGGCCCTCGAGAAGCTGGCCTTCGCGGGCTCCTATTCGGAGCAGGCGCTGCAGCGGGGCATCACGCCCGAGCAGTCGGACATGACGATCGCCTCGATTCCCTACAAGCTGCTGCCCCAGTGGCAGAAGCCGATCTACGACGCGATGCGCGTGGAGTATGCCGATCTCTACGGGCGCCTGGAGCGCGCCGGCTTCCTGCTCGATTTCGGCGACGACGACTCTGGCGTGTTCATGAAATTCCTGCGCCGGGGTTCGGGCTACTACCTCGATGTGGGCGCCTCGGAGCTGGTGGCCGATGGCCGCATCCAGCTGCGCAGCGGCGTTGAGATCGAACGGCTCACGCCCCGCACGGCGGTGCTCAGCGATGGCAGCGAACTGGAGGCCGATCTGGTGGTGTATGCCACCGGCTATGGCTCGATGAACCGCTACCTGGCGGAGCTGATCTCACCCGAGGTGGCAGACAAGGTGGGCAAGGTGTGGGGGATGGGCTCCGAAACAACCAAGGACCCGGGCCCCTGGGAGGGGGAGCTGCGCAACATGTGGAAGCCCACCCAGGTGGAGAACCTCTGGATCCATGGCGGCAACCTGCACCAGTGCCGCCACTACTCCCTCTACCTGGCCCTGCAGCTCAAGGCGCGCCTGGCCGGCCTCGACACGCCGGTGTATGGCCTGGCGCCGAGCTATCACGCGGCCTGAAGCGAAGTCAGCACGGCTCGATGATCTGGCTGGGATCGATCTCGCGAGTGGTTTCGGGGTGGCTGGGGATGGTGGCTTCCGGGAGATGGCGCGTGGGGCATCCACTCCTGCGCCGTAGCTCAGCTGGGCTTGGGAGACGTACGGGATCGGCGTGCGGCGCCGGCCCGGGGCTTTTGCATTTTGGCTTCGTCGTCAACCGCGGGTGCGCCTCAGCGCCTCTCGGCACTGACGTTAGGTTGAGCCTTGATTCCGGTTGCCCATGGTGGCCCATTCCGATCAGCGCGGCGCTGACGTTCGCCGGATTCCGGTGCGTACCGCCTACGGCACGTTTGAGGTGTGGACGCGGCGCAGCGGCGACAGTCCGCGCATCAAGCTGTTGCTGCTCCATGGCGGCCCGGGTTGCACCCACGAGTATTTCGAGGTGTTCGACAGATTCCTGCCCCAGGCCGGAATCGAGTTCATCTACTACGACCAGCTGGGCTCGTACCACAGCAGCCAACCCGATCATCCCGATCTCTGGGAGATCGACCGGTTTGTGGATGAGGTGGAGCAGGTGCGCCAGGCCCTGAAGCTGGAGGCGAGCAACTTCTATCTGCTCGGCCACTCCTGGGGAGGCATTCTGGCGATCGAGTATGCGCTGCAGCATCAGCAGCACCTCAAGGGGTTGATCATCTCCAACATGGTGTGGAGCGTGCCCGAGTACAACCACTACGCGCAAGAGCGTTTTCTCAGCACGCTGCCGGCCGAGGTGCTGGCCGAGCTCCAGGCCATCGAAGCCGCCGAGGACTACGACAACCCGCGCTACATGGAGCTGCTGATTCCGTACCACTACGAGCACCATGTGCTGCGGCGGCCCTACGGGCAGTGGCCCGATTCGGTGCGGCGGGCGTTCGATCACCTCAATCCAAAGGTGTATATCCCCATGCAGGGGCCCAGTGAACTGGGCGCCCGTGGCAAGCTGGCGCACTGGGATCGCCGGGCCGAGTTGCCCCAGATCCAGGTGCCCACCCTCACCATCGGCGCCGCCCACGACACCATGGATCCCCGCCAGATGGAAGCCATGGCCCGGGCCCTTCCCCGCGGCCGCCATCTCCACTGCCCTGCGGGCAGTCACATGGCGATGGTCGACGATCAGGCGGTGTACATGCGGGGCCTGATTGAGTTTCTGCAGCAGGTGGATGGGGGCGCCGCCGTTCGCGATCCAGCATGAGCATTCGCAGCCTCGCCTTTTCCAGTCCAGTCTGATCCGCCATCCTGGTGGACCAGGAGGTGGGCTACACGGTTGCGGGGGAAGCTGTTGTGGTCAACGCCTCCAGCCAGGAGGCCTGCATCGGAGCGATGGCTCTGCCTCCCTGGCGATCGGCCGTGCTCTCCAATTGTTCCCTGGGCGAGGGGCGGTTTATCGTGCTGAGCAGCTGTGAGCGCTTCCACTCCCTGGCGCCCCATTCGCGGCGGCAGTGGATTGAGGCCAGCTGGGAGCATGCCTACCAGCTGTTCGGGATCGCCTCCCTCAAGCACATCTGTCTCTGGCGCTCCCCCAAGGACAGGAGCATCCGCGAGGTGGAGCTCAATCTCTGGTTTGCGCCTGCCGGCACCGCCTGCGGCATCCACAACGAACACCCCTTCCTGGAAGTGCATACCCAGGTCAACGGGCTCGGGATCATGCAGCAATTCGCGCATGCCTCGCGCGCTTCGCTGACTGGAGAGATTTACATGGCGCCGGGATACACGCACGAACCCTTCGCCGACCAGTCGCTCATCTACCCCTGGCACCAGTACCTCGCCGTCAGCGATTGCCTCTGGCTGGCGATCGAGTTTCACCCCAGTTGATCAGCCGCAGCCCCACTTCTCACCGGATTTCATGGCCGCCGGCCGTGGCGATCAGGATCAGGCCGAGCGCGAGGGGCTGTGAGCCTGCGGCCGCTCTATCTGCTCGACCCCAACATCTGTATTGATCTGATGAAGCTCTAGCCGCCCCAGGTGGCCGAGCGTTTTGCCCGCTGCCGAGCTGGAGTACGGGGTGCAGGCCTCAGGTCCCGAAGCTGAGCGCAACCGGGAGGCGTTGGCGGAGGCCGCCAGCAGCCACCACAGCCACACGTGCGTATCGAGCAGCGCCCTCACAGCAGCGAGGGCTGGTGCTCCACCGGCTCCAACTGGGGCACCTGGGCCGGTGATGGCGTGCCCTCCTCGCCTCGCTCCTCGCCCCGCTCCTCGGCTTCGCCAGCCTTCACCTCGAGGGCCTGCTCGATCACCCGGTCGGTGAGGGCATCGAAGTAGGCCGCCAGGGTGGCCTGCAGCTCGAGGAATTCCGGCCAGAGGGTGTCGTTCACGAAGCTGCGGCTGAGCCGCGCCATCACCGTGGTGCGCCGCTGGCGGCTGTAGCGGTAGGGCTGGATGCCGTAGCGCCGCATCAGGGCAACGAACAGGTGCCGCGACCACTGGTCGGCAAGGCTGAATCGAAACTCCACCGGCGGCTCCTCGGAGGCCAGCTCGGCCAGGCGGGCCTGGATGCGTTCCCGGGCCCGCTCGGCCGCCACCCGCTCGCCCTCGCTGCCCGGCCGGGCGAACAGCGCCTCGATGCGGCGCAGCTTGGCCACCAGCTGCTCTTCAGGGCCCGGCGGCGGGGCGTCCACCGTGCGGGGGGTTGGCCCGGGGCCACCAGCGGCGCCCCGGCCGAAGCCTGCGGAGCTGGGTCGCGGGCGGCGGGCGATCACACTCTGCTCCCAGGCTCGGGCTGCCCAGGTTAGGAGTGATGGGAGCCTGCATCCACCTGCGCTTCCTGGGACGGGTGCCCTCGCTGCGGATTCCTCTCAAACAGCACAACTCCCAGCCGCTGGATGTGATCGAGCAGCGGAGGATGGTTGATGCTGGCCCATGCGGAGAGATCAATCATCCAGGGCAGCAGCAGATCATCCAGGTCTGCGTCGATCTGGGCCAGGCATGCAGGAGTCAGACCTGCCCCGGTCAGGGTGAGATCGATGTCGGAAGCCGCCTCAAAGTTCCCCATGGCGCGGGAGCCATAGAGGATGGCCTGCTCCACTTGCGGGTGGGCCGCCAGGACCTGGCGGATGCCCTCCAGGGCCTTCGGCGGCAAGCCATGGCGGTGTGAGTGGTTCATGGCGCCGGTTGCTTGCGCAGGCGCTGGAAGCGCTGCTGCATGGCCGAAAATGCTTGGAAGAAGCGCTGCGTCACGTCTGCGGCGATCGCTTGCGCTACATCGAGGTTGTAGGTGTGGGATGTCTGATTGCGAGCACGGATCATCTCCATCCAGGTTTCACCGTCGTCGATCAGGCCATTGCGAAAGGCCTGGCGGGTGGCATCCCTTGAGCCCACCACGTCCTGGATGCCCTGTTGTTTCAGGTAATCCTTAAGCACATGCCAGGCCAGTTCATGGGTGAATTCAAACCCCTGGATCAGGCCCTGCTGCTCCAGTTCGCTCAGCTCTCGGCTCTTGCTTAGTTTCACCCCGCGCTCAAGGACCTGCAGAGCGCGCTGGAAATTCTCGAAGCGCTGGATCCAGCGGATGTCGTCCATGCGTGGTTCGTGCGCCTGGCTGGTTCAGCGCGGCCGTCGCCGCCCCACCAGGATGGCGCCGATCGCCATCCCCAGCACCGCCAGCAGCTGGTCGAGGTAGAAACCGAAGAAGGCCAGGCAGGCCAGGTTCATGGCGGAAGAGCACCAGCGTTTCGGCCACCAGCACGATCGCCACCAGGGCGATGGCGTAGGCCGGTGGGGGGTGGAGCCGTTGGGGTCGAAGAGGCTGTGGTCATCGGGCCTCGGGCGCTGGCGGTGGGCCCACCAGCCAGCGGGTGTCGTGGCTCAGGGCTGCCGCCAGCCTGGGGTTCCACTCCGGCAGGCTGCGCCATTCCTGCAGGCTGTAGATCAGCAGGTCAGAGGCGAGGGGCAGGGAGCTCGTGTCCCAACGGCGCAGGCGCTCCCAGATCGGTTCGTCGCAGCGCGTGAGCACCAGCACCAGATCGAGGTCGCTGCCCACCCCGGCCTCACCCCGGCCGTAGGAGCCGAACACGCCCACGCCCTGCAGGTCTGGATGGGATCTGGCCTGGGCCGTAGCCCAGTTCCCAGCGCTCTGCAGCACGGCGTCAGCGCTCGGCCAGCGCAGCACTGGCCCAGTCGAGGATGGTGCGGGCATGGCCGATGGCCTGTTCACTCTGGAGTCTGCCGAAATGTTCACCAGGGGTGCCTTCCGG
>JAWOHV010000023.1:0-3110 GCA_046484965.1 Prochlorococcaceae cyanobacterium
ATGGGCCTGCTGCAGGGCATCGAGGCGTTCTCCCAGGGGCACACCGCCCTCCACCAGCGCTTCGATCAGCAGCAGCGCGGCGAACAGGGCATCGCGCTCCGGCAGGTGCATGCCGAAGCCCACCCCGCCCGACTCCTCGCCGCCCACCAGCACCTCGCCGGCCAGCATCTCGGCAGCGATGTATTTGAAGCCCACCGCCTTCTCAAGCACGGTGCGGCCCAGGCCCTCGGCCACCAGCTGCATCAGGTCGGAGCCGCTCACGGTCTTGATCACGGCGCCGGGAAGCTGGCGGGCGCGGGCCAGGTGGTCGATGAACAGGGGCATCAACAGCTGGGTGCTGCAGAAGCGGCCGTGCTCATCGATGGCGGCGATGCGGTCGCCGTCGCCGTCGAACACGATCCCCACCGCCGGCCGGCCGGCCCTGGTGGAGGCGCGCACCTCGGCGATCAACTCAGCCAGATAGGGCGCCAGCGGCTCCGGCGGGTTGCCCCCGAAGAGGGGATCGCGGTTGGCGCGGATCTCGCGCAGGTGGTCGCTGGCGCCGGCGCCCTCCAGCAGGCGGCTGAGGCCGCCGGCGGCCGAGCCGTGCATCGGGTCCACGATCACCTGCCAGCCCAGCCGCTCCAGGCCGGCGCTGAGGGCGGCGGTGTCCACCTTGGCCTTCAGGCCAGCCAGGTAGGTGCCCATGGCATCGAAGCGCAGCGTCTCTGCGGGGATCGGCACCGTGATGCCGCCGGCCTCGAGGCGTCGCTCCACCCGCTGGGTGAAATCGCCCTCCACGGAGCCGCCGAAGGGCCCCTTGATCTTCAGGCCCAGCCACTCCGGTGGGTTGTGGCTGGCCGTGATCACAAGGGCCCCGAGGGCGCCGCGCTCCACCACCGCCCAGCTGGCGGCCGGCGTGGGGATGGGGGCGTCGGCCAGCACTGGCAGCAGCTCGGCGCCGCGCACCGCACTGCAGATCGCTTCGGCCAGTTCGGGGGCCAGGAAGCGGCGGTCGTAGCCGATCACCACCTCGCGGCTGCTGAGGCCCTGCGGCGCCGAGGCCTCCAGTTCACGGGCGGCGGCGGCAGCCACCTTCAGCAGCCGCTCCATGGTGATGTCCACGCCGAGGATGCCGCGCCAGCCATCGGTGCCGAAGGCGATCGGGCTGGATTCCAGGGGCAGGGGCGCGGACGCCATCGGGCAAGGGCGAATGGGCAGGTCGTAGCAGCCCAGCAGCCCGCCTGCGGCCCTGCGGGTGCCGGCCTGGCGGCAGGCCACCGGCTGAAGCCCCTCCGCCGTAGCGTCGTCCGATGGTGGTGCTCACCGATCGGTTGCTGCGGAGTTGGCTGAAGTGTCGGCGGCGGGCCTGGCTCGATCGCCATGGCCCCCAGGCGCAGCGCCAGTGGAGCGCCCATCGCGCCCTGCAGCTGGAGGACCAGCTGGCCAGCTTCCAGAGCCTGTTGCCTGAGCGCCCCAGCCATGGCGAGGCGGCCTGCTGCAGCGGGTCCGCCGGCGTGGTGGGACTGCGGCTGTGCGCCCGCCGCTCCGATGGCCTGGCCGTGGAAGCCCATCCGGTGCTGCTGCAGCGGATCAGCGGCTCCAGCCGCTGGGGCGCCCACTGCTACAGGCCGGTGCTCGGCCGCCAGGGCTATCGCCTCACCCGCGAGCACCGGCTCCAGCTCGCCCTCTGGGGGGGGCTGCTGGCGGAGCACCAGCAGGCGCCGGTGCCCCATGGGCTGGTGGTGGCCGGACGCGGCACCGGGCTGCAGCAGGAGCGGCTCAGCCTGGGCGAGTCTCTGCAGCGCCAGCTCGACGACAGCCTGCGCAAGCTGGCCCTTGATCTGGAGCGGCCCTCGATGCCGCCGCTGGTGAGCGATCGCAAGAAGTGCACCCTCTGCAGCTGGCGCCGGCTCTGCGATGGCGAGGCGGCAGCCGAGGGCCACCTCAGTGAGGTGAGCGGCATCGGCGGCAAACGCCGCGAGCTGCTGCTGGGCCTCGGCATCGAGCGCCTGGCGGCTCTGGCCGCCAGCGATCCGGAGCGGCTGGCCGACCAGCTGGAGGTGCATGGCGAGCAGCACCGCGAGCTGGCGGCCCAGCTGGTTGCCCAGGCCCGCGTCCAGGCCTGTGGTGAGCCCCTGCAGCTCAATGCCGCTGCGGCGCTGCCGGAGCTGGCGGCGGCGCCTGGGGTGCTCCTCTACGACATCGAATCGGATCCCGACGCCCGCGACGACTTCCTGCACGGTTTCGTGCTCGTTCAGCGCCGCGCAGACGGCAGCTGGCCCGACCCCGGCGAGCCGAGCCGTTACCTGCCGTTGCTGGCCCTCTACGAGCACGGCGAGGAGCGGCTCTGGCGGCGGCTGCAGCGGCTGCTGGCCCGCTACCCCCACTGGCCGCTGCTTCATTACGGCGAAACGGAAGTGCTGGCCCTGGTGCGGCTGGCCCAGCGCCAGGGCGCCACGGACGCCGAGCTGGAGGCCCTGCGGCGCCGTTGCCTCGATGTGCACCAGCGGCTGCGCCGCCATTGGTTGCTGCCGGTGAGCAGCTACGGCCTCAAGGGGGTGGCGGGCTGGCTTGGCTTCAGCTGGAGCCAGAGCGGGGTGGATGGCGCCCGCTGCCTGCTCTGGTGGCGCCAGTGGCGCCGCGCCCGCCGGCCCGGTGACCGCCGCGCCCGCCGCACCCTCGAGCGGATCTTCCGCTACAACCGCGACGACAGCCTTGCCACCTGGGCGGTGGCCCACTGGCTGCTAACCGCCGGGGCCGACGGGCGGCGGCACGAAGCCGGCGGGCACTGATAGCGCGATCGCCTCGCCCGCTTCGCCAGCCAGCAGTGTGTCCTGCGCGAGGGAGCCGCGCCGCACCAGCGCCAGGCCGATCACGGCGCCGGCGGCCGGACCTTCGGCAAGCCGCAGCATGGATGTGATCCGGCCGGCCCGCTCGCCGGAGCGGGTGTGCAGGGCCGTGCCCGCCGTGCTCATCGTCCAGGGCGCGGTCCCGTCGCGCCGCCCGCATCCGGAACACGCATGAGCGCGGTAGTCGAGTGCCGCGGCGCTGCCGTGGGATATGACCGGCACCCGGTGGTCACCGGTATCGACCTCACCCTCGCCCCGGGGCAGTGGCTTGCCGTGGTG
>JAWOHV010000071.1:0-4902 GCA_046484965.1 Prochlorococcaceae cyanobacterium
AGCGCCGTCCCTACAGCCTGCAGGTTGTATGAGCACTGTCGAGCACCCGGTCCTGGCAGGCCAGCTCAGAGCACTCAGCGGTCTGCAGGCAAAACGCGACATCCAGGCAGCGGCGGCTGTCTTTGCCCACCAACCCTTCCCCGAGCTTGGTGTCGCTGCCCTGCTCGGCGATGACGCAGCCCTGCTACCAGCCCAGAGCGGCGGACTGCTGTTCGCTTGTGAAGGAATGCACCCGGACCTGGTGGACGACGATCCCTGGTTCGCCGGCTGGAGCGCTGTGCTGGTGAACCTCAGCGACATCGCCGCCATGGGTGGCCGACCACTGGCGCTGGTCAACAGCGTCTGGAGCGTGGGGGAACAGGCGGCAGCGCCTCTTCTCAAAGGGATGCGTTTCGCCTGTGACAAGTTTTCGATTCCGATGGTGGGTGGCCATACCAACAGCCACAGCCCCTACACGGCGCTATCCGTTGCCGTGCTCGGAGTTGCCGAGGGACCGGTTCTCTCCGCACGCTCTGCCCAGGCGGGTGATGCCCTGATGCTGTTGATCGATGGCGACGGCAGCTTCTATCGCCACTACCCTTTCTGGGATGCGGCCACCAGCGCTGATCCCAAGCGCCTGCAGGCACAACTGAGCCTGCTCCCCCAGCTCAGCCAGGCCGGGATCGCGCGAGCCGCCAAGGACATCAGCATGGGCGGCCTTGTGGGCACCGCGGCCATGTTCTGCGAGGCCTGCGGGCTTGGCATCGAGATCGCGTGGGATGCCGTGGAGCGTCCCACGGGAGTGGATGAGCTGGCGTGGCTCAGCTGCTTTCCGAGCTTTGGCTTCCTGTTGGCGGTTCCATCAGAGAGGATCTCGGATCTCCAGAGGATGATGCAGCCCTACACCAATCTGATCAACTGCCAGATCGGCCAATTCAGCCAAGAGATCACCGGCGTATGGCTGATCAGTGACGGACTAAAGGAACAGGTGTGGGATGCAGCAAATCCCCTCACAGGCTTCAGTGCGGCCATGGGCACGTAGCCGCCGGTGCCCGCACTGCAGAACGCAGTCTTCACTGCCACAAATCCAACAAAAGCAAACCACTCTCATGCCCGAAGTTGTACTGCAGCTGTGCTGGCCTGATGGCGAAGCCAGCAGTTTCTATTCCCCATCCACGGTGATTTATGACTTTTTCAAGCCCGGCGACACCCTGAGCATCGCCGAGCTGGAGCAGAAGGGTCTTGCCGCCTTGGAAGAGGCCTCTGAGCGTGTGCGAGCGCGCTATGGATTTGCCTGCAGCCGCACCGATGAGGAGGCGCTGAAGCTGAAGCTAAAGATTGCCAAGTACGGCGCCGGCGAGCAAGTTCACGTCAGCGCACCCAACAACTGATTGCGGCTAAACAAACTCTTCAAAATCGAGCCTTGACTAGCAAACCTCCGCTTCACCCTTGAAACCGCCATCCTGAAAACTCGGATGGCTGAGAATGCCTGGAATGGCGCTGATCCTCAGGCCGTTGCCATGGCCTATACAGAAGACAGTCGCTGGCGAAACCGTAGTGAATTCATCCAGGGCCGCGCCCTGATGGCTTGCCTGGCAATCCAGACCATGGGCCAGCTGCGTCTGTTCATGCAGCACCATAGGTTTGCCGTGCAAGGGTGGCAGGCCCTGGTGACTTACACCCAGGCCACCAGGGCAGCACCAACGGCCATCAGCAGAACCCCGAGCCAGGCCTTGATGTCCAGCTGCTCGCCCAGGAACACCAGCGCCAGCATGGCGATCAGCACCACGCTGAGCTTGTCGAGCGCCGCCACCCCAGCCACGGGGCCGAGCTGCAGGGCGCGGTTGTAGCAGAACCACGACAGCCCAGTGGCGAGGCCAGAGAGGGCCAGTGCTCCCAGGCTGGGAGCGGGCAAATGAAGCAGCTCTTGCCAGTCGAGACGGCCGCTGGCCAGCAGCAGCAGAGCCAGCACGATCGCCACGGCCAGGGCACGGAACAGGGTGGCAAGCCCCGCATCCACCCCCTGCACGCCCAGCTTGATCAGCAGGGCAGTAAAGGCCGCGAAAACCGCCGCAGCTGCGGCCCACAGCTGCCAGTTCTGCACAGGTGATCTCAATCGTGGAGCTCTCACCTGAGGTTAAGTGCCAACTGCAGCGACCTACTTCCAGGCTTCCGTCTTGGCTGCACAGCGAGAGGGGGGCGCTGCAGCCGAACAGCACCGCTGAGGCGAGTCCGGCGAGCTGTCCGCTTCGGAGGGAAGACCAGGACATCGACTGCTCTCGGCCGCTCGATCAGTTCTCGCTCAATCGCCGTTCCCCGGCCAGGGCGTCTCGCAGCTTTGCCGTGTTGCCGCTCAGCAGAAGATCGCCGCTGCGCACGCCTTGCAGGATCTCGGCGCGGTTGGCTGACTGCTGGCCCACCACCACCAGCACCGGCTCCACCACGCCCCGTTGGTAACGGAACACCACCGCCGACCCATTGAGCAACTGAACCGCATCGGCCGGGACGGTGTAGCGCTGCTCAGAGGACGGCACCTGAATGAAGGCCGTCACCGCCGTGCCGGCTGGGGGCATCGGCGCATCAACCGTCTCGGCCCGCACCACCGTGACGCGGTTGCCGCTGCCGCTGTCGGGAGCCACGGCTACCACGCGCGCCCGCAGATCCCGCGCTCCCGCTTTCACCCGCAACAGCTGGCCACGCGCCAGGTTGACAGCCAGCACCGGCGACACCAGGAAGCGCAGTTCGCTGCCCCGCGCATCACTGATCTGTGCCACCTCGTCTCCGGCTTGGAGCACCGCTCCAGGGGATGTCTTCACCGCGGCAACCTGGCCGCTGATGGGGCTCCGGATCAGCAGACGTCCCATGCCGTCGGGGCGTCCCATCGCCGCGGCCTTGGCTGTGGCAGCACGGGCGGCGGCGGCTGCCGTCACGCTGGCGATGCGCTTGCTTTCCAGTTCCTGAGCGGAAAGTGCCCCTTGCCGGCCCATCGGCAGGGCCAGCCGGTATTGGTAAGCCAGTGATTGCGCCGTGGCCTGGGCTGCCTCCGCATCGGCGCGCACCACCGCGGCATCGGGGCTCTGCACGTCGGCGATCGGCTCGCCGGCCCGCACAGAAACGCCTGGGGCCACCAGAAGGCGCACAATGCGGCCCGCCACGGGCATCCCCACGCTGGAGCGCGCTCCCACAGCTGCTTCCACGAAGCCGGAGATCGGGCGTTCCGTGCCTGTGCTCAGCTCAGGTCGGATCGTGCTCAGGCCTGAGCGCTGCAGTTGCTCTTCACTGAAGGGGATAGAACCGCTGCGATAGCTGCTTGCTGTTGCTTCAGCTGAGGGTGGTGCTGGAGAGCTGCCTTGGCTGCGCCCCAGCGCAATGCCCAGCAGCAGTGATGCCCCGATCGCCATGGGCAGCAGCACATGGGGCTGACGCAGACGATCGGTGATGCGATGCAGGCTCGGCTTCATGGCTGGGACGCAACAGGGGGCAGCAGCCAACGGCCAAAGCGGGCATACAGGGCTGGAATCACCAGCAGGGTCAGCGCCGTGGAGGTGATCAGGCCGCCCAGCACCACGATCGCCAGGGGCTGGAGGATTTCGTTGCCGGCCCCAAAGGCGAGGGCCAGCGGCAGGGCTCCAAGTGCCGAGGAGAGGGCGGTCATCAAGATCGCGTTGAGGCGCTCCAGGCTTCCCTCACGGATCACCTGCTCCAGGGGCTGGCCTGCGGCGTGGCGACGGTTGTAGTTGTCGACCAGCAGCAGGCCGTTGCGCACGGCAATGCCAAACAGGGTGATGAAGCCGATCAGCGAGGCGATCGAGAGCACCCCACCGGTGAGCAACACCGCCGCCACCCCACCGATCAGGGCCAGGGGCAGGTTGAGCATGATCGCCACGGTGGCCGGCAGGGACTTGACGGAGGCCACCATCAGCCCACTGATCACAACGGCGGCCACCAGGCTGTAGAAAGCCAGGCTGGCGGTGGCCCGCTCCTCGGATTCGAACTGGCCGCCGTAGCGAATTGAGTAGCCCTGGGGCAGGCGCACCGCGCGGGCGATGGTGCGCTGGATGTCCTGCACCACGGTGCCCAGGGGCCTGCCACTCACATTGGCCGACACCACGATCAGGCGGGACACGTCCTCGCGGTTGACGACATTGGCGCCCAGCCCTTCCTCAATCCAGGCGACGCTGCCGAGCGGCACCGTCATGCCGTTGACGAAGGCCACCGGCAGGGAGCGAACGGCATCGAGGTTCTGGCGGGCGTCGGCCCTGAGTTGCACCAGCACGTCGCTGCGCACCCCGGCTTCCACCACGTGGCCGGCCACCTTGCCGTTGAGGGCGATCTCCACCGCCTTGGAGAGCTCCTCCACCGTGAGGCCCAGGGCCGCAGCCAGCGGACGGTCGACGTGGATCTGCACCTGGGGGATGGGCAGCTGGGGCTCGAGCTGCAGATCCACCACTCCGTCGATTGGCTCGATCGCCTTCTCCACGGCTTCTCCGATGCGGCGCAGCTCGCCCAAATCGGTGCCGTAAATCTTGATGGCGATGGCACTGCGCACCCCGGAGAGCACCTCATCCATGCGGTGGGAGATGAAGCCGCCGATGTTGGGGGCCACGCCGGGCAGCCGCAGAAAGGCCTGACGCAGTTCGGCGATCGCGGCAGGCCGATTGGCCATGGCCTGCTCACTCAGCTCCACATCCACGTGGGCCAGGTTCACGCCGGCGCCATCGGCATCCCCGGGAGCCCGGCCCGTGCGCACCTGCACCCACTCAAAGAGGGGATTGTTCTGCAGAGAACGGGTGAGGGCCAGGCCAGCCCGGTTGGTCATCTCCAGCGATACCCCGGGGTAGAGCACCATCGAATTCACCAGGGATTGTTCGCGAAATTCCGGCAGGAACACCCGTCCCAAAGCCGGCACGATCAAGGTGGTGG
>JAWOHV010000078.1:0-3912 GCA_046484965.1 Prochlorococcaceae cyanobacterium
ACTGGCAGGCTGAGGCTGGCCGTTGTGGCACCGGCGGCAAAGGTGATCGTGCCCTCGCTGGCGCCGCTGTAGTCCTCGCCGGCGCTGGCATTGCCCAGCAGCTGGTAAGCGATGGTGAGGGGTTCGCTGAGGGGAGTTGCGCTGGAATCCGTGCGGCTGAAGCTGAAGATCAGCGGGCTGCCATCCCACTCGCTGCCGTTTGCCGTGGCGATCACGCCCACCGTGCTCTGAGCTGAAGGTTCCAGGATGGGGGCCGCGGGGATCATGGCCGCACACTCAGCGGAGAACATTCATCGGCAGTACCGAGGAGATCATTTGTTATCTCAATTAATTCTCGCATGAATACTGCTGCTAGTGGCAGGGGAAGCGGCAAGGCTTTTTTGTGCATCGCCTGTTCTTGTTCAGGGGCTGGGCGCAACGCGACACAGGTTCTGAAAGGCGGCGGGGTAGGTGGCATAGGCCTTTTGGCAGCGTTCCACGGCGGCTTCATAACTGCGATACCCCAGGTAATGCCACAGCCCGTGCGCGGTGCAGGCCGTGAGAAACAGGGCGGCCAGGGCGGTGACTTTGGACAAGCGCAGGCCGCGAACGAGCCATTGTGCGTGACATCGGCCTGGCCAGCAATGGCTGCCTGAGCCGCCAGGGGCCTGCGCACCCGGAATTCTGTTTGCATTCTCATTGGGGTCTCAGTGTGTTCGCTGAGCTGTTGCTGAAGCGCCTGTTTTTGTGGTTCAGCGCGTCTACTTTCGGTTCTGAAGCCCTCCTGCCCCGCCCTGCGGCGGGGTTTTTTGTGGGCTTGCGGCCTTAGCCGGAGAGGATGGGGGCGCTTCGCGCCACTGCTGCTGATGACAGCCAATCCCATCGATCACACCCAGGCGGTGCAGGAGCGCTACGGCGCCGCCGCAAGCGAGCAGGAGCCCTGCCTCTGCTGTGCCGCGGCGATGTGGTGCTGGATCTGGGCAGTGGCAGTGGCAAGAACGCCTTGATCTGTGCCCAGCTCGTGGGGCCCGGGGGGCGCGTGATCGGCCTGGATCGCAACGACACGATGCTGGAGCTGGCTCGCCGGGCGGCGCCGCTGGTGGCCGACAAGATCGGCTACGCCAATGTGGAGTTCCGCCGTGCCGCCATCGAGCAACTGGATCGGGATCTCGGCGGAGCCCTCCTGCTCGCCGATGCCAGCGTGGATGTGGTGCTCAGCAACTGCGTGCTCAACCTGGTGAACCCCCAGGCCCGCGGTCCCCTGCTGCAGGAGATCAGGCGCGTGTTCAAGCCCGCAGGGCGGGTGGCGATCAGCGACATCGTGGCGGACCGGCCCGTACCCCTCGACATGCAGCAGGACCCAGAGCTGTGGAGCGGTTGCATCAGCGGCGCCTGGGAGGGACAGGATGTCCTGGAGGCCTTCCGTTCACTCGGATTCGAGCATGTTCACTACGCCGATCGCCAGGAGCAGCCCTGGCGGGTGCTGGACGGGATCGCCTTTCGTTCCGTCACGCTTGTGGGAGCGCTGCCCGCTGGCGGGCTCCAGACCGCTTGCTGTAGCTAGGTTTTTAAAACGCCCCCTGCTGGATTCGAACCAGCGACCGGCTGCTTGGAAGACTTGCGATCGTTGGCCAGAGAATCCAAGCCACAACAGGGTTCTTGGGCTCAAAATCCGCGAGGTGTGAGCAGTTCGCCTGGCAGTCAGACCCCTACGCCCTGGAGCCGCGACGGCCTTGGGCAGCTCGGCTTGACAGCGGGGACCTGGGCCCTAAGGTATTCCATGAAAGGAATGCTGGATGTGGGGTGTCTGCCAGACCGCTGTCTTCGAGAGCTGGTGGGACGAGCTCAGTGAGCAGGAGCAGGACGACGTGACGGCCATCGTGGAGCTGCTCCAGGAGATGGGGCCCCAGCTGCCCTTCCCCTATTCCTCAGGTGTGGAGCGCTCCAGGCACAGCCACATGCGCGAGTTACGCATCCAGTCCCACGGTGACCCCTTGCGCGTGTTCTATGCCTTTGACCCAAACCGCAGCGCCATCCTGCTGATCGGCGGCAACAAGACAGGCAAGGACAAGCGGTTCTACAACACGATGATCCCCAAGGCAGCCGCGCTCTACGACGAACACATCAAGACCCTGCAATCCCATCCCAAGCCATGACGCGCTCCTTCTCTGAACTCACCAAGGACCTCAGCCCAGAGCGGCGTGAGCGCATTGAGCAGCGCAAGGAGCAGCTGCGTCAGGAGATGACGCTGGCCGAACTGCGCCGGGCGTTTTCCCTCACGCAGGACACGCTGGCCAGGACACTCAACGTCAAGCAGGCCGAAATTTCCAAGATCGAGAACCGGGCCGACATGCTGATGAGCACCCTGCGCAACTTCGTCCAGGCCATGGGTGGTGACCTGGAGGTGCGGGCTGTTTTCCCCGATCGCGCCGTTGAGATCAGTACCTTTTCGTCTCTGGCCGGCAAGCCCCGCAAGGCGCGCACTGGCAAAAAGAAACAGCAGTTGGTCGAGGCGTAGAGCCCAATCTCCTGGCCAGTCTGGAGACTGGCGGTCGCGTCGGGCATCGTCCTGATTGAAACGCCCCCTGCTGGATTCGAACCAGCGACCGGCTGCTTAGAAGGCTCAGCGTGTAATCCCTGAGAAACCCTGCGGTATCTGGTGGCTGTAGCTCTAGTGCTTTTGGTGTGAGAAGGTTTGTGAGAAGGTTTGGGGGTTTCGCGCCGTTCAAGGCCCGCGCGGAGAGGCCCTGGGCTTCGAGCAGCTGCTTGCAAGGCAGCTGCTCGATAGAAGGGGGTTTGAATGGCTGCGCGCGAGCAAACCCGAGACTGCGGCGGAGCGAGAGAGGAGCGCCGCATGCGTTCATGCCCCCTTGATTCAGGGGAAAGGCGATTCCCTTGAACAAGGCGACGGCTGAATCAAGGTTCGCGCAGAGGTGCCCACAATCTATTTGTGGCTCCGGGGCAGCGATCCGCTCTGATCGTTCTGTTCCACTGCATCGGCCAGCCGCCGCCGCCCTCCGCTCCGGGGCCGGTGTGGGGGTGGCGGGCAGGGCTGCTCTCCCGCAGCTGCGGTGGCTGGGCATTCGCCCGCATCAATGGGGGCAGAGGTGGGCCCGAGGCCTTCTCGCGCGGCTGCGCGGCCAGCTGGTCGTTCAGTGCTGAATCTGGCGGTCTTGCTTATCAGCTTTCAAGTCCACCTCTGCATGGCCTTGTTTTGCGTAGATCCATTGCCCTGCAGCCACTCTGCCCGCCGTAGAGTACGTTTGTACTGGTAAAATAAGGGCTGCGCCAAAGGCCAAGAGCCCATCGCCGGCGGCAACCTCATCCCCTGGTCTCGCCATCACCGCCGCGTATGCCTAAGCGGCTTTGATGCCCCGATCAGTTGTCCTTCTGGCAACTGAATCCATGGCTTTATGTATTCAATCGCGGCCGGAGATCGTTCCGGCCCGCTCTCTGGTGATCGCCGCCGGGGGCGACCGTGATCTGGCCTGGCCCCATCAGCGGGTCGCCGCTGAGCTGCTGGCCCGCAGTGGCGGCCGGCTGGTGCATCTGGTTCTCCATGGCGGCGCCCGTGGCGCCGATGCCGCCATTGGCCGCGCTGCCCACCCGCTGGGCTGGTCCTCCGTGGTGATGCCGGCCCAGTGGCAGCTCCACGGCCGGGCCGCCGGGCCGATCCGTAATCGGGAGCGGCTCGAGCAGGCCATTGCCCGGGCCGTGGCCCACACCTCCCCGGTCTCGATCGCCTCGCTCGTGCAGCAGGCCCGTCGCATGGCCTCCCGCTCGCCGGTGCCGATCTCGGTGGCCGAGGTCAGCACGTCGGCCGGGCTCTGGGCCTCTCCGGCTGGTGTTCCCCGCTCCTGCCGAACTGCTTGTGGTTGGCGAACAGGTCCATGTGGCGCTCGGTGAAACGATCGCCGCCTTCGTCGTCACTCA
>JAWOHV010000109.1:0-8958 GCA_046484965.1 Prochlorococcaceae cyanobacterium
CGTTGGGATTGGCCCCATGCCCTTAATCCACCTGTGGCCTGGGATCACCAGCGGTCGCCGCCGCCGCCGCCACCGCCATATCCGCCGCCGCCACCTCGGCCGCCACCGCCACCGCCGTAGCCGCCACCACCACCGCCGTAGCCTCCGCCGCCGCCACGATTACCGCCGCCGCCACCAGCACCGCCGCCGCCGCTGCGTTCGCGAGGTGTTGCCTTGTTGACCCGGATCATGCGGCCCATCCATTCAACGTCCTGAAGGTCGTCGATGGCTTTCTGTTCCTCGGCGTCGTTGGCCATTTCCACGAAGGCGAAGCCACGCTTGCGGCCCGTTTCCCGATCGAGGGGCAGGCTGCACTGGCGCACTTCGCCGTACTGGCCGAAGAGATCAAGCAAGTCCTCCTGCTCGGCCTGAAACGAGAGGTTGCCGACGTAAATGGTCATTCCTTGTGCTGAAGCGAACTGGGCTGGGTGCTGATTCGATGGCTGCTGCGGATCCTTGAGGAATGCCGGGCAAGCGACGTTGAACGGGCCGGAGGGTCGTTGCCAGCATGATCGTGGGGTCTCACTGAAGACCTCGGGCCGCGCTGGGTGATCCGCAGGAAGTCTGGACGTCTTTGAACCATTTCCACCATACAGGTTGAGCTTGCAGCCAACTCTGGGCCCAAGAGCATGGCTGCTGATTCGGGCTGATTCGGTGGGACTCGTCAGTACTTGGTGGAGAATCGTGAAGCGATGCCGAAGCAAAGATAAATTTTTCGAGCGAGCGAGCGATTCAGGGCCGATTGTCAGGAAATCCTGATGCCGACGATCCCGCCGATGTCAGCCCCCGTTGTCTGGAGCCTCGCCTGGAGTGAGGATGGCGAATTGGCCCCCCAGGATCGCTTCGACCTGCTGCAGACCATGGTGGTCAGCGAGAGCTGCGAGGTGCAGCCCGGCCTGATTGCCGCCATCGAGCGGTTGCCCCTGGAGCAGATTTCGTTTCTGTCCAGCAGGGATGTCACCGGCCTCTGCAGCTGAGCTCAGAGGCAGAAGCGGCCGGCTGTTTGTTTGCGGCAGTTGTTCTTGGCGTCTTCGGGGTCGACTCCGGCTTCCATCTTGCTGACCACGCAGTCACAGCTGAATTCGGCCGTGCCGCTGCACTCAGCCGCCCAGGCGGGAGAGACGCAGCTCCTTGTTCATCACCCGCAGGCGTTGCAGGCTCTGGAAAACGTCGGCGGGCATGCCACTGGGTAGATCAACGGTGCTGTGGGTGTCGAAGATCTGGATGCGGCCGATGCGGCGTCCGGCGATGCCGGCCTCATTGGCGATGGCGCCCACGATGTTCCCGGGCTTGACCCGATCACGCCAGCCCACCTCGATGCGGAACCGCTCCATATCGCTCTCAGGAGGGCTGGAGGCGCGTTCTTCCCGACCACCGGGCCGCCTGCGATCACCGTTGCGATCTCCGCCGCGCTCACCCCCCCGTTCCTGCTGAAGGCCGACCGGGGTCTGGCAGGCGTCTTCGCCGTGCAGCAGCAGCGGGCCTTTGCCGGCCCGCGCCAGCTCGAGGGCGGCCAGGGCCAGGCGCTCGGGGCTGGTGTTCAGCTCCTGGGCGATCCGTTGCAGCATCTCGCTGAGCAGGGCCTGTTCCTCCCCACTGAGGCGCGGCTCGGCAACGGCAGTGCTCAGCTGCTGACGCAGGCGATCGAGACGGTTCTGGTTGATCGTGGCGTTGTTGGGCACCTCCATCGCTTCGATCGGCCGACCCACGGTCCGTTCCAGGCCGCTCAGGAAACGGCGCTCTCGCGGCGTGAGGAAGAGGATCGCGTCGCCGTTGCGGCCGGCCCGGCCGGTGCGGCCGATGCGGTGCACGTAGGCCTCGCTGTCGAAGGGAATGTCGTAGTTGATGATCAGACCGATCCGCTCCACGTCGAGGCCGCGGGCCGCCCCATCGGTGGCCCCCAGGATGTTCACCCGACCATCCCGCAGTCGTTCGATCGTGCGCTCCCTCTGGGCCTGGGGCACATCACCGTTGAGCACGGCCACGTCGTAGCCGGCCTGCTCGAGCGCTTCGGAAACGGTGAGGGTGATCGCCTTGGTGCGGGCGAAGATAATCACACCATCGTGGCTTTCGGCCTCCAGCACCCGCTGCAGCACGGCCAGTTTCTGGGGGGCAGGCGTAACCAGATGGCGCTGGCGGATGCGGCTGGCATCAGCGCCCTTGGTGCGGATCGTGATCTCGGCCGGTTCGCTGAGATGGGACTGGGCAATGCGGCGGATCTCGTTGGGCATGGTGGCCGAGAACAGCACCACCTGACGCTTCTCGGGCAGTTGCTGCAGCACCCACTCCACATCGTCGATGAAGCCCATGCGCAGCATTTCATCGGCCTCATCGAGCACCAGGCTGCGCAGGCCCGATAGATCGAGGTGGCCCTGGCGCATGTGGTCCATGACCCGGCCCGGGGTTCCCACCACGATCTGAACGCCGCGGCGCAGCTGCTGAATCTGGTCGCGGAAGTCGGCGCCGCCGTAGATGGCCAGCACCCTGACGCGGCTCAGGCGTGCCGCATAGGTGTTGAACGCTTCGGCCACCTGCAGCGCCAGTTCACGGGTGGGGGTGAGCACCAGCACCTGGGGGCGGCGTTCTTCGGGATCGAGGGCCGTCAGCAGCGGCAGGGCGAAGGCGGCAGTCTTGCCGGTGCCGGTTTGGGCCTGGCCCACCAGGTCGCGGCCGAGCAGCAGCTCGGGGATGGCGGCCTTCTGAATCGGTGAGGGTTCGCTGTAGCCGATCGCGGCGAGGGTTTCGAGCAACTCGGGGGCGAAGCCAAAGGCGGCAAAGCCACTGGTCACGGCTGCCGCAGGGGCATCGCCGCTTACGGCTTCGTTGGAGCTGCCAGAGCTGGCGGGGTTGGCCAGGTTGTCTGGGTTGGCCGAGGTTGCCGCCGGGGCTTGGTTCTCGGATTCATCGGAGTTTGGTGGAGCGCTTTGCGTGGCGCTTGCGGTGGTGGCGGCTGTGGCGGCTGGAGTGGCGGCTGGAGTGGGGCTCTGCTCGAGAGCGCTGAGCTCCTGGCTGTTGAGGTCAATAGCGGCGTGCTCGCTGGAGTTGAGCTCGCTGGAGTTGAGCTCGCTGGTGTTGATATCGGTGGTATTGATATCGATGGCGCTGATTTCAAGCGCGTTGAGATCGACGGAGCAGCCGAAGCTGCCGCCCACGGAAGACTGGGTCACGGAATGGTTGTGAGGCTCGGGCCTGGATGAATCCTTCGACGCAGGCCGGCAGCAACCCAACGGATGGTGGTCAAATCTCTGCGGACGGTGCCGCAGGCTCTGCCACTTGAACTGCCTTGCCCTTGAAAAAGGCGTGAGACTTAAACCTATCACCTCAACTGTGAAGGAGTGCGTCGGTTGCTCCCTGCTGCTGGCCCCTGCTGGCAGCAGCAGGCCGATTCAGGCCGCTTTGAGGCGGCCGAAGTCATCTGCGAAGCGTTCGATATCGGTTTCGCTCAGAATCGGCCCGCGCTGCACCTCGATGATCTCCAGGTCGTGGCTGCCGCCGCTGGCGCGGTGCATCGCCTGCAGGGGAATGAACAGGCTGGTGCCAGCGGCGGCGTTGATTGTTTGGCCCTGGCATTCCAGGGTGCCATTGCCGGCCACCACCACCCAGTGCTCGCTGCGATGGTGGTGGCGCTGCAGGCTGATGCGGCAACCGGCGCGGATCAGCAACCGTTTAACCAGGTAGCCCTCTCCCTGGGCGAGGTTCTCAAACCAGCCCCAGGGGCGTTGTTCGCGAGGGGGGTGAGGCGGCAGTGCAACCATGGCGGTAGGGGTATTCGGTGTATGGCATTGACATGGAGCAGTGGCGTGGGGCTGAACCCTGTTTCTGTTCGTCAAGGCTAGGGAGATCCGCAGCCCGGGCCGGCTTCAACCGAGCCAACGGTGGCCGGGAGGGGTGATCAGCAGGGCCCGGCTGCGGGCCCGGGTGAGGGCGGTGTAGAGCAACCTTGGCTCTGCGTGGTCGCTGTCGGGCAGCAGGATCAGCACTTCGTCCATCTCGCTGCCCTGGGCCTTGTGCACGGTGAGGGCAAGTGCCGGTTCGGCATGGCCCAACCGGGCTGGATGGAACAGGCGGGGGCCGGGGAAGAGCACCAGCCGCTCGCCGTGCCGTTCCACCAGTACGCCGATGTCGCCATTGGCCAGGCCCTGATCACTGAGGTTGCGCTGGTTGAGCACTGGGGTGCCCAGGGGCCAGTGGCGCAGGGGACGCCCGTAACGCTCCGCCAGCAGGGCACGGTGAATCGCTTCCACGCCCCAGCGGCCCTGGCGCACGGGGGTGAGCAAGATGCAGCGTTCCAGTTCGGCCAGCAGGGCCGCGGCCGAAGCGGCATCGGGCTGGGGCCGTTCGCGGTCGGTCGCCTCGCGGTTCAGTGGCTGATCGCCTTCAGGATTGGTGGCCTCCAGCCAGCGCAGCCCCCGGGCCAGAGCGGCCAGGCGTTCCTGGTGCTGACGCAGCCGCTCCAGCAGAGGCGCTGGCAACCGCTGGGGGGGATGGCACTGCCAGCGCAGGTTGTCGTGCTCCGTGAGCTGCTCGAGCTGCTGGCGCAGCCCCAGCGCCGCTGGCTTTTCGCTGCGCAAGCTGGCTGCCACCGCGGCGATGGCACCGTTGTTGCGGTAGGTGGTGGCCAGCTCCACCGCCGCCGCTCCGAGGGCCTGCCGCCGTTGCGGGCGGTCCAGCTCCAGCAGCACGGCGCCGGGCCCCACCGGCGGCAGCTGGGCCGAATCGCCCACCAGAAGCAGCCGGCTGCTGCTGGGCAGGGCCTCCAGCAGGGCCTGCATCAGCGGCAGGTCGACCATCGAAGCTTCATCAACCACCAGCAGCTCGACGGCCAGGGGGCGGCCGCGGTGGCGTCCGAAACGCTCGCCGTTGCTTTCCAGCAGCCGGTGCAGGGTGGTGCAGGGGGCCTGCTGCAACCGCTCGGCGAGGCGGGGCTCAAGGCCGGCGGCCCCAGCCGCGATGGCGCTGCGCAGCCGGGTTGCCGCCTTGCCGGTGGGGGCCGCCAGGTGCAGCCGCAGCTCTGGTTCGAGCGCCAGGGCCGCCGCCAGCATCTGCACCACCGTGCTGGTTTTGCCGGTGCCCGGTCCGCCGCTGAGCAGCACCAGGCGGTGGTTGAGGCTTGCCGCCACTGCCTGCTGTTGCCTGGAATCGAGCCCCAGCCCACCGGCGTGGGCCATGGCTTTGCTGAGCGAGCCCCCTGAGCTGCTGCTGCTGGCCGCCAGGGGCTGCTGGGCCCGGGCGATCAGCTCCGCCAGCACGGCCTCGAGCTGGGTATGCCAGCGGCGCCAGCGCAGCACGCTGCCGGCCAGCACCAGGGGGGCCTCCGGCCTGGCCGCCAGGTCATGGCTTTCGCCTTGGGCCACCAGGGGCGAGGCGGCGAGGGCGGCGAGGTGGCGCTCGGGCCAGCCTTCCGGGTTCACCTCTGGCGGTGGCGCTCCAGCCAGCGAAAGTTCCAGCTCGCTGCGCTCGAGGGCACCGCCGAGGGCGGCGATCAGCTCCAGCAGGGCTGCTTCTGTTTTGCCGCCACCGCCACCGCCACCGCCACTCTCACCGCCACCGCACAGGCGCGGCAGGGCCTCCACCAGGGCGGCTGCCAGGGGGCTGTAGGGAGCACTGGCCGAAGAAGTGCCCGCAGCAGTGCCCGCAGCAGTGCCCGCAATAGTGCCCGCAACATTGGGCTTGGCGCTGGCCCCTGGAGCGGGAGTGTTCATCAGCTGCCCTCCTGCAACAGCCGGTCAAGGGCCAGCAGCTGCGCCAGCGGCGCGGGCTCCACCAGCAAGCCAGGCACGGCGCCGCCTGCGGCGGCGAGCCTGCACGCCCGCTCGCTGGGGCCAGGCACGCCCCGCAGGAACACGTAGGCGTACCCCCCCAGGTGCCGTTCCGGGTCATAGCCCGGCAGCCGCCAGCGCAGGTAGCGGTGCAGGGCCACCAGATAGAGGTGGGCCTGCAGACGGTAGTGATTGGCGTCCATCAGGGCGGCCATGGCGCCGCTGCCGTAGTGGTGTGGCCCGCAGGCGATCGGCTGACCGCCGCTATCCCGTTCGCCCAGCCAGTTGCTCTTCCAGTCGGCCACCCACCAGAGCTCTCCGCAACGGAACACCAGGTCGATCGAGCCGGTGAGGAATCCCAAGGCGGCGATCTCCAGCCGCTCCACGCTGGCGCCATAGGCGGCAGTGAACGTTTGCGCCAGCCCCGCCGCCGTGACCAGACCGCAGGGCCTGGCTTCGCTGTCGATCGCCAGGGGGAGGTCGAAGTTCATCTCGTTGAGCCGCTCGCCTGGGGGGAGATCGGCCAGGCGGAAGGACCCCAGGGCGCCACCCCAGGGCGTCAGCCGCAGCTGTTCGAGGGCTTCGAGCACGGGGGCCTGTTCGCTGGCCGCGATTCCGGCACGTTCCAGTTCCCGCGCCACCACCGTGGCGCAGGCCGGGTCGTGGGCCGGAATTTGGCTGTCGATCTGCTCAAGGATGCGGTGCAGGGCGTCGCCGGGACCGGCGCCGCGGGGGAAGTGGCTCAGGGGCCCCTGCCGCGGCCAGGGGCTGGGATCGCCAGCTGCTGCCGCCAGCTGCAGCACTGCATCGTCGTCACCGCTGAGGGCATCGGCATCGCGGCCCTCCTCCCGGGCTGCCGGGGAGAGGGGGCTGGCGCTGTGGGCCCAGCTCGAGTAGCTGCTGCGGCCCCAGCGGCAGTCGAGGGGCTGCTGCGGCCGGGGGCCGCTCTGCAGCTCACCCTCGGGCCGCGGCGGACACCAGCGCTCGCTGGCGGCCGGCAGCTGGGCCGGATCGATGCGGTGCAGCGGCAGCGGCCGCTCGCGGCCGGCCTGGTCGAGCAGCCAGGCGGCCAGCGGGTTGGCGGCGTGGCGGGGGTCGGCCCGCCAGCCCAGCACCAGCAGATGCTGGGCACGGGTGGCGGCCACATAGGCCAGCCGCTCGCTTTCCTCGAGTTCAGCGCGCTGGCCGTCGAGGGCAGCGGCGCGGCCCACGCCCCAGTGGGGGTTGAGGTGCAGATCCAGCCGCGGGGTCGTGCTGCCGGCTGGTCGCCAGCGGCGGCCCAGCTGGCGGCTGGCGCCGCTGCTGCTGCCCGCTGCCATCCAGAGGTAGGGGCAGATCACCACCGGGTATTCCAGACCCTTGCTGCGGTGCACGGTCACCACGGCGATGGCGGAATCGGCCGCATCGCTGTGCAGCTGGTGGGCTTCGGGCACCTCCCGCTCAGGGTCGAGCCGCAGCAGCCGCAGCCAGTCGGCGGCTGCGGCGGCCGCGAGGCCGTGGCGATGCATGTGTTCCTGCACCAGCTCGGCGGCCTGCTGGATGTCGGCCAGGGCCCGTCCCCCCAGCGATAGTCGGGCCAGGCCCTCGGTATGCAGCAGCTGGCCAAGGGCGGCCATCAGGCCATGGCGGGGCAGGGCGGCGGCCAGGCGACCGAGCTGATCGGCCAGGGCATCCCATTGCTCAGGGGGTGCAAGGGCGATGCGGGCGGCCGACCAGCCCAGCAGGGGCGAGGCCGCCAGCAACCGCAGGCGGCCAGCATGGCCGGGATCGGCCAGGGCATCGAGCAGCCGCTGCAGGCCCGTGGCGCCCTCGCTGGCGAACACATCGCCGCGGCTCACCAGCCGGCTGGGCAGGCCCCGCTGTTCCAGGGCGCGGCGCAGCTCCTCAGCCTGGTTGTGGCGCCCCACCAGCAGGCAGAGGTCGCCGGGCTGCAGGGGCCTTGCCTGGCCGGGTGTTTCAGCGTTGCCAGGCTGCAGCAGCAGAAGCCGGCGTTGCAGCAGCTGCAGGCAGAGCCCGGCCACCTGTTCGGGCAGCTGTTCGCTGCTGAGGGGCAGCAGCTGCAGGGGGCTTTCCTCGGCCGGCAGCCCCAGCTCACCCTTGTTGGCGCATGCCTCCACCGCCGGCACCGCCAGTTCTGAGCGCCGCAGCCCCGGTTCCGTCATCAGGGCGTTCAGGCCCGCCACCAGCGCCGCTGAGGCGCGCCGGTTCTGGTTGAGGCCGTAGCAGCTGTCGGCGCGGGCGCGGGCCTGGCGGTAGGTGGCCAGCTCGCCGCCGCGGAAGCGGTAGATGGCCTGCTTGGGATCGCCCACCATCACCAGCAGATGGCGTTGACTCGCCGTTGTTGCCGCCGTGAAGGCGCCCTCCAGGATCCGCCACTGGATCGGGTCGGTGTCCTGGAACTCATCGATCAGCGCCACCCGGTAGCGCTCGGCCACCGCCGCAATCAGCTCAGCTTTGCCCTCACTGTTGCTCTCATCTTTTCCCATCCCGCTGCCGGGATCGAGGCCCTCGAGCAGCTGGCCGAAGCCGATGCGGCCGCTGCGGCTGCGCCGCTGCGCCAGTTCGCGGCGACCCCAGTGGGCGAAATGGAGCAAGCAGAGTTCGGCCGGGCCGTCCACCAGGGCGGCGATGGCCTGCAGCAGGGGCGCCTCCGGCAGGGAGCGCCCCTCCCCTTCGAGAGGGGCGGTGGCCTTCACGAAGGGGCCGGGGTGGAAATAGGCCGTGAACAGGGCCTCCGGCTCCTTGGCGCTGCTTTCGCTGTTGCTCAGGGCCAGCAGCTCCGCGTAACCAGGGCTGCCCTCCAGGCCGGCGATCCAGCGATCCACCTGGGCCACCCGATCGCTGCGGGGTTTGGCCGCATAGGGGCCGCAGCTCTTGGCCCCGGCGGCCTTGAGCTCCGCTGCCGTGGTGCAGAAGGCCTGCTCCAGGGCGGCGCCGCGGTTCTGCCACTCGCTGCAGAACCGATCCCAGAGCTGGGGCCAGAGGGCCAGCAGCTGGGGCGCGAAGGGCTGCTCAGGATCGAGGCATGGGGGCAGGGGGTCGAGCTCCAGGGCCGGATCGCTGTCGAGTCTCTGCAGCAAAGCAGCCAGCCGCGCCGGTTGCAGGCCCCGCTGCTGCAGCCCCGCCAGCAGATCCGTCGGCAGGGGTAGCACCTGTTGCT
>JAWOHV010000197.1:0-4185 GCA_046484965.1 Prochlorococcaceae cyanobacterium
CATTCAGCGAGTGGGAGAACGTCTTCTCCACCAGCGCCATGACCGTGGCAGCGGTGGATCGGCTCGTAGACCACAGCACGATCATCCAGATCAATGGCGAGAGCTACCGCCGCAAGCGGGCAAGGCGCATGGGGAGGCCCATGTCGAGCGAGGGCTGATTTGGCGCCCTGACCAGGCGACAATTACCCGCCAACCGCCCCCCAACATCGGCGCGGCCCAACCCCCTGCCATGGCAGGGGGTTGGGGGGCCTACCCGCCTACGTAATTGACGCGACCCGCCTACGTAGTTGACACCGGGCAGGAAGGCGGCACGATCCGGCAGCTGGATGCGATCGGGCCCTGGCAGGTAACAGGCCCGATCGCCGCCAAAGCGCACCTCCACAGGCCAGCTGCTGAGCACCGCTTCTGCTGCTGCCAGGCGCTCCGGCTCTGGCCTCACGGCAACCCCTGCCGCCTGCCACCGCTTCTGGATCAGCCCCTGCAGGGCCTCGCCCTCCAGATCCGCTGCATTGAAGAGCGCCACCGGCCGGTAGCTCACCCAGCTGCGCGCCGCAGTGCCGGCATCGACGCCGGGGGCAGCTTCCGCCAGCCGGCCTTCGCTGAGGCGGTGGACCTGGGGACGCAGCACATGCACGGCCTTGCTTCCTTTGCGGGGGAAGATTCCCAGCGCCTTGGCCTCGGCAAAGCCGCACCAATAGGGCAGGGCTGAGCCCCGCAGATGCAACCCCAGGGTTAGCAGCACTGGATTTGCCCCGCGGTAGCGCCGCCCCGAGAGCAGATTCACGTGGTGACCGCCAGCTGCGTAATCCCACTCCCGCCGCCAGGGGGTGGTGCCCGCCTCGAGCAGGGCGATCAGGGAGGCGACCAGCTTTTCCTCGGGCGAGGTCTTTTGTACCGCCGCCTTTTTCGGCGAGGACTTGGATCCGGGTGGAGAATCAACAGCCACTTCTGGGCAAGCGCAGGACCGCAAGCGCCAGCGAGGCCAGCGTCAAGGGCCGGCCGCAGCGCTCACTGAACCCAGTGCCCTGGGCGTCCCATCGCCTGCGCTGGGCTGGCGTGCGCAGCCCTTGCGCGGCCGCGCACGCTGAGGACTCCTGCGCGACGTTCTCCTCAGCGACAGGGTGATGCCAGAGAAGCCCATCACCACCGGCGGTTGCATCGGCCAGAGCTGCTGGGCCGTGGCTTCCAGGAAGGCCATCAGGATCGTGATCAGCAGGATGTAATCGCGCAGGGCTAGATCCAGAGGGCCGTGGGTCGACGGCGGTTGGTTTGCCAGCACTGTTTCCAATGGCGCCCACAGAAAGTTGGCCCGTGCCTCCCCATACACCTCCTCCAAGTGCGAGCTGTGGGCCGGGTCTGAGAGGAAGGTCTGAATCGTGCAGACCACCTTCTTGTCCCCGCTCAGGGCATGCAAGGGGCGCCTCCAAGAGCGCTGGGAGCAATTGGTGCCAGCTTGAGCAATCCCTGGCCCGCGGCGTGAGCCCTCACCCATCTCCTAGCCGGATTCCTAGTAAAAGCTATTCATTAAGAATCCTGTTATTGTGCGTTTATTGAGATTCCGAGTGAAGGATGGCCATGGGCGAGCAGGTGATCCGCGCCCCCGCTCAGCTAGGGATGCTGCTCAGGGGTGAGCGGCGGCAGCAGGGCCTGAGCCAGCAGGATCTGGCGCTCAAAGCCGGCGGCACCAGCCAGGCCAGGCTGTCCCAGCTCGAGTTGCAGCCGGGGCGGCTCACCGTGGAGCGGCTGCTGTTGCTCCTGGCGGCCCTCGACCTCGAGCTGGTGGTACGGCCCAGGCAGGGCTCCAGCGAGACGGCCGAATGGTGAGGGGGCGGCCAACACGGGCGCGATCCCTGGCCGTGTGGATGAATGGCGCGAGGGTGGGTACCTGGTCGCTGCCGGCCCGGGGCCCCCAGGAGTTCAGCTACGACGAAGCCTGGCTCCGTTCCAGCCAGTTCCGCCCGCTGTCGCTGTCGCTGCCAGCTGGCCTCGGGCTTACAACGTTGAAAGGCAGCGCCGTGGAGAGCTGGTTCGACAACCTCCTCCCCGATAGCGACGCCATCCGGCGCAGGGCCCAGGCCCGTTTTCAGGCCGCCAGCACCAGTGCCTTTGATCTTCTGGCCGCCATCGGCCGCGACTGCGCTGGGGCTGTGCAGCTGCTGCCGCCAGAGCAGGAGCCCAGCGGCATCGATCGCATCGAGGCCAGGCCTCTCAGTGATCAGGAGATCGGCCAGCGCCTGCGGACAGTCACGGCTGCGCCAGGTCCGGGATCCTTGGGCACTGACACCGATGAGCTGCGGCTCTCGGTGGCTGGTGCCCAGGAAAAGACCGCCTTCCTATGGCACAACGGCGATTGGTGTCTGCCGCTGGGCAGCACGCCCACCACCCATCTGTTCAAGCTGCCGATGGGGATCATCGGCGAAGGGCAGATTGACTTCAGCACCTCAGTGGAAAACGAGTGGCTATGCAGCCGGATCCTGCACGCCTTCGGTTTGCCGGTGGCACCGAGCCAGATCGACACATTTGACGCGCAACGCTGCTTGATCGTTGAGCGTTTTGATCGCAAGCTCCATCCCAGCGGCACCTATTGGTTGCGCCTGCCCACGGAAGACTGTTGCCAGGCAACCGCCACGCCGGCCGCCAACAAGTATGAAAACAACGGTGGGCCGGGGATGTTGGCCATCGCCGAGCTGTTGGCGCAATCGTCAGAACGCAACGACCTCACCACGTTTTTCAAGGCGCAGGTGCTGTTCTGGATGCTGCGCGCCATCGATGGCCACGCCAAGAACTTCAGCCTCTTCCTCAATCCCGGCGGCCGCTTCCAGCTCACGCCGCTTTACGACGTGCTCTCCGCCTGGCCGGTGATCGGACGCCGCAGCGGCCAGTGGCCCCAGCAACAGCTCAGGATGGCCATGGCCTGGCATGGAGAGAAAGACCGTTACACCAAGCCGCTTGAGATCACTGCCCGGCGCATGCTGCTCACCACCAGACGGCTGGGGCTTGGTGATACACAACCCATGCTTGAAGATCTGATCGCCCAGACTCCAGCGGTGGTTGCTGCTGTGCGTGCCCAGCTGCCAACCGGCTTTCCAGCAGGCGTGGTTGATCCGGTGTTGCTCGGCTTAGAAGCTTCAGCCACTCAGCTCCAGTGCCAACTGTTGTGATGCCTATTTCCCCTGCGACTTCCCGCATCCACGAGAGCCTCGATGCCGCTCTCGCCCGCAAGCGCGTGGTGCTCAGGTATGAGCCTTGCGCGCAGCGGTTGACCATGCTGCTGCTCTACGCCTGCTACGAGGACCTGGCATTCCGGGTGCTGACCGGTAACCAGCAGCCCGACCACAGCCGGATCAGCGCGTTCCGACCATCTCCTCCCTGGAGGGCGTATTGATGGTCACTGCAGTCCGCTCCACCTCTTTGCGGAGCTGGCGCAACACAGGAATCAGAAGCAGGGCCGCCAGAAGACTCGTCATCAACAGCACCGGGAGAATGATGGCGGTGATGGCGACAAACATCACCACCGCGATGCCCTGACCAGCTACCACGAGCCATTGCGGCCTTGTCTCACCAGGCAGCTGCTTCATGGCACAACGCTACGCACTCTCACCACTGTTTGATTCCCAGCATTTCGCACCTGTGGAAGTGTTGTTCTCCGAGGTGGTCCTTCTGTCAGCTGAGCCAGACCCTGGCTGCGGCAAGCCGTGACGCCTACTGGACAGCATCAATGCAGCGCTCTCCAAGGCCTCCGGCGTTTCGAACCCAGGAGCCATCGGCCCGTAGATGGCTCACGCTGCCCTGATCCCAAAGCAGGGCGCCAACAGATTCAGGGGGATACAGCTCCTGCTGCTACAGCCCCAGCAGTGACTGCTTGAGGGCATCGAGTTGACCTGGACGCAAGGGCCGGCTCTTGGGCACCCCTGGCCCCGGGATCTCGAGGGTTGGCTGGCCCTGCCGGGGATCGGCCGCAGCACCGCTGGCAGAAGCCTCTCCTCGGCATTTGACCTGCACTTCGCGATCCTCGACGGCAACGTCAAGCGAATGCTGGCGCTGCTGTCCCGCGGCTGATCGCGAGCCCGCGGCCCCGAGGGTTCAACCAGGCTCTTATGGACCTGGGCGCCACGGTCTGCACATCCCGCCATCCCAGCTGCCGTTCCAGGTGATCGGCGTGGGCGTGGTTAGCAACGCCGCCGG
>JAWOHV010000022.1:0-9015 GCA_046484965.1 Prochlorococcaceae cyanobacterium
GTCCAAGTTTTTCACGGCAGTGACATTTTTCAAATGGACTTTCAGGATTTCTTCCCTTCCCTTTTTGTCCGGCCGGTCCACCAGGATGTGGCGCGGTAGCAGCGGCAGGCCCAGGCGCCAGAGCCCGTGGCTGAGCCGATGCAGCGCCAGGGCGTGCAAGCCCGGATAGCAGAGCAGGATCTCTAGCGTGCCGCGGGCCGCCGGATCGCGCTCCTTGATGATCGCCAGGTCGGCGCGCAGGGCTCTGAGCATCAGGCCGCAGCCTGCAGGCCGATTTCCTTGCGCAGCAGGTCGATCGTGTCGCGGCCCAGGTAGCTGGTGGCGCAGTGCACCTGGGGCAGGCGCATCAGCTGGGCGCGGTTCTGGCGCAGGCACTGCTCCACCAGCGGCAGGCTGGGGCGGTCGCAGAGCACATAAGTGGCGGCCCGCAGCAGCGCCAGCAGGCGGCTGCTCACATCCGGATTGGCCGTCATCACCAGCAGCTCGTTGCCGCGCATGCTGTGCAGGATCACCTCGGCGGCCCGCAGGATGCCGGGGCTGATGCTCACCAGGCCCACGCAGCTGCCGCTGCGCAGGTCCTTGAGCAGGTCGAGCTCGTGGCGGAAGTCGTTGAGGTCTACGGCCACCGCCCGCACGCCGTGGCGTTTGGCGATCTCCTCCACCGGCTGCAGGAAGTAGCGGCTGGTCACCACCGTGCCGTTGCTGGAGCTCTCCAGCACCGATTCGAGCTCCTCCATCGGCACCACCTCCACCGGCACCGGCAGGTCGGGGGTGAGTTCTTCGGCGATCAGCATCGAGGCGCCGATGTCCTCGCGCGGGGTGCTCACCAGCACCCGGGCGCCGCAGCGCAGGCGCCAATCGATCTCACGGGTGAGCAGCTCGCGCGCCTGCTGCAGCGTGCAGCCGGCATTGAGCAGGCCGTCCACCGTGTGGCGCACCTCGCGGTCGATATCGGGCAGCGACTTGTGGCGCAGGCCAGGCGCGGGCTTGATTTCGCGCGGTTTCTGCTGGTCGCGCACATAAATGCCCGAACCGGCCATCGCCTCCACAACGCCGTCGGTTTCCAGCTGGCGGTACACCTTGCTGATCGTGTTGCGGTGCAGGCCCGTTTGCATCGCCAGCTGGCGCGTGCTCGGCAGGCGATGGCCCGGTGGGTAATGGCGCGCTGCTATGGCAAAGCAGATCTGGTTGTAGAGCTGGGTGGAAGCCGGTATGTCGCTTTCCTGTTGAATATGGAATCGCACGCCGGTGTGGGCCAGATCGGTTGCTGGCCACCATACGGAGCTTTGACCCCCGTGACAATTGGCGTGTTGGCATATGACAATGTGCCGGTCGCAACTGGCCCCCCTAATGATTGAGGCCAGCTGGCTCACCCTGCCGGCCACGCCGGCCACCCCAGCGCTGCGCTGCTGGTGGGCCCGGCCGGCCCAGGGCAGCCCACGGGCCGGCGTGCTGGTGCTGCCTGAGGTTTTTGGGATCAACGGCTGGATCCGCGCCACGGCGGAGCGCCTGGCGGCCGAGGGCTACGGCGCCCTGGCCATGCCCTGCTTCGCCCGCACCGCCCCCGATCTCGATCTCCCCTACGACGAGGCCGCCCTGGCGGAGGGGCGCCGCCACCGCGATGCGGTGAACGCCAGCGAGCTGCTGGCCGATGCCGCCGTGGCCGCCGCCTGGCTCCAGGGCCAGGCCGGCCTGGAGGGTCGTCCGATCGGTTGCGTGGGCTTCTGCTTCGGCGGTCACCTGGCGATGCTGGCGGCCACCCTGCCGGCCGTGGCCGCCACGGTGGATTGCTATGGCGCCCGGGTGGCCTCGTTCCGGCCCGGCGGCGGCACCCCCACCCTGGAGCTGGTGCCCCAGATTCCCGGCCGGCTGCTGTGCGTGCGCGGCAGCGCCGATCCCCTCATCCCGCCTGAGGAGGTGGCCGCCGTGGCCGAGGCCCTCGAGCAGGCCAATGCCAGCTCTGCCGCGCCGGGTCAGCCCATGCCCCGCCACCGCCTGCTGCTGTGCGAGGGGGGCGGCCATGGCTTCCTCTGCGACGATCCGGCCCGCGGCAGCTACCACCCAGCCTCAGCAGCGCTCACCTGGGAGGCGATGCTGGCGCTGTTTGGCGAAACTATTGGCTGATCAGCCTGAGCGGCTGAGCGGCTGATCAGCTCAGGCTGGGGTTTGCTCAGCCTGGGCCTTCGGCTTGGGGGTGCTGCTGCCCGGCGGCTTGAGCGCCTGCTTGCGGGGGCTGAGGAACATGATCATGTTGCGGCCCTCCCGCTTCGGCTGCTGCTGCACCTCGGCGGCCTCTTCGAGGTCTTTGGCCATGCGCATCAACAGCACCTCGGCCAGGGCGGTGTGCTGGATCTCGCGGCCGCGGAATATGACAGTGCACTTCACCTTGTCGCCGTCCTTGAGGAAGCGCTGCGCCTGGCCGATCCGCACCTGGTAGTCGTGCGAGTCGATCTTGTAGCGCATCTTCACTTCTTTGACTTCCGTTTGGTGCGACTTCTTCTTGGCCTCCTTGGCCTTTTTTTCCTGCTCAAACTTGTATTTGCCGTAGTCCATGATCCGGCACACGGGCGGATCGGCCTTCTCGCTCACCAGCACCAGGTCGAGCTCCCGGTCTTTGGCCACCTCCAGCGCCGCCTCCCGCGTGATCACCCCTAGCTGGCTGCCGTCGGCATCCACCACCCGCAGGTTGGGGTAGCTGATGCGGTCGTTGATGTTGGGCAGTTCCCGGACGGGAGCTCGGCGGTCAAAACGGGGACGGGGTGGCATTCAGGCGGGCGAAGGTGGACAGCTTGTGGGGCTACCTCAGCCTAGAACGCTTCTGATCTGTAAAAAGGCCTGGCTTAGCGGATCGGCACCCTCCAGCCAGATCGGTGTGTGCTGCCGCCGAAACCAGGTGCGCTGGCGTTTGGCGAACTGGCGCGTGCGCTGCTCGGTGCGGGCGATGGCGGCCTCGGAGTTGATGGCGCCGGCCAGCAGCTGCTTGGCTTCGCCGTAGCCGATCGTGTTCAGCAGAGGGGTTTCGGCGCCATAGCGGTTCAGCAGCCCTTCGGTTTCAGCCAGCAGCCCCTCGGCGTAGAGGGCCCGGGTGCGGGCGGCGATGCGCTGCGGCAGATCGGCCGGCTGCAGGCCCAGCTCCAGCACCCGCCAGGGCGGCGGCGTTTGGCCCTGCTGCTGCGAGAGCGGCCGGCCGGTGGCATAAAGCACCTCCAGGGCCCGCTGGGTGCGCACGGCGTCGGCCGGGGCGATGCGCGCCGCCGCTGCCGGATCCCCCTGGCGCAGCAGCTGGTGGCAGCAGCTTTGGCCGAGGGCCTGCAGCTGGGCCCGCAGCGCCGGCTGGGGCGGCACGGCCGGTGGTTCCAGCCCCTGGGTGAGCGCCTTTAAATAAAGGCCGCTGCCGCCCACCAGCAGGGCCACCCCCCGCCGCCGCAGTTCGGCCTCGATCGCCTCCAGGGCCAGGGCGCGGAACTCCTGCAGGGTGATCGGCTGATCGGGCGGCCGCAGATCGAGCAGTTCATGGCGCACCCGCCGCCGCTGCTCGGCGCTGGGCTTGGCCGTGCCGATATCCATCTCGCGGTAGAGCTGGCGCGAATCCACGTTCAGCACCGCCAGATCGAGGGCCTCGGCCAGCTCGATCGCCAGGGCCGTCTTGCCGCTGGCGGTGGGGCCCAGCAGCACGATCACAGAGGGTTGCGTCGGGGCCGCCATCGCCCCAGTCTGCCGGCCGGCCCCCGGGCGGGGTTGCACCCCTGGTCTGAATCGGTCCGGAGAGCCCCCTGGAAGCCCCGCCATGACAGCGGTGGTAGATTGTTTGGGCCGGTCAGGCCTTCAAACTCCTGCCCTGCCTTTGCTGCCCCAGGATTTCACGATCCTGAGCCGGTCCGTGGCCTCTCCCCCTCAGCATGAGCGAAGCTTCCAAGGTTCAGGCCGCCTACGGAGCCGAACAGATCCAGGTGCTCGAAGGCCTGGAGCCGGTGCGCAAGCGCCCCGGCATGTACATCGGCACCACCGGGCCGCGGGGCCTGCATCACCTCGTTTATGAGGTGGTCGACAACGCCGTTGACGAGGCCCTGGCGGGCCATTGCGACCAGATTCTGGTGGTGCTCAACGACGACGGCTCCTGCGCCGTGACCGATAACGGCCGCGGCATCCCCACCGATATCCACCCCCGCACCGGCAAGAGCGCCCTGGAAACGGTGCTCACGGTGCTGCACGCCGGCGGCAAGTTCGGCTCCGGCGGCTACAAGGTGTCCGGCGGCCTGCACGGCGTGGGCGTTTCGGTGGTGAACGCCCTCTCCGAATGGGTGGAGGTCACCGTGCACCGCCAGGACCAGGTGCACACCCAGCGCTTTGAGCGCGGCGAACCGATCGGCATCCTCAAATCGGCCCCTGGCGAGAAGGGCCGCACCGGCACCTCCCTGTGCTTCAAGCCGGATATCCAGATCTTCTCCACCGGCATTGAATTCGACTATCAGACCCTCTCCTCACGGCTGCGGGAGCTGGCCTACCTCAATGGCGGCGTGCGCATCGTCTTCCGCGACGACCGTGCCCCGGCCCGGGATGCGGCAGGCAACGCCCACGAGGAGATCTACTTCTACGAGGGCGGCATCCGGGAATACGTGGCCTACATGAATGCGGATAAGGATCCGCTGCATCCCGAGATCATCTATGTGAACTCCGAAAAGGATGGTGTGCAGGTGGAGGCCGCCCTGCAGTGGTGCGTGGATACCTACTCCGACAGCATTCTCGGCTTTGCCAACAACATCCGCACCGTGGATGGGGGCACCCACATCGAGGGCCTCAAAACGGTGCTCACCCGCACCCTCAATGCCTTCGCCAAGAAGCGCGGCAAGCGCAAGGATGCCGATAGCAACCTGGCCGGTGAGAACATCCGCGAGGGCCTCACCGCCGTGCTTTCGGTGAAGGTGCCCGATCCTGAATTTGAGGGTCAAACCAAAACGAAGCTCGGCAACACCGAGGTGCGCGGCATCGTGGATTCACTGGTGGGAGAGGCCCTGGGTGAATACCTGGAGTTCAACCCCTCGGTGATCGACCTGATCCTCGAGAAGGCGATCCAGGCCTTCAATGCCGCCGAGGCTGCCCGCCGTGCCCGCGAGCTGGTGCGCCGCAAGAGCGTGCTCGAGAGCTCCACCCTGCCCGGCAAGCTGGCCGATTGCAGCTCCCGCGACCCCTCCGAATCGGAGATCTACATCGTGGAGGGGGATTCGGCCGGTGGCTCGGCCAAGCAGGGCCGCGATCGCCGCTTCCAGGCCATCCTGCCGCTACGCGGCAAAATTCTGAACATCGAAAAAACCGACGACGCCAAGATTTATAAAAACACCGAGATCCAGGCGCTGATCACCGCCCTGGGCCTCGGCATCAAGGGCGATGAGTTCGATGAGAAGAATCTCCGCTACCACCGGATCGTGATCATGACCGACGCCGACGTGGACGGCGCCCACATCCGCACCTTGATCCTCACCTTCTTCTTCCGCTATCAGCGGGCCCTGGTGGAGGGCGGTTACATTTACATCGCTTGCCCGCCGCTCTACAAGGTGGAGCGCGGCAAGAACCACGCCTATTGCTATAACGAAGCCGACCTCAAAAAAACGATTGAAGGCTTCGGCGAGAAGGCCAACTACACGATCCAGCGCTTCAAGGGCCTCGGCGAGATGATGCCCAAGCAGCTCTGGGAAACCACCATGGATCCCAGCACCCGCATGATGAAGCGTGTGGAAATCGAAGACATCATCGAGGCCGATCGCATTTTCACGATCCTGATGGGCGATAAAGTGGCTCCCCGCCGCGAATTCATCGAAACCCACAGCGCCGAGCTCGACTTCGCGCAGCTCGATATCTGATGGCGATCGTTAAAGGCAATCTGCCGGTATGGCGATGGGCGGCCTTGCTGGGCTTGGCCCTGCTGGCTCCTGCCGATCTGCCCGCGGGCGGCCTGCAGAGGCGCTTACCGGAAGTGCGCCGCCGGCAAGCGGGCGATCCGCTGCTCACCACAGGCCGCTGTGTGCTGCATCGTGCCCCCGATTGCCAGGCCCCTTCCCTGGTGGAGATCCCCGCCGATTCCCGGCTGGATTGGCTGCGCACCTGGGAGGCGCCTGGAGGCCAGCGCTGGCTCCAGGTGGCGGCCCTGGCCTCGGGCCGGATCCGGCGGGGCTGGGTGCTGGGCTGAACCAGCAGCAGCTCAGGCCGCCAGCGCCGCTTCGATTGCGCCGGTGAGTTCAGCGGAAGTGGGCTCCACGGCGCTCTTGAAGCGCCCCAGCACGCTGCCGTCCTTGCCGATCAGGAATTTCTCGAAGTTCCAGGCCACGGCGCCGGCCGGCTCGGCCTGGGTGAGGGTGGTGTAGGGCTCCTCGGCCATGGCCACCTTGTCGAGCACCGGGAAGTTCACTCCGTAGGTGGTTGAGCAGAACTGCTGGATCTCCGCCAGGCTGCCCGGCTCCTGGGCGCCGAAGTCGTTGCAGGGGAAGGCCAGCACCGTGAAGCCTTTGGGGCCGTAGGTCTGCTGCAGTTCCTGCAGGCCGGCGTACTGGCGGGTGAAGCCGCAGCGGCTGGCCACATTCACCAGCAAGAGCACCTGGCCGCCCCAGTCGCCCAGCTTGCAGGCTTCACCTTCGGCGTTGCGCACCACCACGTTCTGCACGTTCAGGGCCATGGGAGAAAAGCGAAGGGCTGCAGGGTTGGACCTTAGCGACCGCATCCCCCATACACTCGTTGGGCTGCGACCCTCGGGCTGATGAGTGAGGCAACCGGCGCGGCGCCGATCGGAGTCGGAGTCCATGGCCCGCAGGTGGCCGAGCTGGTGGCCCAGCAGCTCGAGGCCCTGCTGCAGGCCGGCAACTACGACGGCGCCAAGCTGCTGCTGCAGCCGGTGCAGGAGGTGGATGCAGCCGAGGCGATCGGCAGCCTGCCGCTCAGCCTGCTGGCCTTGGCCTTTCGCCTGCTCCCCAAGGACGAGGCGATCGCCGTTTACGAATACCTCGATCCTTCGGTGCAGCAGTCGCTGCTGGAGCGCCTGCGCACCGGCGAGGGGCTGGAGCTGGTGGAGGAGATGTCACCAGACGACCGGGTGCGGCTGTTCGATGAACTGCCGGCCAAGGTGGTGCGGCGGCTGCTGGCCGAGCTGAGCCCGGCCGAGCGGCGCGTGACCGCCCAGCTGCTCGGCTACGAGGCCGAAACGGCGGGCCGGCTGATGACCACCGAATTCATCGATCTCAAGGAGTTCCACAGCGCCGCCCAGGCCCTCACGATCGTGCGCCGCCGCGCCCGCGACACCGAAACGATCTACAGCCTCTACATCACCGACGCCTCGCGCCACCTCACCGGCATCCTCTCGCTGCGGGATCTGGTAACCGCCGATCCCGACGACCGCATCGGCGATGTGATGACCCGCGAGGTGGTGAGCGTGAGCACCGACACCAACCAGGAGGAGGTGGCCCGCGCCATCCAGCGCTACGACTTCCTGGCCGTGCCGGTGGTGGATCGGGAGCAGCGCCTGGTGGGGATCGTGACCGTGGACGACGTGATCGACGTGATCGAGCAGGAGGCCACCCGCGACCTCTACGCCGCCGGGGCCGTGCAGGCCGGCGACGAAGACGACTATTTCCAGAGCAACCTGTTCACCGTGGCCCGGCGCCGGGTGGTGTGGCTGATGGTGCTGCTGATCGCCAACAGCGGCACGGCCGCTGTGATCGCCTCGATGGATGCGGTGCTCAAGCAGGTGGTGGTGCTGGCGGCGTTCATCCCGCTGCTGATCGGCACCGGCGGCAACGTGGGTGCCCAGAGCTCCACGGTGGTGATCCGGGGCCTCAGCACCCAGCGGATCCAGAGCCTCGGGACGGCCAGCGCGATCGGCCGCGAGGCCGTGGCCGGCGCCCTGCTGGGCCTGCTGATGGTGCTGGTGGTGGTGCCCTGGGCGGCCTATGTGAGTGGCGGGAACTGGGTGGTGGCCGGGGCGGCCGGCTTCAGCCTGGTGGCCATCACCACCCTGGCGGCCACCGCCGGGGCGGCCCTGCCGCTGCTGTTCAACCACCTCGGCCTCGATCCGGCCTTGATGTCGGCCCCGTTCATCGCCACCGCCACCGACGTGGCCGGCGTGTTCATCTACCTGCAGACCGCCTCCTGGCTGCTGGGGCGGTTCGCAGCGACCTGAGCCGGCGCGGGCCGCTCATAGGAAGGCCAGGCGGGCTTCGCTGGCCAATTTGCGCGTTTGTGAGAGGAGTTCACACTTCTTCAGGTTAGGCTTCACACAGCGTCAACAGCCCACGCCATGGTCGTTGCCCTGAGCCTCGATTCCGTCCCGTCCAGCGGGGCTCCCCAGGCTGGAACGGTCGCCCGTTCCATGCCACCGGTCGACGGCGACCTGGTGCGCTCCTACCTGCGCGACATCGGCCGGGTGCCGCTGCTCACCCATGAGCAGGAGATCACCCTGGGCCGCCAGGTGCAGGAGCTGATGGCTCTGGAGGAGCAGGAGCAGGAGCTCACCTTGAGGGCTGGCGGTGAGGCACCGAGCCGTGAGCAGCTGGCGGCGGCGGTGGGCCTGAGTGAACCGCAGCTGCGCAAGCGTCTGAGCAGCGGCCGCCGTGCCAAGGAGCGGATGGTGGCGGCCAACCTGCGGTTGGTGGTGAGCGTGGCCAAGAAATACACCAAGCGGAACATGGAGCTGCTCGACCTGATCCAGGAGGGCACGATCGGCCTGGTGCGTGGTGTGGAGAAGTTCGACCCCACGCGGGGCTACAAGTTTTCAACCTATGCCTACTGGTGGATCCGGCAGGGGATCACGCGTGCGATCGCCGAGAAGAGCCGCACGATCCGTCTGCCGATCCACATCACCGAAACGCTGAACAAGCTGAAAAAGGGCCAGCGTGAACTGAGCCAGGAGCTGGGCCGCACGCCCACGATTGGCGAGCTGGCTGAGTATGTGGAGCTGCCGGAGGAGGAGGTGAAGGATCTGATGTGGCGTGCGCGCCAGCCGGTGAGCCTGGAAACGAAGGTGGGCGACGG
>JAWOHV010000031.1:0-3184 GCA_046484965.1 Prochlorococcaceae cyanobacterium
TGAACTTCTGGATGCGGGCGCGGCTCTGCTCCGGCCGCTGGCTCACCAACCAGCGATCCAGCCGCATCGGCAGCGGCCTGGGATAGGTGAGGGTGAGCAGCTCGCCTTCGCCCACGGTGAAACCTGTGTCGCCCTGTGTCGCGCCCATGACCTCGACCGTAGGAGCCAGCGTGGCACTCCAGACCCGTTCAACCCGGCTGCCGCCCAGGGAGGCCTCAGATCACGGTCAAATCAATATTCACAACGGTGGCCCCATTGGTTATTGGGGTTTGAGGGGGTAAGTCCACTAGGTTTAGAGAAGCTGCTTCGCCGAGCCATGGCGGGCCCCTCTTTTGCTCTGCTGACGTCTCAAGTCGGTCCGATCCCCGATCTGGCGACCTGGATGGGGTGGCTGCCCCGTTTTCGAGGCCGCTCCTTTACCGCCGCCCTGCCCTTCCAGATGCAGGTCAGCGAACCGCTGGCAGTGGCTTCGCAGAGTCCTCAGGAACGCAACAGTCGGCTGATCCCCATCCAGATTGACGCCACTCCAGCGGGTCTGGGCGCATCACCCTGGCCCGGTGGCTGGCAGCAGGCCCTGGCGGCGCTGCAGCCGGCCGCCCCTGAGGCGGGGTTGGTGTCTTCGAGCAACGGCACCCTCAGCGTGGGCGGCGGCGCTGGCGGGCCCGATCGGCCCGGCGCTCCAGGTGCCCAACCACCCGCCCTGGACGCCAACCAGATCATCGTGCAGTGGAGCCCTACCAGCACCGCCGCCGAACGCCTGGCGGCCCTGCAGGGGATCGGCGGCTCAGTCGTGACCACGATCCACACCGGGCTGATGCAGCAACTCGGCCAGGGCATGGTGGAGGTGATCAGCCTGCCGCCGGGCCTGTCGGTGGAGCAGGCCATCCGGGCCTACAGCAACCGCCCGGGAGTGGAGCTGGCCGAAGCCGACTGGATGGTCGGCGTGCAGGCCAGTTCCAATGATCCCTACTACACCACCAGCAGTCTCTGGGGCATGTACTCCAGCGACAGCCCCACGGCCGCCGGTGGCAGTGGCACCACCAATCAGTTCGGCAGTCAGGCCGAGCAGGCTTGGCGGCAGGGCTACACCGGCAGCACCAAGGTGGTGATGGGGGTGATCGACACCGGCATCGACTACACCCACCCCGACCTCTACCTGAATATCTGGCTCAACCAGGGCGAGATCCGCGGCCTCAGCTTCTTCAACGACCTCACCGATTTTGATGGTGATGGGCTGATCACCTTCCGGGATCTCAACCACAGCAGCAATGCCGCCTTCGTGAGCGATATCAATCTCAATGGCCGCATCGACGCCGGTGATCTGCTGCGCGACTCCCGCTGGGCCGATGGCAAGGACAACGACGGCAATGGCTACCGCGATGACCTGATCGGCTGGGATTTCTTCAACAACACCAACGATCCCTTCCGGGCCAGTGATGGTGACAACCACGGCACCCACGTGGCTGGCACGATCGGTGGCATCGGCGGCAATGGCACCGGCGTCGTTGGTGTCAACTGGGATGTGCAGCTGATGGCCCTGAAGTTCCTCGGGCCCAAAGGCGGCTCCACCTCCGGCGCCATCGCTGCGGTGAACTACTACGCCGACATCACGGCCCGCTATGGCGACACGGCCCAATACGTGGGCACCAGCAATTCCTGGGGTGGCGGCGGCTACTCCACCACCCTGTACAACGCCATCGTCAATGGCGCCGAGGTGGGAAATCTGTTTGTGGCGGCTGCTGGCAACAGCTCTGCCAACAACGACAGCACCAGCAGCTTTCCCTCCAACTACAGCACCACCTCAGCCCTGGGCTGGGATGCAGTTGTGGCGGTGGCCTCGATCACCAGTTCCGGCGCTCTGTCCAGTTTCTCGAGCTATGGCTCCAAGACGGTGGATCTGGGAGCACCGGGCTCGTCGATCAACTCCACGGTGGCGGGCGGGGGCTACGCCAGCTACAGCGGCACCTCGATGGCCACACCCCACGTCAGTGGGGCCCTGGCCCTGCTGGCTGCGGCCTTCCCCCAGGCCACACCCCAGCAGCTGCTCAAGGCTCTCTATGACGGGACAAAAGCCACCACCAGCCTCTCCGGCAAAACCGTGACCGGCGGTCGCCTCGATGTGAACGCCTCTCTGCAGCTGCTCAGCGCCACCCTCAGTGATGGCGGTAGCAGCACGAACCCACCCACCTACAGCCTGGCGGCGGCGGCCAACTCCGTGAATGAGGGCGGCAGCATCAGCTTCACCCTCACCACCACCAACGTGGCCGAGAACACCACCCTGGTATGGAAGCTCAGCGGTTCCGGAATCACCACGGCCGATGTGGACGGCGGCAGCCTGCAAGGCAGCCTGACGGTGGGTGCCGACGGCAAGGCCAGTTTCAGTGTGACTCTGGCCAATGACCTCACTACCGAGGGGGCCGAGACCCTGGTGGCGGGCCTGTTTGCTGACAACACCAGCACCACCGTTCTCAGCTCGGCTTCGGTAGTGGTGAACGACACCTCCCTGTCGCCGGTAAGCAGCACGCCGCTGGTGCTCTGGGGCACCACCAGCAACGACGTGATCACCGGCGCCGGCGGCAACGATCAGCTCGCCGGCGTGCCCGCCAGGGGCACCAAGGCGGCTGACTTGGGCCGCGGCCAGATCGACATCCTCACGGGGGGAGCGGGAGCCGACCTCTTCCTGCTCGCCGACAGCCGCGGCACCTTCTACAACGATGGCAACAGCCGCAACCAGGGCACCGGTGACTACGCCCTGATCAAGGACTTCAACGTTGCCGAAGGCGACAGGCTGCAACTGCGTGCCGGCACCCAGATCCTCTACCGCAACGTGACCCTCAACGGCATCGCCACCACCGAGATCTTCCTCGGCAACGGCGATAACAGCTTCAGTGCGGCTGATGAGCTGATCGCCCGCCTAGAGAACACCGCTCTGGCTCCAGGCAGCGGTGTGTGGGTCCTGGGCAACCAGACCTGGACGACCTACGTCTGATCCGGCAGCTCCAGCGCAATCGCCCCCAGGCGGCTGCAGCGGAAGTCGTCGAGCAGCTTGGTGGCCATGCGCAGGCTGTCGTTGCCGGTGTGGCGCTCGGCGGCGTCTCTGAACTTGATCCCGCCCCGCATCCCCCGCAGGAAATGAGGCACGTTGGACATGGATTCGAAGCCCCCCGCCACCGCTGCCTGGATG
>JAWOHV010000044.1:0-3316 GCA_046484965.1 Prochlorococcaceae cyanobacterium
CTCCAGGCCGGAGGCGAGGGCTTCGAGCTCCCCGAGCAGGGCCTCCAGCCGCTGCTGCTGGACCCCCAGGGGGGTGGCAACGGTGTTGGCAGGGCGGTTGTCGCTCATCGGCTGATCTGGCCCTGAAATCGCATACAGGTTGTTGAGAGGCGCATCATGCCACCGGGAATCGGGGTTTCCCATCGGTAGGATCCGGCCTTGGCGCACCTTCCGTTCCCTGCCTGAGCGGCTTTTCTCCATGCGTTTCCGTCCTCTGCTGGCCCTCGTGCTGGCTCTCTGCCTCACCTTGGTGACCGCATGTGGCGGTGGCGCCAAGGCGGTCGATCGCGCCGACCTCACCTACGCAGACATCCACAACACCGGTCTGGCAAACGATTGCCCAACCCTGCCCGAATCGGCTCGCGGTTCGATCAGCCTCGATCCCTCGGCGAACTATCAGCTCCGCGAGATCTGCCTGCACCCCGCCGAGGTGTATGTGAAGGGCGAGCCTGCCAACAAGCGGCAGGAAGCCCAGTTCGTGGCCGGAAAGATCCTCACCCGTTACACCACCAGCCTTGATCAGGTCTTCGGCGATCTGGTCGTCAAGGGTGACAGCCTCAACTTCAAGGAGCTGGGCGGCATCGATTTCCAGATCGTCACCGTCCTGCTGCCCGGCGGTGAGGAAGTTCCCTTTGTGTTCTCCAGCAAGGAGCTCGACGCCACCGCTGATGGTGCGGCGATCACCACCAGCACCGACTTCACCGGTTCCTTCCGCGTACCGAGCTACCGCACCTCCAACTTCCTTGATCCCAAGGGCCGTGGTCTGACCACCGGCGTGGAGTACACCCAGGGCCTGGTGGGTCTTGGCGCCGATGCTGATGGCCTGGAGCGCGAGAACATCAAGCGCTACGTGGATGGCACTGGCACGATGGAGTTCTCGATCACCAGGGTTGATGGCAACACCGGTGAGTTCGCCGGCGTGTTCACCGCCATTCAGCCCTCCGACACGGACATGGGCTCCAAGGAGCCTCTGGACGTGAAGGTCACCGGCGAGCTCTACGGCCGGCTCGAGAAGGCTTGAGATCCTGCGGCATCCGCGCCGAGGCATCCGTCAATCAGCCTGCAGGCCCCTAGCCGGGGCCTTTTTTATGCCCTGGTCTGGGAGAATCATCCTGATGTGTTTGTGAATCGATGAGCGCAGCTCCCTCCGCCGATGTCACTCCCGATCTCACGTCTGGGGTCACTCCTGGATTGATCAGCCCCCACGGCGGCGTGCTGGTGGATCTGATGCTGCCCGAGCAGCGGCGCGAGGCCGGCCGGGCCGGCGTGGATCACGTGCTCGAGTGCTCCGATCGCAACGCCTGCGATGTGGAGCTGCTGGCGGTGGGTGGGTTTTCACCCCTGCGCGGCTTCATGCACCAGGAGGACTACGACGCGGTGGTGGCCGGCAACCGCACCACCAGTGGCCTGCTGTTTGGCCTGCCGATCGTGATGGACACCGACCGGGAAGACGTGCAGGTGGGCCATCGCTTGCTGCTCAGCTACCGCGGCCAGGATCTGGCGCTGATGACCGTGGAGAGCCGTTGGGAGCCCGACAAGGCCCGCGAGGCCCTGGGCTGCTACGGCACCACCTCCCTGGAGCACCCGGCTGTGAAGATGATCGCCAGCGAAAGGGGCCGCTATTACCTCGGTGGCCGCCTGGATGGGCTGGCGCTGCCCCAGCGCGTGTTCCCCTGCAAAACCCCGGCCGAGGTGCGAGCCACCCTGCCGGCGGACCAGAGCGTGGTGGCCTTCCAGTGCCGTAACCCCATTCACCGGGCCCACTACGAGCTGTTCACCCGCGCCTTGCACGCCGGCAACGTGAGCGAAGCCGGCGTGGTGCTGGTGCACCCCACCTGCGGCCCCACCCAGGACGACGACATCGCCGGCGAGGTGCGCTTCCAAACCTATGAACGCCTCGCCTCCGAGGTGGCCAACCCCCGCATCCGCTGGGCCTACCTGCCCTATTCGATGCACATGGCCGGCCCGAGGGAGGCCCTGCAGCACATGATCATCCGCAAGAACTACGGCTGCACCCACTTCATCATTGGCCGCGACATGGCCGGCTGCAAGAGCTCGCTCACGGGCGAGGATTTCTACGGCCCCTATCAGGCCCAGGACTTCGCCCGCGACAACGCCCCGGAGCTGGGCATGGAAACAGTGCCCTCCCTCAACCTCGTTTACACCCAGGAAGAGGGCTACGTGACCGCCGAGCACGCCGAGGCCCGTGGCCTGCATGTGAAGAAACTCAGCGGCACCCAGTTCCGTCAGATGCTGCGCAGCGGCGAGGAGATCCCGGAATGGTTCGCCTTTCGTAGCGTGGTGGAGGTGTTGCGCTCCGCCTCCTGAGGCCGCCTCGCCCGCCGGCCTGCCTCAGGTCGGTTAACATTCCTTTACAGCCCAGTTCCCCCCTCAACAGTCCGGAGATCGCAAGGTGAAGAAGCGCTGGCGGAACGCAGGTCTTTATGTCCTCCTGGCGGTGGTGGTGATCGCCGTGGGCACGGCCTTCCTGGATCGCCCCGACCCGGCCAATGCGCCGCGAACCCTCCGCTACAGCGACTTCGTGGAGGCCGTTCAGTCCAACGAGGTGAGCCGGGTGCTGATCTCCCCCGACCGCGGCACCGCCCAGGTGGTGGAGAACGACGGCCAGCGTGCGGTGGTGAACCTCGCCCCCGACAAAGACCTGCTCAAGCTGCTCACCGACCACAACGTGGATATCGCGGTGCAGCCCAGCCGCGAGCCGGCGGCCTGGCAGCAGGCGATCGGCAGCCTGATCTTCCCGCTGCTGCTTCTGGGGGGCCTCTTTTTCCTGCTGCGCCGCGCCCAGGGCGGCGGCGGCAACCCGGCGATGAGCTTTGGCAAGAGCAAGGCTCGGGTTCAGATGGAACCGCAAACCCAGGTCACCTTCGGCGATGTCGCCGGCATCGAGGGAGCCAAGCTTGAGCTCACCGAAGTCGTCGACTTCCTCAAAAACCCCGATCGCTTCACCGCCGTCGGCGCCAAGATTCCTAAAGGTGTGCTGTTGGTGGGCCCTCCGGGCACCGGTAAAACGCTGCTTGCCAAGGCCGTGGCAGGTGAAGCGGGAGTGCCCTTCTTCTCGATCTCCGGCTCGGAGTTTGTGGAAATGTTTGTTGGCGTGGGCGCCAGCCGCGTGCGCGACCTGTTCGAGCAGGCGGCTGGCGCCCACGCCAACAAACATTTCCACAAACTCCGAGCCGGAGATCGAGAAGAAGGGCACTCCCGCTTCACCTGCCACGGCCTTGGCAAGCAGCGTTTTACCGGTGCCCGGAGGGCCCAC
>JAWOHV010000080.1:0-3847 GCA_046484965.1 Prochlorococcaceae cyanobacterium
GCCGGCTGCTGCTCAGTGCAGGCACCTGGGGGCAGGTGGGGCCTGTGCTGGCGATGGCGTTGCTGCTCGGATCGGCAGAGCCGATCACCACGGTGTTGAGCGTCGCTCTGGTGATGCTGGTGGCCTGGCTGCTGGCCGCGGCTCCGGTGCGGATCGGCCAGTCCCGGCAGTGGACATGGCTGGCCTCTGTGGCCGGCTCTGGATCAACCACGCCGCTGCAGTTGCTGGTTCTGCTGGTGGTAGGGCTGATCGCTCTTTCGCAGGGCCTGGGGGTAGACATCCTGATGGGAACGCTGCTGGCGGGCCTGGTGATGCGCAGTTACATCGCCGACCCCCAGAGCTCGGAGGCCCTCAAGCAGTTGGAGGCTTCGGCCTATGGCCTGTTTGTGCCTCTGTTCTTCGTGGTGGCGGGATCCCGGTTGGATCTGGCCTCTGTGGTGGCCAATCCCTGGGGGCCGCTGGTGTGTCTGGCTGCGATCCTGCTGATCCGCGGCTTGCCGCAGTGGCTGCTGTATCGCCGGGCCTTGCCGGATCGCCGCGATCGGCTGCGCTTCGTGCTGCTGGTGTCGCAGTCGCTGAACCTGCCGATAGCGGTGGGTTATCTGGAGGTGCAGGCGGGCCTGATGTCGCCGCAAGTGGAGGCGGCCATGGTGGGAGGCAGCTTGCTGTCGGTGCTGCTGCTGCCGGCGTTGGCGCTGACCTTGAGGCGGCAGGAGGGATTGACAGGTTTCGGAGGCCAAAAAGCGAAAGAAAACTCCTGCTGAAGCAGGGGGCTCAAAGGCGGGGGAACGGGTTGTGCGGGACCTACGGTGAATTTTTCACACTGGCTTGCCCGCAGTGCCCTCGAACGCCGCCCGCCCGCCCGTAGCCCTGGTCACCGGGGCCTCCTCCGGCATTGGCCTGGCGGCGGCGCAGGCCCTGCTCGAGCGCGGCTTCACGGTGGTCGGCGCGGCGCGGCGCCAGGAGCCGATGGCCCCCCTGGTGCCTGCCGGCCTGCAGCCACTGGCCCTCGATCTGGCCGAGCCCGCCAGCATTGCAGCAGCTGCGGAGCGCCTCGCCCAGAACCACCCCGGCGGCATCGACCTGCTCGTAAACAATGCCGGCTATGGCGCCTACGGTTCGGTAGAGGAAACGCCACTGGCTGAAGCTCGCCGCCAGTTTGAGGTGAACCTGTTCGGCCTGGCGGACCTCACCCAGCGCCTGCTGCCGGCGATGCGACAGCGCCGTTCGGGGCGAATCATCAACGTTTCCTCGATGGGTGGGCGCATCTATGCGCCGCTGGGGGCCTGGTATCACGCCTCCAAGCACGCCCTGGAGGGTTGGTCGGATTGCCTGCGGCTGGAGCTTGCCGATTTCGGCATTCACGTGGTGGTGGTGCAACCCGGCATCATCCGCACCAACTTTGCCGAAACGATGCAGGAGCCCCTGCTGGAGCGCTCCGGCAACGGCCCCTACGGCCAACTCACCAAGATTTTGCTGGAGGGCTTTGCCGACATCTACGACGCCCGCCGCAGCTCCTCACCCAACCTGGTGGGCAGCACGATCGCAGCTGCAGCCTGTGCGGCCAATCCCCGCAGCCGTTACGTGGTGGGCTATCTGGCCCGGCCCCTGCTGCTGGTGCGCAACCTACTCGGCGATCGCATCTACGACTCGCTCACGATGGTCAACTTCCGCCGGCGCTGATGGTAAGGACCCTGCCGCAACTTTGAAATCGTGTTTTGCCCCAACATGCGAAGCACCACCACCCCTAGCGCGGCAGCTCATTGTCCAGCTTCTGCAGCGGGCTCAAGCGCGTCGTAGCTCGGCGGCGGCATTTCAAGGCCAGCCGGAACACGCTGGCGCGATCAGTTGCGGGCGGCGATGAACTGGCGGGCCGCCTCCACGATGCGCCCACTGGCATGGCCATCTCCGAAGGGGTTGTGGGCCCGCGCCATGGCGTCGTAGGCGGCGGGATCATCCAGCAGTCGACCCGTTTCGCGCAGAATGTCGGCGGCAGCTGTGCCGATCAGGCGGGCGGTGCCGGCATCGACGGCCTCCGGCCGTTCGGTGGTGCGCCGCAGCACCAGCACCGGCTTGCCCAGGGCCGGCGCCTCCTCCTGCAGGCCGCCGGAATCGCTCAGCACCAGCACGGCGCCGCGCATCGCCGCCACCAGGCTGTCGTAGTCGAGCGGCTCGGTGAGGAAGGCGCGCGGATGCTGGCCCAGCAGCGCCTGCAGGGGCTCGCGCACGGTGGGGTTGCGGTGCAGCGGCAGCAGCAGGGCCGTGTCGGGATAACGATCGAGCACCGCCAGGAATCCCTTGGCGATCTCATGCAGCGGCTCGCCCCAGTTCTCGCGCCGGTGCACGGTGGCCAGGATCACCCGCTGGTTCAGCCAGTCGAGGCCGGGCAGCTCCAGCTGCGGGGCCGTTTCGGCCATCTGCAGCAGGGCATCGATCACCGTGTTGCCTGTGGTGAGAATCTCGCCCACCACCCCCGAGGCGCGCAGGTTCGCCGCCGACACGTGCGTGGGGGCGAAGTGCAGCAGCGCCAGCTGGGAGATCAGCCGGCGGTTGGCCTCCTCGGGGAAGGGATCGAAGATGTCGTCGGTGCGCAGGCCTGCCTCCACGTGCCCCACCGGCACCTGCTCGTAGAAGGCGGCCAGGGCCGAGGCGAAGGCGGTGGTGGTGTCGCCCTGCACCAGCACCAGCTGCGGCCGATGGCTGGTGAACTCCTCCCGCAGCCCCTCGAGGGCCGCGCAGGTCACGTGGGTGAGGGTCTGGCGCGGCGTCATCAGCGCCAGGTCGCGGTCGGCCACCAGGCCGAACAGCTCCATCACCTGGCTCACCATCTCCCGGTGCTGGCCGGTGAGCACCACGCGGGTGGAGAAATCATCGGCGTCCTGGAAGGCCCGGATCACCGGCGCCAGCTTGATGGCCTCGGGCCGAGTGCCGAGCACGATCGTGACGAGGGGCAACAAGGCAGGCGGGCAGAAACGCGGATCTTAAGAAGGGTGGCCTACGCCCCCATGACAAGCCGGCAAAACGAAGCGAAGCTGACGCCACCAGCTCAGCCCCGCGCAATCCCGCACCATGGCCGGTCCGGACAGCCTCTTCCCCCCTTCCCCTTTCCCACCGGCAGCCGGTGTGGCAGCAGCACCGCCACTGGCTGCGCCACTGCCACCGCCGCTGCCACCGATGCCTGTGCCGCTGATGCCACAGCAGCCGCTGCCGGCAGCGGTGGCTGCTGCCAGCGAAGGCGAGGGGAGCCGCCAGCCCCGCTCGCTTGAGCAGATCGTGCGCATCGCCCACCAGGAGGGCTATTCCGACATCCACCTGGGGGTGGGCGAGGAGCCCCGCTTCCGCGCCCGCGGCGAGATGCAGGGCACAGGCTGGCCCGTGACCGACCTGGCCAGCTTCAACGGCTGGCTGCGGGAGATGCTCTCGGCCGGTGAGATCGATGCCTTCCAGCGCGATAAGGAATTCGACGGCTCCCATGCCTTCGGCTTCGTGCGCGTGCGGGTGAACCTGCTCGATTCGCTGCGCGGTCCGGCGATGGTGCTGCGGCTGATCCCCCAGAAGATCGCCAGCCTTGAAGACCTCAACCTGCCAGCGGTGCTGCGGGAGCTGGCGGCGCGGCCCAAGGGACTGGTGCTGGTGACCGGCCCCACCGGCTCAGGCAAGAGCACCACCCTGGCGGCGATGATCGACTGGATCAACAGCTCGATGGCCCGCCACATCCTCACGATCGAGGATCCGGTGGAATTCGTGCACGAAAGCCGCCGCTCCCTGATCCGCCAGCGGGAGGTGGGCCAGCACACCAAGCTGTTCCACAACGCCCTGCGGGCCGCCCTGCGCGAAGACCCCGACG
>JAWOHV010000130.1:0-2927 GCA_046484965.1 Prochlorococcaceae cyanobacterium
GTCTAACAAGCACCTAACGACGCAATACACCTGACCCGCACCCCAGGGCTATGCACCCATCGAATAGCCTTGGCTGCAGATCCTTCGGGCAGGTGATCGCTGGCGTTAGGCCCACCATTTATGGATAAGAGTGGCTATGGGCGCCAGCGTAAGCTTTATAGAGCAATCTATCTCTCGGCTTCTCGGGTGAATTGCCTTAGCCGGTCAACTGGCTCCCTCGCCTTCTTTGCCATCTCCTGCATCTTCTCATCAGCAACCTGTGCCGAGTTTTCGGCATTGGCGTGATCGTCGCGTTTGCCGAAAGCATGGACATACCGCCAAGGCGGGGTTGCACATGCGTGCCTCAGTGATCTTCTCCACCAGCGGAGCCCTGGCCAACCTGGGCGTGGTCATCGCCGCTCTGCTGGTTGCCTGGAGTGGCAGGCGACTCACATCAGCCCCTTGGTGTCTGCGGCGGGATCCACTGTGATGTACATGTCTGCCAACCCTGCTGCCGCTTTTTGACCCAGAGCTTGATTGCCTGCTCGCGGGTGATCAATTCTCCAAGGGTCACCTCCAGCGCCTGACTCCAGCGGTCGTAGAGGAGCGGCTTGAAGTGCAGCACCTGGCGGCCATCGCTGATCCAACCGTCCTTGGGCGAGAGCGGAGGGCGGCGCTCCCTGACACCGACGTGCATCGCCCGATCAGGCCACCTCCGGCGCCCAGCCGCGCGTACGCGTCATGTCATCGGTCCAGCCCTGGCAGCGGCTGGTGAGGTGCTCACCGTGGGCGATCAACCCCTGGTGCAGCTGGCAGGTGAGCACCGGGATGCAGTTCACCCCCGCGTGATGCCGGAACCAGTGGCAGGTCATGCAGACCTTGCGGCTGCGGGTCTTGAGCAGCACGTCCTCATCGAGGTACGGCCACTCTTCGACGGGGGTGTCGAGCCGGGCATTCAGCGATGCGGGGCGGGGAAGCGAGGCGCCCATGGGCCGTCCTGATGCGTACGTATGTACTAGCACGCTCTGTGAGCTCTGTCTGCCGCGGCCGTGGTCGATGTATACGGTGCAGGGAGAGGAGGGCGGCCTGATGCTGCGCGAACTGGTGCTGGCGATTGCCATTCCCCTGGCGCTGCTGCTGTTGGCGGTGCTCGCGCTGGAGCATTGGAGGGATCAGCTGCCGGCCTGGCTGCAGCGGTTGGCCGAACGCCCCTCCTGGCTCTGGAACGCAGGCATCGGGCTGATCATCGGCCTCTCGCTGCTGCGCTGGCTGCTGCAGCGCTGAGGCTCAGGCCGCCAGTGCCTGGTGTTGGTCTGCAGGGCGCACCGATCGGTACGACACCAGAAACGCTTCGATCCAGTCGTGGTGCCGCCGCTGGTAGATCCGATCGGCGATCGAGGGGGCATCGGCCGGCACCTGAAAGCGCTTGCGGAACGCCTTGGTGAACCCCTCCAGGGCTGGTCGGGGCATGCCCCTGACGGTGGCGAGGATCTGTTTGATCCTGGCCGGATCAAGGGGCTCCAGCCCCGCCTCGGCTGCAGGCTGTGGTGCTGAGGCTTGCGGCTCTGAGAGCGTCAGAGGGTGAGACGGCGCTGGAGTTGCTGAGCTGGTGACCTCACGTTGCTGCTTGTCGTAGAGGGCCAGGCCGAAGGGGTTCCCGAAGGTCATCAGCGCCCGCTACCGCTGCGCGGGCCTGCGGCTACATGGCGTCGGTTTCGGCCTCCTTGAGGGCGGACTCATGCGCCTGGCCCAGGTCGGCGTCGATGCCGTGGCCGGCACCGCTGCCCTCGCGGATCACCTCGCCGACGCGGATGCGGACCCGGGCCGTGTACGTGACGCCCCAGCCGGCACGGTTACTGCTTCCGAGGGTGCGCTCACGCTCAGCGACGCACTGCACGGCGATGGTTTCGCGCTGCCAGCCGTCAAAACCAAAGATGCGGTTGGCTTCTGCGATGGCTTGCCACCCCTCCAGGTAGCTGACCTTGGCGCGGCCCTGGTCGCGCTGCTTGACCTTGGAGCGATCGAGCGGGGCCGAGAGAGCGGCAATCTGCTCGGGGGAGAAGACGGCGGTGGTCATGGCTGTTTTCGGGGGAGAGGGCGGTTGGAGATCGGGATTGGAGGACATGGGCCCGCTGCAGGAGCGGGCCCTTTGAGAAGGGGCGATGCCCCCTCTGGCTGCCGTCAGTGGATGCGCCAGGAACGGCGGGAAAGGAGCTGAGCGCCGCTGATCTGGCGACCCGCCTTGAGGGCCTCTTTGATGGCGGCTCTGTCCGGCTTGCTGGTGGTCGTGACCGGGAGCCACTCGGGATCGAGGGCCTCGTCGTCGTCGATCACCACGGCGGAGGACTTGCGGCTGCTGAGCTCGTGATTGGGGAACGAAAAGCGGGTGGCTGCTGGCTGCAGTTGGGTGAGGACAAAGATCAGCGACTCCTCAAGGGCATCGGCCCGGCCGGCATCGGAGCGGGCCAGATCGCTGAGCCGCTTGGCCTGCTGCTGGCGGAAGGCAGCCTGACCGCGGAGGTGCTCGATCACCCAGAAGGTGGCATCGGCCTTGGCTGAGAGGGCCTGCTTGTTGCCTTCTTATGCAAGCAGGGCGGCCTCCAGCTCGGCGAGGGCCTGGGCTCGCTGTTCGGGGTCATCCGTTTCCAGCTGCTCGGCCAGCTGGCCGATGGCGATGGTGAGCTCCTGGGCCTCGATGCCCAGCTGCCAGAGGGAACCGGGGCGCTGGAGGGAACAAACAGGACCAGAGGCTTCCGGGGCTGAGGCAGGGGCAGTAGCGGTGGGGATGGGGGTGAGAACGGCCATGACGATGAGAGGAGGGACAGGAAATGGAACAGGACAGCCCCCATTGATGCGGGCGAATGCCCAGCCACCGCAGCTGCGGGAGAGCAGCCCTGCCCGCCACCCCCACACCGGCCCCGGAGCGGAGGGCGGCGGCGGCTGGCCGA
>JAWOHV010000164.1:0-4853 GCA_046484965.1 Prochlorococcaceae cyanobacterium
GGGCGTTGGAGGCACGCGCACGCCCGCCTGGGGGCTCGGGAGAAGCCGTGAAAATACGCAGAAGACGGACCACTGGTTCTGCAGATGCATGCCGATTCCGGCTTCAAGCACCGCCTGGTCGAGCATTTGGAGGTGGTCGTGGTGGTCGCCTATCAAGGGCTCAGCCTGGATGAGCTTGGTCGCCAGCCGGATCTTGATCCCCTGCTCAACCTGCTCACCCTGCCGGTGCGGGCCGAAGCCGAACGGCCAGCAAGCAATCAGCAGATTCTCCGGCAGCGTCTGGATCTGCTGTCAGCCGTTCTCACTGTGATGTTTGAGCGGTTTCCCACCCTTACCCCAGAGGAGCTCATGGTGATCGTCGGCATCCCCACCATCGCCTGCATCCAGGCTCTGCTGCTCGATCAGCTCGAGGCCTTGGCCGTAGGCGAAGCCTTCTGCGCAGGGGTGGCGCTGCTCGATTTCACCAACCCCGCCGATCTGGCCGCCTGCCTCGCTGAGTACACCGGCTGAGTGCAGAGTTGCCCCAGGGCTGCAGGTCGTTAGGGCGCTGGAGTCCATGGGTGTTCGTGGCAGTGGTAGAGCTGGCTTGCCTCTGGATCTTGAGGAGATCTGGCAGGTTTGAAGCGGAGCGGCCGCATGATCAAAGTGCTAGCCCCACTAGGGCTGTTCGACAGCCATCGCCATTGCCAGATCAAATGGCAGCAAGGCTTTGAGGATGTAAGAGTCTGTGCGAATGTGGCCTGGGGAACGCCTAGGACAGCTTGCTCGAGCCATGACCGCCACCATCCTCGATGGCCTGGCCGCACGGCTGGCACGCATGCCGCCCTTCGATCGGCTCACAGCTTCCGAGCTCGACGACGTGGTGGCCCTGCTGGAGCCCTGCCGCTACCGCTTCGGCCAAACGGTGTTGCGCGCCGATGTGCTGCCCTCCGGGGTGCTGCTGGTGCTCAGCGGCCAGTTGCGCAGCCTGGCCACCCTGCCCGGCTCGCCCGAATGGCGCACGATCGATCGCCTAGGGGCTGGCGATCTTGCCGGCTGGGTGGGGTTGCTCCGCGCTGAGCCCTGCGAGCACCTGCGGGCCAGCAGCGAGGTGGAAGCCGCCCTGCTGCCAGCCGACCTTTTCCAGCAGCTCCTGACCAGGCGGCCAGCCCTGGCCGCCTGGTTTGCCGAACAGCTGCCGGCCCCGGAGCTGCATCAGCTGCTGGTGGCGCTGGCGCCCCGTGAGCCCAGCGCCCAGGCTTATCTCGGGCACTGGCCGCCGCCTCCCGGCAGCGTGCGGCTGGTGGCCCTTGCCCCAGGCAGCGAGAGCTCTCCGGCAGCCCTCGACCCCAGCTGCCATTGGTGGGTGAGCAGCGGTGCACCCCTGGCTGGGGCCTGGGAAGCGGCCAGTGCTTCGGCCCCGTTGAATCCCGATGCCGCCTGGCTGCGCTTGATCGGCCTGCCCACCGTGCTGGAGCCGGATACGGAGCCGCAGCAGCCGCCGTTGAGCCCAGCTCAGGAGCCCCAGTCCTCCACGCCAAGCGCCATGGCTGCGGTGCCCGCCGTGCCTGCCATGGCCTCCGGACCCGAGCCGCAGGCCTACAGCAGCTCGCCCGAGGCGCCGCCGCTGCCGCGCGCCGGCAGCGGCGGTGAGCTTCGGCTCGCCCGCGCCAGCGGCCCCATCGATACCCCGGTGGCCATCTGCGCCTCCCTGGCCCGTTACTTCCAGCTGCCCTTCAACCGCGATGCGGTGCTCGAGCAGGTGCAGGCCGTGCTGCAGCGCCAGGGCCGACTCAACCTCACCAACCTTGGCCAGCTGCTTGATGGCCTCGGCCTGCGGGTGGTGCTTACTCGCCTGCCCGCCGATCGCCTCGGGCGAGTGGTGCCTCCGGCCGTGCTCATCGATGGCCCCCACATCGGCATCCTTGATGGCGTCGATTCCGACGGCAGCGTGCGGCTGCTGGAAACGGAGCTGGGTCCGGTGCGCGTGCCCGCCGCTGAGCTGGCCAGCGCCGAAGACGGCCAGGTGGAGCTGTTGCTGCTGCAGCGCCGCAGCGACAGCAAAACGGCCCGCTTCAGCTGGGGCTGGTATGCACCTTTCCTGAAGGAGCACCGCCGAGAATTGATCGAGGTGCTCGCCGCTTCGCTGGTGGTGAACATCCTTGCCTTGGCCACGCCGCTTGGCATGCAGGTGCTGATCGATTCGGTGGTGCGCAACCAGAACGTTGGCGCCTTGATCAGCATCTCGGCCCTGCTGCTGCTCGCCAGCCTGGGCGGCGCCGTGGTGCGCAGCCTGCGCAGCTTCATCTTCACCGATGTGGCCAATCGCATCGATCAGGCCACCAAGGCCACCATCCTCGATCAGATGGTGCGCCTGCCCCAGAACTTCTTCGACAGCCGCCCGGTGGGCCAGATCACCTTCTACTTCAGCCAGCTTGATCGGTTGCGGGAATTCCTGATCGGCCAAAGCCTCACCACGGTTGTTGATTTTCTCTTTTCGTTTATTTATATCTTCATCCTGCTGGCAATCAACCCGCTGCTCACCCTGGTGGCCCTAAGCACCGTGCCGCTGCTGCTGGTGCTGGCCCTGGTGAGCAACCCGCTGGTTTGGCGCCAGATCCAGCGTTCGGTGGGTGAAGCGGTGAAAACCTATTCCTTCCTCAATGAGGCGATCACTGGTATTCAAACGATCAAATCCCAGAATGCCGAGCTCAAAACACGCTGGGAATTTCAAAACCGCTACGCTCGCTTTATCGGCGAGGATTTTAAGCTCAAGATCACCAATGAATCGATCGCCAACCTGGCGCGCTTCCTCAGTGAGCTCAATGGCCTTTTGGTGATCGGCTTTGGGATCTATCTGGTGATGAACAACCAGATCACCCTCGGTGGCTTCATAGCTTTTCGGATCATCAGTGGTTACATCACTGGCCCCCTGCTGCAGGTGGTGCAAACCTGGCAGCAGTTCAAAATGAGCAGCGCCCAGCTGCAGATGGTGGGCGACATCGTTGACCGCACAACCGAGCAAACCATCGAGGAGAGCGTGAACATCCCGATGCCACCGCTCAGCGGCAGGGTGGAGTTTCGCGATGTGATGTTTCGCTTCAGCGACGAAACACCCCAGATCCTGCAGAACATCAACCTCGAGATCCCTGCCGGCACCTTCGTGGGCATGGTGGGTGGCTCCGGCAGTGGCAAGAGCACATTGTTGAAGCTGTTGCCGCGCTTCTACCGCCCCCAGGCCGGCCAGGTGCTGATCGATGGGCTTGATATCAACAAGGTGGAGCTCTATTCCCTGCGCCGCCAGGTTGGCGTTGTGCCCCAGGACAGCCTCCTGTTTGACGGCACGATCCGCGAGAACCTGCTGCTGGTGAAGCCCGATGCCAGCGCCGCGGAGTTGATCCGTGCCGCCCGCATCGCCTGCGCCCACGATTTCATCATGGATCTGCCGCAGGGCTACAACTCCTCGGTGGGTGAACGGGGCGCCGGCCTTTCCGGCGGCCAGCGCCAGCGCATCGCCCTGGCCCGGGCCGTGCTCCAGAACCCGCGCCTGCTGATCCTCGATGAGGCCACCAGCGCCCTTGATGCCCGCACTGAACGGCAGCTCTGCCGCAACCTTTTCGAGGCCTTCCGCAACCGCACCGTTTTCTTCATCACCCACCGCCTCTCCACCGTGCGGCCCGCCGATGTGATCGTGGTGATGGATCGCGGCGCGATCATGGAAGTGGGTAGCCACCGCCAGCTGATGGACCTGCAGGGCTGGTATTACGCCCTCTACCAGAGCCAGGCCAATGAGGGGGTGAGCTGATGGCCGCCGGTGCCCTGCGCAGCGCTTGGCGCCATTGGCGGCGATTGCTTGGCCAGGCGCCGCCGCCACCGGACACTGGCCTGGTTCCCGCCCGGGCGGTGCAGGTGCTCTCCGCCGCTGAGCCCGATCCCACCACGGTTGCTGCCGGCCGTCGCCTTTCGCCGGCAACGGCCGCCACCGAGGAATGGAGCTTTCGTGAAACTGTGGTGCTGCGCAAATCGCGCCGCGCCTCCTCGTTGATTGTGTGGGGCACCGTGGGTTTCACGGGCGCCCTGCTGCTCTGGGCGGTGCTGGCGCCGCTGCCGGAATCGATCGCCGTTCAGGGCAAGCTCGAACCGGGCTCCGGCGTTAAGGAGGTGAAAGCGCCGGTGCCGGGGGTGGTGGAAACGGTGTTGGTGAAGGAGGGCGAGCTGGTGCGCCGCGGTCAGCCGCTGGTGCGCTTCGACCTGCGCGATGCCCGCAGCAAGCTCGCCGCCGCCGAGGCGGTGCGCTCGCGGCTGCAGCGCGAAAACCAGGTGTTCCAGGCCTCCTTCGGAGAGGTTGGCGCCGCCGGCCTCAGTGCCAACCAGCGCCAGCGCCTCGCCAGCCAGCTGGTGGATACGGCCAGTCGCCAGGAGTCGGCCCGCCAGGAGCTGGCCCGCAGCCGGGCCCGTGCCGCCGGTTTGGCCACTTCGCTGGCCACCGCCGACAGCATCGCCAGCCGCTATGAGCAGCTGGCCAGCAGCGGCGCCGTGAGCGATGTGCAGGTGCTCGAGGCCCGCAGCCGTGCCAACGATCTGCGCGCCGACCTCGAGGCCGAGCGGCGCGACAGCGATCGCCTGCGAGCCAACCTGATCACCGCCTCCAGCAGCGTGGGCGTGGATCTGCGCAGCCGCATTGAAACCAACCTCAAGGAGATTGCCGCCCTCGATGGCGAGATCCGCCAGGCCCGACTGCAACTCTCCTACAGCCAGCTCACCGCCCCCAGTGACGGGCTCGTTTTCGATCTTGATGTGTCGCCTGGAACCGTGGTGCAGGCGCAGCTGGCCCAGGCCCTGCTCAAGATCGTGCCCCAGGAGGCGTTGCAGGC
>JAWOHV010000112.1:0-19646 GCA_046484965.1 Prochlorococcaceae cyanobacterium
CCTCCGAAGTGGCATTGACCCTTCCCCCTGTCTTTGCTATCTTCTCAACCCTGCCCGCGATTGGCGGGGGGGTTCGCCAGTAGGAAAGCACGCCATGAATCCGGCAGCACGGGCCCCGGCCCGCTGGCCCTGGCCTGGGCCTATAAGGCCGCCAGCACCCTCGATTCGATGCTGGGCTACCGCAGCGGCAGCCTCAACTGGCTGGGAACGGCAGGCGCCCGCCTCGACGACCTGCTCACCTGGCTGCCCTGCCGCCTGGTGGCCCTCACATTGCCGCTGGCGGCGGGCCAGCCGGGCCGCAGCATCGTGCTGCTGCAGCGGGCCCTGCGGGATGGTGCGCCCGATCCCTCCCCGAATGCGGGGGTGTCGCAGGCCAGCTATGCCCATGTGCTGGGGGTGCAGCTGGGCGGCGCCAACCGCTACTGCGGCCAGTGGCGCTCAAAACCGCTGCTGGCCGTTGGCCAACCGCCGCCCGATAGCGCCGCGATCCGCAGGATGCTGACGCTCAGCCACCGGCTCACCTGGATCTGGCTGGCCGTCGCCGGGCTGCCGTTGCTTTTCGAAACCCTTCAGTAGGCGCCGCGGTCGCGCGGGTTGAGCACCACTGCAACAGTGCGCAGCAGGATCTGCAGATCGAGCCAGAGGGTGCGGTGACGGGCGTAGTTCACATCGAGCCTCACCCGCTCGGCGTAGCTGAGGTTGTTGCGGCCCGAAACCTGCCAGAGGCCTGTCAGGCCAGGCCTTACCGCCAGCACCTCATCCATCTGGCGGCCGTAGCGCGGCAGCTCCCGGCGCACGATCGGCCGCGGCCCCACCACGCTCATCTCGCCCCGCAGCACATTCACGAACTGGGGCAGTTCATCGAGGCTGGAGCGGCGCAGAAACTTACCCAGGGGGGTGATGCGCGGATCGTCCTTGAGCTTGAAATCGTTGCGGAATTCAGCCTCCAGCTGGGGCGATCGCTTCAAGATTCCCGCCAGCAGCAGATCGGCGTCCTTGCGCATCGTGCGGAACTTGATGCAACCGAAGCTGCGGTAATCCCGGCCCACCCGCGGCTGCAGGTAAAAAACCGGCCCGCGGGAGCTGAGTTTCACCAGCAACGCCAGGGCCAGCAGCAAAGGGGAGCCGAGCGTCAGAACCAGCAGCGAAAAGCTGATATCTCCGGTGCGTTTGATCACCCGCGAGCTGCTCGATTGCAACGCCATCAACTGACGGGCGGATCCCGGCATGGGCGTAGCTGCGCTCAGGGCCAAGCGGCAATCTCAACGATGACCAGCGCGAATTTAGAAATCCCGCCGTTAAATACCAGGGGGCCAGGGTCACTCAGCCCAGAGGCACAGATCCGCTGGCCCCCCAGGCCAGGGGAGCACGACCGCACTCGAGGCGGCGGCAGTGGCGCTGCCAGTGCCGCTCCAGCAGGGCGAGCAGGCGCTGCTCGAAGCGCTCGGCGGAAAACTGCTCGGCCCACTGGCGCTGGCCCTCGGCGGGCAACTGCCGCCAGAGCTGGCCCTCGGCAAAGGCCTCCAGGGCGGCCGCCAGGCTGGCGGCGCTCTGCTGCGGAAACTGCAGGCCCGTGGGCCGCTCCAGGCCCGAGCGCAGGCAGCGCACCGTATCGAGCAGCCCGCCCTGCCCCAGGGCAATCACCGGCGCCCCCGCGGCCATCGCCTCCACCGGAGCGATGCCGAAATCCTCCAGCCCGGCATACACATAGGCGCGGCAGCGCTCCAGCCACTCCGCCGCCTGCTCCTGGGAGCAGCGCCCCAGAACGCGCACGTTGGGCGCCGCCATCGCCTCCAACCGCCGCCGCTCCGGCCCATCGCCGATCACCACCAGCGGCAGGCCGGTGCGATTGAAGGCCTCCACCACCAGGTCCACCCGCTTGTAGGGCACCAGCCGGCAGAGCGACAGATACACATCTTCACGGGGGCGATCCCAGCGGAAGCGCTCCACCGCCACCGGCGGCGGCACCACCGCGGAACGGCGGCGCCAGCAACGCCAGATGCGGCGGGCCGTGAAGCGGGAATTAGCCACCAGATGGTCCACCCGCTGGGCGCTGATGGCATCCCACTGGCGCAGCTGGTGCAGCTGCTGGCGGATCAGGGGAGCCAGCGGGCTGCGGGCCAGGGCCGAGCGCTCCAGGTAGGCCGGCATCTGGTCCCAGGCGTAGCGCACGGGTGTGTGCACATAGCTCACGTGCAGCTGCTCCGGGCCGGTGAGCACCCCCTTGGCCACCAGGTGGTTGCTGCTGAGCACCAGCTCATGTTCAGCCAGATCGAGCTGCTCGATCGCCAGCGGCAACAGCGGCAGGTATTGCTGCACGTGGCTGCGCCCCCAGGGGAGGTGCTGGATGAAGCTGGTGCGGATCGAGCGGCCAGCCCAGGGGCTGCCGGGCCGCCCCGATTCGCCGTCCACCAGGCCATAGAGCTGGGGAGAGAGGAGCCGATCGAGCTGCTGCACCACCTGTTCCGCCCCACCCACCGAGCGGGGGGTGAACCATTCGTGCACCAGGGCGATCGAGCGGGGCAGGGTGCGCATGGCGGGCACCGTAGGGGCGGCCCAGCCCGCCGCAAGTCACAAATGCTCTCAGCTGATTGCCTCGCTGGGCCATAAACCCGAAGCTGTGACGAGGTTTATGTGCCCATGCCAGTTCGGGAACTGCTTGAGGAAGCTCTGCAGGAGCCGGAGATCGGCTCCACAGCTTGTTTCAGCTGGCATGCCACCCCGGTGGGAATCGCCGCCCTCTGGCGCGCCGGCAAGCCCCCCAGCGCCCCCCCCTTCGATGACGCCCTCAAGGAGGGGCTGCTGGTGGGGCTGGATCTGAGCCGCGAGGAGCGGGAGTTCCACCAGCTCAGCCGCGGCCTGGTGCTGCTGTTCCATTCCTGAACCGCCTGTCTCAGTAGCTGGGCGTAGTCATTACATTTCCGGCCTGTCCGGCCCGGCTGGGCCGCAGCACCCAGAATCAAGAAGGCAGAATGATTGCCAGGGGCAAAGGCGGCATGCGTTGCGAACACGCCACCAACCGCACGGGGCAGGAAGAGCATCGGCTGCTGCTGCACACCCATGAGGTGGGGCTGCTCACCGAACTGCTCGAGGCCGCCCTCAACTCCGAGCGGCTCACAGGCAATGGCCAGGCCGACCCCCGCCTGCTCTCCTTTTTCAACACCCTCTACGCCGACCTGCTGGAGACAGCCCGCCAGGCCTGGCAGGAGCAGAACGTGCCTGCGGCCACCAGTGCGGCGCTGCTGCGGCGCCTGGCCGGCCTGAGAGCCCCCTAGCGGCGCCGCCATGGCCCGCTCGGTGCTGATTGTTGGGGCGGGCCCCGCCGGGGCCGCCCTGGCCTGGCTTTTGGCCAGCCGCGGCCTGCAGGTGACCCTGGTGGAGCGCTCCACCAGGCTGGATCGCCAGTTCCGCGGCGAAGCGCTGATGCCCAGCGGCCGCGCAGCGCTCACGGCGATGGGGCAGGGGCAGCTGCTCAACCAGCTGCCGGGGCGCGCCCTCGATGGCTGGCGCTTCCTGCTCGACCGCCGCGAGCTGTTCAGCCTGGCCGAACCCCAGCCGGGTTGCTGGCTGGTGAGCCAGCCGGCCCTATTGGGGGCCCTGATCGAGCAGGCGCAGCAACAGCCCGGCTTCCGCTGGCTGCCGGGGCGGAGCGCCAGTCCGCTGCGGCGGCAGGACGGGCGGCTGCTGGGGGTGCAACTGGGCGATGGCCAGCAGCTGACGGCCGATCTGGTGGTGGCGGCCGATGGCCGCCAATCCAGCTGGCGGCAGGCCGCCGCCCTGGAGCTGGAGGAACGGCCGGGCGGCCTGGCGCTGCTCTGGTTCCGGCTGCCCAGCCACCCCAGCTTTGAAGAGCGCAACCTGTTCACCACCGTGCTGGCCGACGGCCAGCTGTTCAGCCTCGTGCTGGGGGCGGCGGCTGGTGGCCTGCACCTGGCCTGGGTCCTGCGGCCCGGCCAGCAGCCCGGCGAGCAGGTGGCGCTCAGCAGCCGCAGTTGGGCTGAACGCTTCGCCGCCCTCTCCCCCGCCTGGCTGGCCGACCACTTCCTGGCTAATGCCGACGCCATCAGCACCCCCCTGGCCCTGGTTTCACCGGTGGGCCTGGCCCAGCGCTGGCAGAGCCCCGGACTGCTGCTGCTGGGGGATGCGGCGCACCCGATGAGTCCACTGCGGGCCCAGGGGATCAACATGGCCCTGCGCGACGCGATCGTGGCCGCCAACCACCTGGTGCCCCTGCTCAACGCTGGAGGCTCAGAGGCGGCGATCGATGCAGCCCTCGCCGCCATTGAGGCCGAGCGGGTCGGCGAGATCCGCACCATCCAGAACCTGCAGGCGGCCGAGGCCGCCCGCGGCCAGTGGCTGCGCAGCCAGGGCGCCCTCACCGTTGCCCTCGGCCGCGCGGCGCCGCTGCTGGGCCCCCTGATTGCCCGGCGCTGGTGGGCCGATCAGCAGACGATGCGACTGGGGTGCGGGGCCGTGCCGCTGCTGGTCTGAGCGGAGGGGAGGGCCATGATGGAGCTCCACCCGCTGGCACCATGGCCCGTTCTGCCCACGCCTGGCTGCTGCTGCTGCTCTGCCTGGCCCTGCCCCGGCCGGCCGGGGCGCAGAGCAGGGCCTTCCCCAGCAGCGAGAGCCTGCGCCGCCTGCAGCTGCAGGCCCTCAGCTGCGCAAGGGAGAACACGGCAGCAACCTGCAGCGAAACGCGCCGCCAGGCCGATCCGCTGATGGATCATCCGCTCCTGCCGGCAGCCTGCAAGGACACCGTCTGGGCGATCCTGCAACAGGCCCAACCGGCAGCCAGCAACAGCTTTGAGCGCCGCGAGGGTCTCGCCAAGCTGGCCCAGGACGTCACCGTGTTCTGCCGCCAGACCCTGAAGCCAGCCCAGGCCAAGCCCGCCGAAGCCACTGGCGGTGCTGGCGGTGGCGGTGGTGGTGGTGGCTTCGGTTTCGGCAACACGAGCCGCTGAGCCGTTCAGCGGGGGCCAGGGGGCACCACGTCGCTGAGCTGCAGCAGCTGGCGAGCGGTGCCCTCCATGTAGCCGCCCTCCCAGTTGCCGGTTTTGATCACCACCGCATCGGCCAGTTGGCAGAGGGCGTTGCGTTCCCCAGCCGCCTCACAGCTCGAGGAGAGGCCCAGCAGGGCATTGGTCAGCTTGCCGCGCAGGCAACTGGCCGAGCCGGATTGGGCCAGCACCGCCTCGGCCGCCTTGCGGCTGTGCTGCACCGCCTCGGGATAGGGCACGCTCCTGGCGACCCCCATCACCGCTGCCCCCACCGGCGGCAGCAGCAGCCCCAGCCCGGCCACCATCGCCGCGGCCGTCGGCAGGCTCTTGATGCTGGCGGCGAGGGCGCTGCGGGCAGATTGGTGCATCATCAGATCGGGGGGGCTTCAACGCTTGGCCTGAGCTCAAGCTAGCCAGGGTCGCTGCAGTGGGCACAAGGGCAGCGCAATCGCAGCAGTTGCCACAAAGCTGGAGCAGGGGCAAGCAGCGCCAGTAACTTGGTGCCGCTTCTGGGCAGGTCCGGCGATGAGCAGCAACGTGCACATGGTGAGCCTCTCCCAGCCCTTCAGCGACCAAAAACCCGGCACCTCCGGCCTGCGCAAGAGCAGCAAGCAGTTCGAAGCCCCCCACTATCTGGAGAGCTTCATCGAGGCCAGCCTGCGGGTGCTGCCGGGCGTGGCCGGCGGCACCCTGGTGGTGGGCGGCGACGGCCGCTACGGCAACCGCCGCGCCATCGGCGTGATTGCCCGCATGGCCGCCGCCCATGGCGTGGCCCGGCTGATCACCACCACCGGCGGCATCCTCTCCACCCCGGCTGCCTCCCATCTGATCCGCCAGCACCAGGCGAGCGGCGGTGTGATCCTCTCGGCCAGCCACAACCCCGGCGGGCCCGATGGTGATTTCGGCGTCAAGATCAACGGCGCCAACGGCGGGCCCACGCCCGAATCGATCACCGATGCCATCTACGCCGTCACCCAAAAGCTGGAGGGCTACCGCATTCTCGACGATGCCGGCGAGCTGAATCTCGAGCAGCCCGGCAGCCAGCAGCTGGGCGGGATGGCCGTGGAGGTGGTCGACGGCGTCGACGCCTACGTGGCGCTGATGCAGAAGCTGTTCGACTTCGACGCCATCGGTGAGCTGCTACGCGGCGATTTCCCCGTGGCCTTCGACGCCATGCACGCCGTGACCGGCCCCTACGCCACGCGGATCCTGGAGGGGCTGCTGGGGGCGCCAGCCGGCACGGTGCGCAACGGCATCCCCCTGGAGGATTTCGGCGGTGGCCACCCCGACCCCAACCTCACCTATGCCCATGAACTGGCCGAGCTGCTGCTGGGCAGCGACGCCTACCGCTTCGGCGCCGCCTGCGACGGCGACGGTGACCGCAACATGATCCTGGGCCAGCGCTGCTTCGTGAACCCCAGCGACAGCCTGGCGGTGCTCACCGCCAACGCCACCCTGGCACCGGGCTACGCCGATGGCCTGGCCGGCGTGGCCCGCTCGATGCCCACCAGCGCCGCCGCCGATGTGGTGGCCAAGGAGCTGGGCCTGCCCTGCTACGAGACGCCGACGGGGTGGAAATTCTTCGGCAACCTGCTCGATGCCGGCCGCATCACCCTCTGCGGCGAGGAGAGCTTCGGCACCGGCTCCGACCACATCCGCGAGAAGGACGGCCTCTGGGCCGTGCTGTTCTGGCTCAACATCCTGGCCAAACGGCGCGAGCCGGTGGCCCAGATCATGGCGGAGCACTGGAGCCGCTTCGGCCGCCACTACTACTCCCGCCACGACTACGAAGCCATCGCCAGCGAGGCGGCCCATGGCCTCTACAACCGGGTGAAGGAGATGCAACCTGGCCTGCTGGGCCAGGCCTTCGCCGGCCGCGCCATCGCCACCGCCGACGACTTCGCCTACACCGACCCGGTGGATGGCTCCCTCACCAGCGGCCAGGGCCTGCGCCTGCTGCTCGACGACGGCAGCCGAGTGGTGCTGCGCCTCTCCGGCACCGGCACCCAGGGCGCCACCCTGCGGGTGTACCTGGAGAGCTATGTGCCCCCCAGCGGCGATCTGGCCCAGGATCCCCAGGTGGCCCTGGCAGGCCTGATCAGCGCCATCGATGGCCTGGCCGAGATCAAGGCGCGCACCGGCATGGAGCGGCCCACTGTGATCACCTGATCTGTGATCACCTGATCTGTGATCACCTGATCTGTGATCACCTGATCAGCCGATGATGGGGAGGTGCCGCTGCTGCCTTGGCCGACCTCTTCAGCCATCACCGCAGCCAGCTGCTCGAGCAGATGGCCCCCCTGGCGGATCGCCTGCGACCCCGCAGCCTCGACGACTTCGTGGGCCAGGAGAGCATCCTGGGCCCGGGTCGGCTGCTTCGCCGTGCGATCACCGCCGATCGGGTCGGCAACCTGATCCTGCACGGGCCGCCCGGGGTGGGCAAAACCACCCTGGCCCGGATCATCGCCCTCAGCACCCGGGCCCATTTCAGCAGCCTCAATGCGGTGCTGGCTGGCGTCAAGGACCTGCGCGCCGAGGTGGAGGAGGCCCGCCGGCGGCTGGAGCAGCACAGCCTGCGCACCACCCTGTTCATCGATGAGGTGCACCGCTTCAACAGCGCCCAGCAGGACGCGCTGCTGCCCTGGGTGGAGAACGGCACCCTCACCCTGATCGGCGCCACCACCGAGAACCCCTACTTCGAGGTGAACAAGGCCCTGGTGAGCCGCTCACGCCTGTTCCGCCTGCAGCCCCTCGAGCCGCCCCACCTGCAGCAGCTGCTGCAGCGGGCGCTGCGCGATCCGGAGCGGGGCTACGGCGATCGAACGATCACGATCAGCCCGGAGGCGGCTGATCACCTGGTGGATGTGGCCGGCGGTGATGCCCGCAGCCTGCTCAATGCGCTCGAGCTGGCCGTGGAAACCACCGAGCCGGGCCCCGATGGCGTGATCACGATCACCCTGGCCATTGCCGAGGAATCGATTCAGCAGCGGGCCGTCCTCTACGACAAACAGGGCGACGCCCACTTCGACACGATCAGCGCCTTCATCAAGTCGCTGCGGGGCTCCGATGCCGATGCAGCCCTGTTCTGGCTGGCACGGATGGTGGAGGCCGGCGAGAACCCGCGCTTCATCTTCAGGCGCATGCTGATCGCCGCCGGCGAAGACATCGGCCTGGCCGACCCCCAGGCGATCGTGGTGGTGGAGGCCTGCGCCGCCGCCTTCGAGCGGGTGGGGCTGCCGGAGGGTCTCTATCCCCTGGCCCAGGCGGCCCTCTACCTGGCCGGCGCGGAGAAGAGCAACAGCGTGCTGGGGTTCTTCGATGCCATCAAGAGCGTGCGCGCTGCCAACCGCCAGGCGGTGCCTTCGCACCTGCGCGATGCCAACCGCGACGGCCCGGCCTTCGGTGATGGGGTGGGCTACCGCTACCCCCATGCCTACGCAGAACACTGGGTGGCCCAGCAGTATCTGCCCGCCGCCCTGCAGGGGGAGGTGTTCTGGCAACCCGGCGCCCTCGGCTGGGAGGGGGCGCTGCGGCAGCGGCAGCGGCAGCGGCGGGCCGCCCAGCTGGCGGCTGCCGCCGAAACCGCCTTCGAGCAGGGAGAGATCCTCAGCAGCAGCCCCGAAGACGGCAACCTGGAACGCTGGCTGCAGCGCCAGGCCACAAGCGAAGGCCAGCGGCTCGACCAGTTGCGCCGGCGCCTCTGGCAGGACGTTTCCTGGCAGCGCCACGATCGCGTGCTGGTGCTTGAGGCCCGCTCCCTGCTCTGGGCCCTCGACCCGCTGCAGCACACCCCTGAGGGGGGCGTGGTCATAACAGTGCCGGATGCGCTGGTGAGAGAGCGGCTGCAGGCCCAGCTGGAACTGCTCGACCCGCTGCGCCAGCCCCAATTGCTGCTCTGCCCCAGCAACCGGCCTGATGGTCTCAGCGCCCAACTGGAGCAGGGCCAGCGCTTCGAATGGATCGCCTCGCGCCAATCCCTGCTGGGCGCCAACGAGGCAGACCTCGAGGCCTGGCTGGCTGCGCTCACCGCCCTGGCTGCGCCAGGGGCCCAGCTGCGCCTGCTGTTCAGCACCCCCGAGCTGGGGCCGGCTGCGGCCCTGCTGGAGCACAATCTCAGCGGGCCGCCTGCCGCCAGCTTCAGCCCCGCAGCCCACAGCCTGCTGGAAACGATCCGAAGCAGCGAGGAGCAGGGCGCCCCCAGCCCGTCGATCCACGGGCAGCATCTGGAGAGGCTCCTGGCCGCCCAGGGCTGGCAGAGCCAGAGCAGCGGCTGGCTGGAGAGGCTCAGCCTGGAGCTCAGCCCAGCGGTGCTGGAGCGCTGGTTCGGCCCCCAGGCGCCCTATCGCTCCCGGCTGGCCGCCCTGCACAGCGCCGCCAACCTGGCCGCAGCCGAGCAGCTGTTCCGGGAGCGCCGCGGCATTGTGCTGCCCCAGCGGCTGGCTCACCAGCTGCTGATCGCCAATAAAAAACCCCGGCCGGAGCCGGGGTAAGGGAATCAAAACGAGAGGCTCACCAAAGGCCGCGCACGGAGGGGGAAGGAGCGGGGGCGGAGGCCGGCATGGCCTGGGCCACCTGGTTGGCCTGCACGCAAGCGGGCAGGAACACATACCAGCTCAGCAGGGAGGTGCACTGGGCCGAGCCGGCGGCGCAGCGGCCTTCATCGCACACGTTCTGCACACCGTCGTAGGTGTTGCAGGTATCGGCCAGCCGGAAGTCGGTGGGCAGATTTTCCATGATCCCCATCGAGGAGATCGAGCCGTCACGGGCGTCGGCGATAATCGCCGAACGCAGCGCCTGAACCGCGTACGACTTCATGCTCCAGTAGGGGAAGTAGCTGCGGGTCTGGTTCTGCAGGAACTTCACCCCGGCGTCGGAGTAGAGGAAACGCGAAACGCCCACCATGTCCACGTTGTAGCTCTTGGCCAGACCGGTGCGCAGCTCATCGGCACTCCAGCCGGAGCCGCTGATACCGCCGGCCAGGCCGCGGTCGGTGACGTCGCCTGAATCGACAAAGGTTTTGACGGCGCTCTGGTTGGTGGACCAGACGGCACCACCGGAGTTCCAGCGGATCGGCAGGTCGTTGTCGACCGCAGCCGAAGCAGGCAGCACGGAGACGGAGAGGGCAGCGCCGGTGATCAGACCAGCAGCGATTTGCTTCAGCACGAAAGGTGGGGATGAATGCATCAACTGCAACATAGACAGTAGAGACCCAAGGGGCTAAAAATTAAGACTTTTCCAAGACTTGCCCCCTTGCTCTCGCAGGGGTAGTTGGTAATCGGGGAAGCGGGCCCAAGGGTTCGGCCCAGCGGGCCGCCGCCACGCCTTCGCCCACCGCTGCGCACAGCCAGCCCGTGAGCTGCCTGATCACCACCGGTGGCGCCAGGCCCTCCCGGCCGTGGCGCAGGCTGCCGCAACGCTCATCCCAGCTCCAATGGCGCAGATCGGAGGCCAGGGTTTCCCCCCGCCACTTGATCGCCGCCTCCTTCACCACCCAGCTGCGCAGCACCGCCAGCCGCAGCTCCGCCGCCGGCAGGGCCTGCAACTGCTGCCGCTCCAGCGCCGGGAAGTAGCGCTGCTGCAGCGCAGCCGCCGCCACCACCCGGCCACTCCACTCCAGATCCACGCCGATCGGCCGGGGCGACCAGGCCAGCAGCAACGCTGCACCGCTGTGGCTGAGGCTCAGCCAACCGGCCCCCTCCTGCAGCCGGGGCCTGCTGCCGGGGGGGCTATCCAGCGGCACCCGCTCCGGCGAGCAGCCGAGCAGCGGCGCCAGCCGCTGCCGCATCAAGCAACGGCTGGCCGCGTAGCGCTGCCGCAGCAGCGGCGCCAGGCGGGCGGCCCAGGCGCGCTCCTGGCCACTGAGGCCGGCCAGCGAGGCCTCCTCAGCAGAGGCGTGAACCCCGCCAAGAGCAGGCAGCGGCTCCAGCCAGAGGGTCGCCTGCCTCTCCACCACGCCCCTAGGCTCTGGCCATTCTGATACCCCGACCATGGCCCTGCAGATCGGCGATCCTGCCCCCAACTTCACCCTGCCCGATCAGAACGGCAATGCCGTGAGCCTTGCCGCTCTGCGGGGCCAGCGGGTGGTGATTTATTTCTATCCCAAAGACGACACACCAGGCTGCACCAAGGAGGCCTGCAACTTCCGCGACCGCTGGGATGGCTTCAAGAACCACGGCATCACCGTGCTGGGCATCAGCAAGGACGATGCCGCCAGCCACGGCAAGTTCATCGCCAAATACGAGCTGCCCTTCACCCTGCTAACCGATGCCGAACCCTGCCCAGTGGCCAGCGCCTACGAAAGCTACGGGCTCAAAAAATTCATGGGCCGCGACTACATGGGCATGATGCGCCACAGCTTTGTGGTGGACCCTGAGGGCAAGCTCGAGAAGATCTACCTCAAGGTGAAGGCCGAGCAGATGGCAGAAGACATCCTCAACGACCTGGGCCTCAGCTGAGCGCCGCCAGGCTGGCCAGGGCCAGCTGCGGTGCGTGCAGCAGCGGCCCCAGCCCCTGGCTGCGCAGCAGAGGCTCCAGCAGTGGCTCCAGGAGTGGCTCCAGGAGTGGGCCATCGCCTCCGGTGAGCCAGAGCTCCCGGCGCTCGCCATGGCCGCCGGCCGGCAGTTCCGCCCAGGCGGCTGCGATTGCAGCCGCCAGCCCCCGCAGCACCCCCACCCGCATCGCCGCGGCCGTGGCCTGGGGCCAGGGATCAACGCCAGAGCCAAAGCCTGCATCCAAACCAGCAGCCAAACCAGCAGCCCAGCCATCGGCAGCGGGCGGCTCCAGCTGCGGCAGCTGGGCGGTCTGGGCCGCCATCGCCCGCCACTGCAAAGCGGCTCCGGCCTGCAGTCGCCCGCCGGCGAAGCGCCCCCCTTGCACATACGTGAGGCTGAGCACGGTGCCGGCATCGGCCACCAGCACCGCCGCCACCCCACGCGCCTGCGCCTGCTGCCAGGCCCCCCATCCCACCAGCGCCCGATCGATCCCCAGCCAGGCGGGCATTGCCGCCAGGGGCACCGCCGCCAGGGTGAGGCGCCGCTGTGGCGCCAGCAGCGCCTCCAGATCAGCCGGCACCTCCCCCACGGCGGCCCAGCCGAGCGGCGCAGCGTCACTCGCAGCCGCAGCAAGCAGCCGCGCCCGAGCAGCGGCGGGCGGCTCATGCCAGCATTGGAGAGAGTCTCTCTCGCCCCTGGCCCAGTGCCAGCGGCTGTTGCCGATCAGTAGCCAGGGCCCACCGGCACCCAGCTCGCTGCCATGCTCGCTGGCCACCTAGATGCCTTCACCTTCCATGCCGGAGAGGTGGATGCCGCATTCCTGCTTCAGCCCGCTGAAGCGGGTGGCGCGCCCCTGCAGATCGCTGCTGTCGGGGGCGCTGGAGTGCCAATCGCCAACGCTGGAATAGCCCTGCTCGAAAAGGGGGTGCTGGGGGAGCTGGTGCTCCTCCATGTAGTAGTACACATCGCGGTTTGTCCAGGAGAGCAGCGGCCGCAGCGACCAGCGGTTGCGCACCGCCTCCAGGGGCTGCATGGTGCGCCGGTGGTCGGTTTGGCCGCCGCGCACGCCACTGGCCCAGCAGCGCACCTGGCCCTGCTCCAGCGCCCGGTCGAGGGGTTCCACCTTGCGGATGCGGTGGTAGAGATCGAGGTCGGCGCCGTCGCCGCTCTCCCAGAGGCGGCCATGGAGAGCCTCCATCCGGGCCGGGCTGATCTCGGCCTGCACCACGCGCAGATTCAGGCTGAGCCGCTCGCTGAGATCGGCGGCGTAGCGATAGGTTTCGGGCGGCAGATAGCCGGTATCCACCCAGAGCACCGGAATCTCACAGCTGAGCTGGCTCAGCATGTGCAGGGACACCGCCGACTGGATGCCGAAGCTGGTGGTCAACACCAGGCCTGGTCCAAAGGTTTCGTAGGCCCAGCGCAAGCGGCCTGGCGCCTCTAACCCTGCCAGGAGATTCCGGGCCGCCTCCAGATCGATGGGCCTCCCCAGGCAATCGCAAGGAAGGCTGGTGGGCACGGCGGTGGGCATAGGGCCATCATCGCCCCCCAAGGGCGTCGCTGGTTAGGGTTTCAAGAGCAGCTCCCCGGGCCCGAGCAACAACCATGGCCGACCCGATGGAGCCCAAAATCCCCGACGAATCCGGCAACCAATCCCCCATCGCGTCCGATCAGGCTCAAATTAAGGCGCCAACGGGGCCGGTGATTGTGGTGGGCGGCGGCTTCGGGGGGCTCTACACCGCCCTGGCCCTGGCCGATCGGAGCAACCACCCAGCGATCCTGCTGGTGGAGCCCAACCCCCGTTTTCTGTTTCTGCCACTGCTCTACGAACTGTTCAGCGGCGAGATGCGCAGCTGGGAGATCGCTCCCCGCTATGACGAGCTGCTGGCCGGCAAGGGGGTGGCCTGGCTGCAGGACCGCGTCGAGCGGATCGATGCCAGCGACCACCGGGTCCACACCGCCGCGGGCCGCAGCCTCGCCTACAGCCGGCTGGTGCTCGCCACCGGCGGCATCAGCCACAGCTTTGCCATTCCGGGGGTGGAGGAGCATGCCCTCGGCTTCCGCAGCCTCGATGATGTGGAGCGCCTTCAGCAGCTGATGGCCCAGCTGCGCGAGCGGCGCGATCCCGAGCAGTGCATCGCCGTGGTTGGCGCCGGCCACAGCGGCGTGGAACTGGCCTGCAAGCTGGCCGACCGCCTCGATGGTGCGGGCCGGGTGGAGCTGATCGAGCAGGGCCCGGAGCTGATGCCCCAGGCCCGGGCCTTCAACCGCGAGCAGGCCGGCCGGGCCCTGCAGCGTCGCGGCGTGCAGCTGCGCTGCCGCACCGCCGTGCGGGAGGTTGGCCCCCACACCATCTGCATCGAGGCCGTTGCCGAGGGGGATGGGGTGGCGGATGGCGGCCGCCAGACCCTGCCCGTGGCGGCGGTGCTGTGGACGGCAGGCAGCCGCTGCCAGGCTCCCCCGATCAACCCGGAGCCGATCCGCGACGGCCAGGGCAGGCTGCAGTGCCACGCCGATCTCAGCGTGGCTGGCGTTCCCGATCTGTTCGCCCTTGGCGATGCGGCCAGTGCCACCAGCACCGATGCCGAAGGCACCCAGCTGCCCGCCACCGCCCAGGTGGCCTTCCAGCAGGCTGAGCTGGTGGCCCGCAACCTGATCCATTCGCTGGCAAGCGAACCTCTCGAGCCCTTCCACTGGAACGATCTCGGTGAAATGGTGAGCCTCGGCCTCGGCGACGCCAGCCTCACCAGTGGCGGCATCACCCTGGCCGGTCCTGCTGCCTACCAGATCCGCCGCCTGGCCTATCTCGCCCGCATGCCCGGCCGGGCTCACCAGCTGCGGGTGGCCGCCGGCTGGCTGGCCGACTGGTCCTGAGCCATGGCCGAGCGCCTGCCGCTGCCGCCACCCCGCGCCCTGCTCTTCGATGCGATGGGCACATTGATCGGCCTGCGCACCTCGGTGGGCCACACCTACGCCGAGCTGGCCGCCGACCACGGCCTCTCGGTGAGTGCGGCCGCGATCGACCAGGCCTTCCCCGTGGTGTATCGCCAGGCCCCGCCCCTGGCCTTCCCTGGCCTGGGCGGCAGCGCCCTGGAGGCCGCCGAGCGCACCTGGTGGGGAGAGCGGATCGACGCGGTGCTGATGGCCGCCGGCGCCGGCCCAGCCAGCGCCGCGCTGAAGCATGAGCTGTTCGATCGGTTTGCTCAGCCAGACCTGTGGCGCCCCTACCCCGGCGTGCTCGAGCACCTGCAGCGCTGGAGCCGCGCAGGCCTGCAGCTGGCGGTGGTGAGCAACTTCGACAGCCGCCTTGGCGCTCTGCTGGAGGGCCTGGCCCTGGCGCCCTGGCTGCAGGCGGTGGTGATCTCCAGCGCCGCCGGGGCGGCCAAGCCCGATCCCCTGCCGTTCCAGCTGGCCCTTGAGGCCCTGGATGTGCCGGCCGCCCAGACCTGGCATGTGGGCGACAGCCCCGAGGATGGCCTCGGAGCCCAGCGGGCCGGTCTGCGCTGGCTACGCATCGTGCACCCTTGAAGCAGAGCGTCCTGGCCGGCAGCAGCCGCGGCCTGCGGCCTGCCCAGCAGCGGCGCCTCGAGCGCCTTAGCCATCGCCGCCAGCCGCTCGATGCCAGTGCCGAGCTGCTCAGCCTGCAGCGCCTGGCCCAGGAGAGCCGCGAGCTCAGCTTGCCCCTGAGCCTGGTGATCGACGGCCGTGGCCTCTGCCGGCTGCTGTGGATCGGCCCGCTGGAGAGCTCCGGCCGGCTGCTGGAGCGGCTGCCGGGCTCGGAGCGCCGCATCGGCGCCGACCTGCGCCTGCTCACCTGCGTGGGACGCAGCAGCCAGCTGGCGCCCCTGGGGGCCGAGGCTGTGGTGGGGCTGGATCTGGCCCCCAGGCTGTGGCTGCGCTTCAGCGATCGGCCCGAGCCCAGCGGCCACTGGCCAGCGGCCCTCTACCAACCCAACCCGGAGGCCAGCAACGCCAGCAGCACCACCTCCAGCACCCCCTGGCTCAGCGCCGGCCAAGGCGACCTGGCCGAGCTCTGCGACACCGTGCTGCCGGCCCTGGCTGCCAGCGGGGTACCGGCGGCCCGCGTTCGCCTCGAGGAGGGGCCGGAGCGGGTGCTGCTGCTGGCCCTGAGCCCGGGCGATCGGGCCAGCGCCGAGCGTCCGATCCGGGAACTCGAGGGGCTGGTGCGCAGCGCCGGCGCCGAACCGGTGGGCCTGGTGGAGCAGCGCCGCAACCCCCATGCCCCCCAGACCCTCTGGGGCGAAGGCAAGCTGCGCGAAGCCGCCCTCGAGGCGCGGCGGCTGGGGGCAACCCTGGTGGTCACCGATCGTGAACTGACGCCGGTGCAGGCGCGCAACCTGGAGCGGCTGCTGGATCTGCCCGTGAGCGACCGCAGTGAGCTGATTCTGGACATCTTTGCCCAAAGGGCCGCCAGCAGCGCCGGCCGCCTGCAGGTGGAACTGGCCCAGCTGCGCTACCGCCTGCCGCGGCTCAGCGGCCGCGGCCTCAGCCTCTCGCGCCAGGGGGGCGGCATCGGCACCCGCGGACCGGGCGAAACCCAGCTGGAAAAGGACCGCCGCGCCATCGCCCGCCGCATCGACCGGCTGCAGCGCGATGTGGAGCGGCTCGGGGCCCACCGCGAACGGTTGCGCCGCGGCCGCCAGGATCTCCACCGGGTGGCCCTGGTGGGCTACACCAACGCCGGCAAAAGCTCCCTGCTCAACGCCCTCACCCGTGCCAATGCGCAGCAGGAGGTGCTGGCCGAAAACAAGCTCTTCGCCACCCTCGATCCCACCACCCGCCGCATCGAGCTGATCGACCCCGATGGCGGGCCGCCCCTGCCCCTGCTGCTCACCGACACCGTGGGGTTCATCCGCGCCCTGCCCCCCCAGCTGCTGGAGGCCTTCCGCTCCACCCTCGAGGAAACCCTGGCGGCCGACCTGTTGCTGGTGGTGGTGGATCTGGCCGATCCGGCCTGGCCCGATCAGTGGCGCAGCGTCCAGACCCAGCTCGACGCCTTGGGCTGCCAGGCCCCCCGCTGGCTGGTGGGCAACCAGATTGATCGCTGTGCCGCCGGCGAACTGGAGCGGGCAACAGCGCTGGCCGGCGATGCCCTGTTCGTTTCCGCCACCGCGGGGCTGGGCCTGCAACACCTGCGCCAGACCCTGCGGCGTTACCTGCTCAGCCAGCCCGCAGCCCAGCCTTAGAGCAACGACCACAGCCCCAGGGGCCTTTGTGGCACGATTGAACGGTTAGATCACTACCTGCCTCGCTTTCACTATGGCGCTGCAACTGGGCGATACTGTCCCCGATTTCACCCAGGATTCCCAACTGGGGCCGATCAACCTCTACGACTTCGCCGGCGACAGCTGGGTGGTGCTGTTCTCCCACCCCGCCGACTACACCCCCGTGTGCACCACTGAACTGGGGGAGGTATCACGCCTGCGTCCTGAGTGGCAGAAGCGCAACGTCAAAACGATCGCCCTGAGCGTTGATTCGGCCTCAAGCCACAACGGCTGGATCTGCGACATCAACGAAACCCAGAACACCACGGTCGACTATCCGATCCTGGCCGACGAAGACAAGAAGGTGAGCGATCTCTACGGGATGATCCACCCCAATTCGCTCAACAACCTCACGGTGCGCTCGGTGTTCATCATCGACCCCAACAAAAAACTGCGCCTGCAGATCACCTACCCAGCCAGCACCGGCCGCAACTTCAACGAGATCCTGCGGGTGATCGATTCGCTGCAGCTCACCGACAACCACCAGGTGGCCACGCCGGTGAACTGGACCGACGGCGACGACTGCGTTGTGGTGCCCTCGATTCCCACCGACGAGGCCCGCAGCAAGTTCCCCAAGGGCGTCACCGAAATCAAGCCCTACCTGCGCATGACACCCCAGCCCAACAGGTGAGCGCCAGCTGAAATGAGGCGGCTGGCACCCGGCACGTTGGTGCTGATGATCCCAATCCGATGAGCCAGTTCCCATGAACCAATGGTGGCAATGGCAGGGCAGCTCTTCGGAGTTGGCCAACAGCTTCGCGGTGATCGGTGTGGGCCGCTTCGGCAGTTCCGTCATCAAGGAACTGCTGCGGGCTGGAGCAGAGGTGCTGGCCATCGATGCCAGCCAGCGGGCGATCGACGAACTGCGCCAGATGGACCCGGGTATCGAGGCCCGGGTGGTCGACTGCACCGACGAGGAGGCGCTGCGGGCCGCCGGCGTGCTCGATGTGGGCACGGTGGTGGTGGCCATCAGTGAACCGATCGAGGCCAGCATCACCGCCACGTTGATCGCCAAGGACAGCAGCGGCAGCCGGGTGCAGCAGGTGATCTCGCGGGCCACCAGCGATCTGCACGAGAAGATGCTGCGGCGGGTGGGGGCCGACAAGGTGGTCTTCCCCTCGAAGATGCAGGGGGCCCGCCTGGGGCTGGAGCTGGTGCGGCCCAACCTGCTCGAGCGCTTACGCCTCGACGACCGCAACAGCATCGAGGAGATCAAGGTGCCCCAGGTGTTCGTGGGCCGCTCCCTGCGGGACCTCAACCTGCGCAAGAACTACAACGTGAGCGTGCTGGCCGCCGGGCCGGAGAATCGGCTCACGGTGAATCCCCCCGCCTCCCACATCCTCAATGAGGGGGAACTGCTGGTGGTGATGGGCTCCTCCGATGCCCTTGAAGCTCTCCCCTCCCGCTGAAAGAGGCGATGCGCGTGCTCGGACTGATGGCCGGCACCAGCGCCGACGGCGTGGATGCGGTGCTGGCCCAGTTCAGCGGGCGGCGCCAGCGGCCCCGCTGGCGGATCCTGGCCAGCCACTTCAGCCCGTATACGCCGGAGCTGCGCCGGCGGGCGATCGCCCTGGGCCAGGGCCAACCGCTGGCGGCCGCCGAGCTGCTGGCGCTGGCAGAGGCGATCACTGAAGCCCACGCCGCTGCCGCCCAGGCCTGCGATCCCGGCGGCCTGGCGGAGCTGGTGGGCTGCCACGGCCAGACGGTGTGGCACCGGCCGCCGCAGCCCGATCGGCGCGGCGCCAGCTGGCAGCTGTTGCAGGGGCCGCTGCTGGCCCAGTTGATCGGCCGGCCGCTGGTGTTCGATTTCCGCAGCGCCGATCTGGCCCTCGGCGGCCAGGGGGCCCCGCTGGTGCCTGCCACCGATGCCGCCCTGCTCGGCCGGGTGGGCGGCTGGCGAGCCCTGCTCAACCTGGGCGGCATCGCCAACCTCACCCTGCTGCCCCCCGCCTGCGGCCCTGAACGGCAGGCAGCGGTGCGGGGCTGGGACTGCGGCCCAGCCAATACCCTGCTCGATCTGGCCGTGAGCCGGTTCAGTGGCGGGGAGCTGAACTTCGACGCCGATGGCGCCTGGGCCCGGCGCGGCCGCATTCAGGAGCATCTGCTGCAGCAGTGGCTCCAGGAGCCCTACCTGCAGCAGCGGCCGCCGAAATCCACCGGCCGCGAGCTCTTCGGCCAAGCCGACCTGGAGCGGCGGCTGCAGCAGCTGGCCGCGGCCTCGAGCAGCAGCAGCCCCCAACGAAGCAACTCAACCGAGCAGCCCTTCGCCAAAGATGCCACCACTGCAGATGCCGCCGCCGATGCCCTAGCCACGCTCACGGCCTTCAGTGCCGCCGCCGTGGCCCAGGACCTCGCCCGTGACGCGGGGGTGGTGGAGCTGTTGGTAGGCGGCGGTGGCTGCCGCAACAGCTTCCTGATCGAGCAGCTGCGGCGCCGCTGCCGCGGCTTAACGATCCGTCCCCTCAGCGCCCTGGGCATCGCGCCGGAGCAGCGGGAGGCCCTGGCCTTCGCCCTGCTCGCCTGGTGGCACCACCACGGCTACCCCGGTTCACTGCCCTCAGCCACCGGGGCCCGTGCCGCCGCCGTGCTGGGGGTATGCGCCCGGCCCACAGCAAAAGCGAGCTAGCTAGGGCGCTGCAGCCGCAGGCGCCTGGGTGCGCCCTGCAGTCGCCGTGGCTGCTGACGCTGCTGCTGCTCAAGAACTTGGCGGAACTGGTCGGTGCCGCTCGGGGCCTTGCGGTCAAGGCCCTGCTGAATCAGCACCTTGGCCATGTTGCTGATCGTGCGCGACTCCGCCTCTGCCAAGGCCGCCAAGCGATCGCAGAGCTCCTCCGGCAGAACCACCTGGATCCGTGGCGACTTGGGGCGAC
>JAWOHV010000127.1:0-9143 GCA_046484965.1 Prochlorococcaceae cyanobacterium
ATTCGAACCCGCAGGCCTTCGAAAGAGTTTCTGCCGGCAGGAAGCAAGGAGTACGTGTGTTGCTCGACGACGGTTGCGAGAGCCTCGAAGGCACGTTCGTACAGACCATCCCGGATATCCTGCTCCACTTTCGACACAAGCGGCAGGCAGGCCATGGAAATGGGGGCCGATGCGCTGCTGATCAACAGCGCCATCGCCCTGGCCGGTGAGCCAGCGGTGATGGCCCGCGCCATGGCCCAAGCCGCCGAGGCAGGCCGCGCCGCCTTCTGCGCCGGAAGGCTGCCGATCCGACCCGATGCCCAGGCCAGCTCGCCGCTCCAGGGAAGGGTGGGACGTTGAGCCGGGGCAGGGCGGCCGAACGCCTGTAGTAACTTGCATTCGGGAGCATCTGCTCGTACGAAAGGAGTCAGGGTGAAGGTTTTAGTTCTCGGTGGCGACGGCTTCTGCGGCTGGCCCTGCGCGGTGAACTTGGCCGATGCGGGGCATGAGGTCGTGATCATCGACAACCTCAGTCGCCGCAAGATCGACGTCGACCTGGAGGTTGAGTCGCTCACCCCGATCGCCGCCATGGGCGAACGCCTCAGGGCTTGGGAGCAGGTGGGCGGCAAGCCGATGCGCTTCATCCACCTCGACCTGGCGCACGAGTACCAGCGGCTGGTGGATCTGCTGCTGGCCGAGCGCCCCGATTCAGTCGTGCACTTCGCCGAACAGCGGGCTGCGCCCTACTCGATGAAGAGCAGTGCCACCAAGCGCTACACCGTCGACAACAACGTCAACGGCACCCACAACCTGCTGGCCGCCATCGTGGAGAGCGGCCTCGACATCCACATCGTGCACCTGGGCACGATGGGCGTGTACGGCTACGGCTCCCACCGCGGCGCCACCATCCCGGAGGGCTACCTCAAGGTGGAGGTGCCCCAGCCCGATGGCAGCCGCTTCGAGGAGGAGATCCTGCACCCGGCAAGCCCTGGCAGCGTCTACCACATGACCAAGACGCTCGACCAGCTGCTGTTCCTCTACTACAACAAGAACGACCAGGTGCGCATCACCGATCTTCATCAGGGGATCGTGTGGGGCACCAACACCGAGGCCACCGAGCGGGATCCGCGCCTCACCAACCGCTTCGACTACGACGGCGACTACGGCACCGTGCTCAACCGCTTCCTGATGCAGGCGGCCATCGGCTACCCGCTCACGGTGCATGGCACCGGCGGCCAGACCCGCGCCTTCATCCACATCCGCGACTCGGTGAAGTGCGTGCAGCTGGCCCTGGAGAACCCGCCGAGCCGGGGCGAACGGGTGAAGATCTTCAACCAGATGACCGAGAGCCACCAGGTCGGTGAACTGGCCCGCAAAGTCGCCGCCCTCACCGGGGCCGAGCTCAACTACCTGCCCAACCCCCGCAACGAGGCCGTCGAAAACGACCTGATCGTGGACAACCGCTGCTTCATCGAGCTGGGCCTCAACCCCACCACCCTCGACGACGGCCTGCTGGCGGAGGTGGTCGACGTGGCCCGTCGCTGGGCCGACCGCTGCGACCGCAGCCGCATCCCCTGCCAGTCGGCCTGGACAAGCAAACAGGCCGCCGCCATCAAGGCCACGGCCTGAGTTGAGCTCACCCCAGGCACCGCCCCAGGCACCGCTGTGAAGATCGCCTTTTTCACCGAAACCTTTCTGCCGAAGGTCGATGGCATCGTCACGCGGCTCACCAAGACCCTGCCGCACCTGGTCGCCGCCGGCGATGAGGTGATGGTGTTCTGTCCGGAGGGGGCGCCGGACAACTACATGGGGGCCCAGGTGGTGGGGGTGCCGGCCATGCCCCTGCCGCTCTACCCCGAACTCAAGCTGGCCCTGCCACGGCCGGCGGTGGCCGAGGCCCTGGATCAGTTCAACCCCGACCTGGTGCATGTGGTCAATCCAGCGGTGCTGGGGGTGGGGGGCATCTGGCTGGCCAAAACCAAGGGCTACCCCCTGGTGGCCAGCTATCACACCCACCTGCCCAAATACCTCGAGCACTACGGCATGGGCATGCTCGAACCCCTGATCTGGGAGCTGCTCAAGGCCGCCCACAACCAGGCCCAGCTCAACCTCTGCACCTCCACCGCCATGGTGGCTGAGCTCAGCGACAAGGGCATCCTGCACACCGATCTCTGGCAGCGGGGCGTGGACACCGACCTGTTCCGACCGGACCTGCGCTGCGATGGGATGCGCGCGCGGCTGCTGAATGGCCACGCCGACTCGGGCAAGCTGCTGCTTTACATCGGCCGGCTCTCGGCGGAAAAGCAGATCGAGCGGATCCGGCCCGTGCTCGAGGCCATCCCCGATGCCCGCCTGGCCCTGGTGGGCGATGGACCCCATCGCGCCCGGCTGCAGGAGTACTTCGCCGGCCTACCCGTGCACTTCGTGGGCTACCTGGCCGGCCAGGAGCTGGCGGCCGCCTACGCCAGCGGCGATGCCTTCGTGTTCCCCTCCAGCACGGAAACCCTGGGGCTGGTGCTGCTGGAGGCGATGGCCGCCGGCTGCCCGGTGGTGGGGGCCAACCGCGGCGGCATCCCCGACATCGTGAGCGACGGCTTGAACGGCTGCCTCTACGAACCGGGCGGCGCCGACGGCGGCGCCAGCAGCCTCACGGCCGCCGTGCTGCGCCTGCTGGGGGATGACAGCGAACGCCAGGCCCTGCGCCTGGCGGCCCGTTCTGAAGCCGAACGCTGGGACTGGGCCGGCGCCACCGAACAGCTGCGCCGCTACTACCGGACTCTGCTGGCGGGTCCGGCCCTCCGCCTGGCGGCCTGAGCCTGGCTTCCTCAACCTGGCTGCCTCAGCCGGAGCGGCCGGCGGGACGGTTGGCGGCGGCAGCACCGCGGAACCAGGTGGTCATCAGCGCCTTGGCCATCGGCGCCGCCACGGTGCCGCCATAGCCACCGGTGTTTTCCCCGAGGGCCACGATCACCAGCGCCGACTTCTCGACCGGAGCGTAACCGCCGAACCAGGCATGCACCGGACGCGGTGGATCCTCAGCCGTGCCGGTCTTGCCGGCGGCGGCAGGCAGGGCGGGGTCATTAAGCGCCCGGGCCGTACCCTCCAGAACCGCCTGGCGCAGGCCCTTGCGCACCGCCTCGATGGTGCTGGGCTTGAAACCGAGCCAGGTGCGCTGCGGCACCTGCTCCACCAGATGGGGCTTCACCAACCAGCCGCCATTGGCGACGGTGGCATACATCACAGCCATCTGCAGCGGGCTCACCAGCACGGCTCCCTGGCCGATCGAGGCAGTGATCGTATCCACCGCTGTCCAGGGTTCGCCAAGCGCCTCCTTTTTCCAGGCCCGATCGCCCAGCAGCCCCGCGGTTTCCTCCTCCTCCAATTCGATACCTGTGGGCCGGCCGAAGCCCACCATCCGGGCGGCCTTGAAGATCGGATCGGGGCCGATCTTCAAACCGGCGCGGTAAAAAAAGCTGTTGCTGCTGAAAGCCAGCGCTTGCGTGAAGCCGATCGGGCCCATATTCACGTGGTCGCGGTAGCAGAGGCCGGCGTAGCAGAACGAACCGGTGGTGAGCTCCTTGTCGCTGGGTTGGTACGCCCCAGACTCCAGGGCGGCGATGCTGGTTACGATCTTGAAGGTGCTGGCCGGCGGGAATCCCTGCAGAGCCCGGTTGAGCAAGGGGGCATCGGGCCCATTGAGGGCTGCCCACTCGGCCATGCTCGGGGCCGGTGAGAACACGTTGGGATCAAATCCCGGCCTGCTGGCAAGGGCGCGGATCGCCCCGGTCTGGGGATCCATCGCCACGATCGCTCCTTTGCGAACGCCATCGAGGGCCCGCTCAGCTGTGCGCTGCAACTCGAGATCGATGGTGAGATGCAGATCCTTGCCGGCCTTGGCCTGCTTATCCCCCAGTACCCGCTGCACCTGGCCGGCCGCATTCACCTCAACCTGCTGGCCGCCCCATTCGCCGCGCAGGTGGGATTCGAACACCTTCTCCAAACCACTGCGGCCCACCCGGTCGCGGATGCGGTAGCCCTTGCTTTGCAGTCGGTCGTATTCCTCCTCGGTGATGCCGCTGGTGTAGCCGAGCACGTTGGCGCCGAGGCGGCCATTGGGATAGGCGCGCAGCACATCCACATCCACCTCGGCACCGCTGAGGTTGAGCGCCTGCTCGCGGAAACGCAGCACCTGCTCAGCGCTCAGGGGGCCGGCCAGCTCGATGCGAAAACCCTCGGCGTTGGCCCCCTCCCGGTGCTTGCGATCGAGCTGGGCGGCCCCGATGCCCAGCAGCTGTGCCAGGCGATCGCGCAGGGCCGGCCAGCGGGCCTCGCTCACCTCCCGCGGCTGCACATAGAGCTTGTAGGTGAGACGGTTGGTGGCCAGCACCTGGCCGTTGCGATCCAGCAGGCGACCGCGCATCGGACTGCGGGGCATCAGCCGGATCCGGTTTTCATCGGCCCGGGCCCGGTTCTCAGCGCCGTGCAGCAACTGCAGCCAGGCCAGCCGCAACCCCATGGCGCCGCAGAGGGCAATCACCAGCAGCAGCAACAGAGCGCCCTGCTGGCGCATGCCGCTGTGGCGCGCGGCAGCCGTCAGCTGCCCGTAGGCCATCAGTTCTGCTCCGCCAGCAGACGAACTTCGAGCAGCTGCAGCCGCTCAGCGATGCGCCGCAGATGGGCCTGCAGCTCGAGTTCATCGCGGGCCCGTTCAATGGCGGCAACCGGCACTGCGGCGGAATCCGGCGGCTCCTCCCGCACCTCCACCTTCATCACCGGATTGCCCAGGCCGGGTTGCAGGCGGTCGAGGTTCTCGCGCAACTGGCTGGCAACGGGCTCCCCCTCCTGGCGCAGCTGGCCGAGGGGGTCGGCACTGCTGCCATCAAAGGCGGCCAGCACCTCGCGGGGGCCGCCCTTGCGGGCCCGCTCCACCACTGCCAGCCCCACCGGCAGCACGTCCTGCATCAGGGCCAGGCGCAGGGCATCAAGGGGATCGGCGGCCATGACTCGCAAGCGGGGCAAGGGACATCCAGTCTGCCCATGCCAGGCGGTGGGCGCCGGGCCCAGGCAACGGCCAGCTCAAAGGGCGGATCCGGGCACCCCGGGCTGGAGGATCACCTGGCGGCATGGCTGCTGACTGCCCATCCACCATCCGCCTGCCACCGCCAGCACCAGCAGTGCCATCAACGGCAGCAGGGCCTGACGGCTGACGTCGAGCTGCAGCCACTCCGCCCAGCCCCGCAGGAAGCGTTCGCGGTCGAAGCGCCGCCGCTCCTTGGCCTCCAGCTGCTGACGCCGGCGCAGGGATTTGGCCACCCAGCGCTCGAAGGCCATCTTCTTGGTGACCGCCATCTTGCGCTCCACCTCGAGCAGCTGGCCTGGCGTGAGCTCGGGATTGAAGGTGCTGATCAGCTCGAGGGTCTTGAGAAACATCTCCACAGAGCCATCCTTGATCTGGCTGTGCGACTCATCCAAGCTTTCCCAGACGAGCTCTGGATAGAAGCGAACCCGGTTGTTGCGGATCTGCTCCTCGGGGAGCTGGCCCGGCTCACGTAGCCAGCGATCGGTATTGGCGTCGAAGCGGCGCCAATACAGGAAGGGATTGAGGTAGATGATCTTGCCGGCCAGCTGGATGCTGTCCTGCTGCAGACGGCGCTGCAGCTGGAGGTCCTGCTCGGCGGCGACCCCAGGGGTGGTGGCAGTCACGGATAGGCGGCCGGGGCCCGATCGTATCGAAGCTGCCCCGTCGCCGCCATGGGCGCTTGTGAGCTGACGCTCACTCCCACTCGATCGTGCCGGGGGGCTTGCTGGTGATGTCGAGCACCACCCGGTTCACCCCCTTCACCTCGTTGACAATCCGGTTGGAGATGGTTTCCAGCAGGTCGTAGGGCAGGCGCGACCAGTCGGCGGTCATGCCATCTTCCGACGACACGCAGCGCAACACGATCGGGAAGGCATAGGTGCGCTTGTCGCCCATCACCCCCACGCTGCGCACCGGCAACAGCACCGCAAAGGCCTGCCAGATCTCGTTGTAGAGGCCGGCGTCGCGGATCTCCTCGCGCACGATCAGGTCGGCATCGCGCAGGATGTTGAGCTTCTCGCTGGTGACCTCACCGAGGATGCGGATCGCAAGGCCCGGCCCCGGGAAGGGATGGCGGCCCACGATCTCCTCCGGCAGCCCCAGGGAGCGGCCCACCTTGCGCACCTCGTCCTTGAACAGGCGACGCAGGGGCTCCACCAGCTTGAACTGCAGATCCTTGGGCAGGCCGCCCACGTTGTGGTGGCTCTTGATCTTCACCGCCACCCGCTCACCGGTTTTCGGGTCGATGCCCGTGCCGGCGCTCTCGATCACATCGGGGTAGAGGGTGCCCTGGGCCAGGTAGTCGAAGGGGCCGAGGCGTTTGCTCTCCTCCTCGAACACGCGAATGAATTCGGTGCCGATCAGCTTGCGCTTCTCCTCCGGATCGGTGACACCGGCCAGCTTGTTGATGAAGCGCTCGCGGGCGTTGATGTATTCCACATTGATGTGGAATTTCTTGTCAAAAAAGTCGGTGAGAAATTCAGGCTCGCCTTTGCGCATGAAGCCCTGGTCGATGAACATGCAGGTGAGCTGATCGCCGATCGCCTTGTGCAGCAAAAAGGCGAGGGTGGAGGAGTCGACGCCGCCCGAGAGGGCGAGCAGCACCCGCTTGTCGCCCACCTGGGCGCGCACATCGGCCACCGCTTCGTCGATGAAGGCGGCGGTGGTCCAGTCGGCTTCGCAACCACAGATGTGGTACACGAAATTGCGCAACATCGCCATGCCGCCGGTGGAGTGCACCACCTCGGGGTGAAACTGCACGCCATACAGCCGGCGCTGGTGATCGGCAACCGCCGCTTCGGGGGTGTTGTCGGTGTGGGCCAGGCGCGCAAAGCCCTCCGGCAGGCGCTCCACCGAGTCGCCATGGCTCATCCACATCGTCGAGCCGTCGTCGACGTTGGTGAGCAGATCGATCGGGTCGTCCACATGCAGCGGAGCCTTGCCGTATTCGGCCTTGCCGGCAGCCACCACGGCGCCACCGAGCTGCTGCACCATCAGCTGCATGCCGTAGCAAACCCCGAGCACGGGAATGCCCAGCTCCCAGATTGCCGGGTCGCACACCGGCGCGCCGGGCTCATACACCGAGTTGGGCCCGCCACTGAGGATGATGCCCTTGGGGCCAATCGCCCGCAGCTCCTCGGCCGTGGTGGTGTAGGCCATCACCAGCGAGAACACCTCGGTTTCGCGCACGCGGCGGGCGATCAGCTCGGAATACTGGGAGCCGAAATCCAGGATCACAACAGCCGGATAGCGGCTCGACTGGGAGGCGGTGTCGATCTGGGCGGACAGGGCGGTTGTAGATGAGGAGGTGGGGGATGCGGCTTGGGACATCGACAACACTGGGCCCAGGGGCATTCGGGCCAGCCTAGGGGGCGTCGCCGGTGCCACCCGCCCCCATCTCCCGCAGGAGATCGACACCAATCGGCCCTTCGGCGCAGATGCGGCGACTGCGGTTGAACAGCACCGCCCCGACCTGCAGGGCGCTCTGGCCATGGCGGCCCAGGTAGGCGCGACTGCGCCGCTCGATGGCCGAGGCGATGCGCGTCTGCAGACGCGCGGCCAGATCGGGATCACGGCTGTGCAGCTGAGCCAAGGCCTCCTCCACCGTTGGGGCCCGGTGCAAGTCGGCCAGATCAGGCCCGCAGAGACCCTCCAGAGCCGCCAGAGCCGTGAGCACCTCAGCCCGGCCATCCGCCAGGTGGTGGTGGGTGTGGAAGATGCCGCCGGCCAGTTTGATCAGCTTGCCCTGATAGCCAAACAGCAGCAGGCGGCGCACCCCCGCCTCGGCCGCTGCCACCAGCAAGGGCCCGAGCCAGTTGCCCGCCTTGACCAGAAGCTCCGGGGGCAGGCCCAGACGCGGCGCCAGATCCAGACCGTTTTCGCCGATCACCAGCACCAGATCGCCAGCGAACTCGGGGGCTGCCGCTCGCTGGCGCAGCACCGCCAGAGCCCCCTCCAGCTGTTCGGGGGCGGCACTGCGCTGCACCGCCGCCTGGGTGCCGATCAGGGCCAGACCCTCCACCACCCCGAAGGCGGCATTGCTGGTGCGCTGCGCCAGCTGGCGGCCCTCGGGAATCGTGAGTTCCAGGGCCAGCCGTCGTCCCGGGGGCACCAGAGGGCGCAGGTTCCAATCCAGCAGCTCCCTGGCATACCCCGACAGGCAGGCCTCACCGTTGTTCTGGATCACCCCGACCCCCTCGCCGGCCCTCAGCTCCAACCAGGGGCCCGCTGCCACCAGCCAGCGGACCTGCGCCCACACCAGCAGCCCCCGGGTGAGATCCAGCACCCCCTCGCCTGGATCGCAGCGGGCCATGGCCAGCACGCTGCCATCGTGCAGGGGCGCCACCGCTTCGATCGGCAGCAGCTGCGGTTCAACACCGAGCTGCAACACCAGGGGCTGCAGCAGGCCAGGCTGCACCTGATCATGCTCCGACGGAGCCACCGTCTTCCCCACCAGAGCCTGGAGGGCCGCCCGCGCCGCCGCCGCACACCACACCGGCAGGATGAAACCAGCCTCAGGCGTCCGTTCAGGCATGGAGGATCGGGGGGACGCTGGACCTGGTCCCAACCTGCGCGGATGGGGATGGTGATGGCGATGGCCATGGCCATGGCGACACGTCGCAGCGCCAGCAGAGGCCGCCATCGCCGTCCGAGAGCAAACCGATCGTGCCTTCAGCCGGTATGACCACCATGCCCCACCCTTGCGCATGCGCGTCAACGCTGACAACCATCCACCCCCGACCCCCGGGGATCTGGCCGGCCTGTACGACGCCTATAGCCCGGCGGTCTACCGCCTGGCGCTGCGCCTCTGCCGCAACAGCGCCGTGGCTGATTCGCTAGAACCCTAAAAGTGGCTCGATTAGCAATAAGGGGGCTACTTTTCGCCTGGACGATTCCAAGCGCAAATATAACTTCACGCCCGAAAAGAGTATTCAGCTTCAGTTGAGTTATGGGGCCGATATGGTTATTTGCCTGGATGATTGCACCCACGCCGACGACCCGCTGGCCGTGCAGGCGGAGTCAGTGCAGCGCACCATTGAATGGGCCGGCCGCTGTCGCGCTGAGTTTGACCGGTTGTTGGCTGAAA
>JAWOHV010000154.1:0-15199 GCA_046484965.1 Prochlorococcaceae cyanobacterium
CTGGCTCACCGGCCAGGGCGATGGCGCTGTTGATCAGCAGCGCATCGGCCCCCATTTCCATGGCCTGGGCAGCCTTGGGCACGCCGATACCGGCATCCACCACCACCGGCACGCGCGCGTTCTCAATGATCAGGGCGATGTTGGCGGCGTTGCGGATGCCCTGGCCGGAGCCGATCGGCGATCCCAGCGGCATCACCGTGGCGCAGCCGGCCTCCTCGAGTCGCTTGGCCAGCAGCGGATCGGCGTTGATGTAGGGCAGCACCGTGAAGCCCTCCTTCACCAGTTGCTCGGCTGCCTCCAGGGTGCCGAACGGGTCGGGCAGCAGGTGTCTGGAATCCGGAATCACCTCCAGTTTCACGAAGCTGTTCTCCTCCTGGCCGGCCAGCTTGGCCAGCTCCCGCCCCAGCCGGGCCACCCGCACGGCCTCCTCGGCGCTGGCGCAGCCGGCGGTGTTGGGCAGCATCCAGATCCGCTGCCAGTCGATGGCCTCCATCAGGCCGCCGTGGCCTGCGGCCTGGCTTTGCACCCGCCGCACCGCCACGGTCACGATCTCGCAGCCGCTGGCGCTGATGCTGGCCTGCATCGCTTCCAGGCTGGGGTATTTGCCGGTGCCGGTCATCAGGCGGCTGCGGAACGACCGACCGCCGATCAGAAGCGGTGGGTCGGCTCCGCCGTCTGGCCCCGCTGCCGAGGGGGAGAGGGAGGAAGCCGGTGACGTTTGCGCCATGGGTGGACGCTACTGCCGGGGTCGTTGCGGAGGTCAAGGCGACCAGGCAAGACCTCAGAAGCCTTCTAGGCTGAGGAAAGTGCCGATCGTTGGGTCATGTTCCTGTTTCTAGCCGCCCCCGCCATCGCCGCTCTTGCCATCGCCGCGCCAGCCATCTCTGCGCCAGCAATAGCCGCCCAACCGCTGCCGGTGGGCAGCCAGGTGCCTTTTCAAGCCCCTGCCCGCATGCTCTCCCCCTACGAGGCGGATACGACGCCGGTGGAGAACTTCGATCCCCTGGCCCGGGCTTCACTGCTGGCCCAGGAGCTGCCGCGCAGCTGGCGCGGCAGCTACCAATCGTTCGGTGCCACCGCTGCGCTGCCTGTTGATCTGCAGCTCTCCTCGGTGCTGCCCATGGGCCAGATGGTGGTGTTGCGGGGGTCCCTGACCATCGCCGGCGTCACCGCCCCAGTGCAGGGCAACCTCAATGCCAAATCAGATCAGCTCGACCTGCTGCTGCTCGGAGGCCAGCGCTTTGACTTTCTCGAGGCCGGTGGCGACTTCCAGGGCCTGCAGGGTTTGGAGCTGAGCGGCTGGAATGCCCCTCGCCTCACCAGTGCCGGCGGCCGGCTGCAACTGCAGGCCAGCGGCCCTGCAGCCCCTGCAGGTTCGACCAGCTCTGAGCAACGGGTGCGCGGGCTCTGGTGAGGCGGCCCCCGCCGGCACCAGGCACTCAGGTAGGGCTGTCGCCGCGCTCTGGCCGGCCACCGAGCCGCAGCAGCCGTTTGCGGGCCGTTTTGTTCGTGGAGTCGAGGGCGAGCACCTGTTCGTAGGCGCTGCGAGCTTCGTCGCTTAGCTGCTGCTTCTCGAGTGCGTAGGCGAGGTTGTTCAGGGCTACCGGGTAGTTGGGTTTGGCTTTGAGGGCGGCACGGTAGTTGCGGCTGGCCTCCTTGAACTTGTTCTGGGCAGCCTGGGCGAAGCCAAGGGCATTGAGGATCAGGGCGAGGGCCTCACCGGGCTCATCGGCGGCCTCGGCATGCCTGAGCGCCAGTTTGAGGTTCTCGGCTGCCTGGCCGTAGAGGCGCTTGCGCAATTGCACCGTCGCCAGTTCATAGAGCTGGGCCGCGTCCTTCTCCTGGCCAAGCGCCAGGCCCTCGAGGCGGCTGAGGGTCAGCTCGTCGCCGCGCACGCGCCAGATCTGCCTGGACACCACCACGGCGGCGGCTGCCAGCAGCACGATCAGCCCGATCAGGTAGGCCTGGGGCAGAAGATCCATTGATTCAGGGCCGCTGGCGGCGGCCCATTCAGGCTTTGACCGCCGTGACCACGCTGGTGAAGCTGCCGGGATCAACCATGGCCAGCTGGGCCAGCATCTTGCGATTCAGAAGCACATCCGCCTTCTTGAGGCCGCCCATCAGCTTGCTGTAGCTGACGCCGTTGAGGCGGGACGCAGCATTGATGCGTGCGATCCAGAGGCGACGGAAATCGCGCTTGCGCCGGCGCCGGTCGCGGTAGGCGTTGCAGAGGGCCTTCATCACCCGCTGGTTGGCCGTGCGGAAGAGGCTGCCGTTGCCGCCCCGGAAGCCCCGGGCCAGGCGAAGGATCTTGTTGCGGCGTTTGCGGGCGACGTTGCCCCTCTTGACGCGGGCCATGGATTCAGGGAGTCAGCGGGGATCGGTGGATGGGCGGGGTTCAGCCGCTGTAGGGGAGCATGCGGGCGACGTTGTCGGCATCCCGCTCGTCTACCACGGCCATGGTGCCCAGATAGCGCTTGCGCTTGGGGCTCTTGTGGTCGAGCAGGTGGTTGAGGAAGGCACGGCGCCGCATGAACTTGCCGCTGCCGGTGACCTTGAACCGCTTGGCGGCTGCTTTGCGGGTCTTGAGCTTCGGCATCTCTGGCAGCGCGGACGCAAACAAGCAAAGTACGACGCGGAAGGACCTTCCGCCAACTCCCTCTCCCCAAGCCAGGCCATGACCTGCCGGTTTCCGCGCCGCTGCCGCCTCACCCTGGAGGCCCATGCACCGCTGATCAGTGCCGCCCTGGCGGCGCTGATGCTGGTGCCGGCGAGCGGCTGCCGGGCCGCTGTGGCCGTGCTGCCCCTGCATCTGCCTGTGGCCCCGGTGCCCAGCCTGAACCCCGGCGCCCCTGAACTCTGGGTGGCCCTGGCGGCCCATCTGCGGCCGGGGGCCGACAGCGCCCCGCTGGAGCTCACTGCCGCCGCCGGGGTGCTGGAGCTCAGCGATGCCGGCGGCCAGCGGTTCAGTGGCCAGCGGCTCACCCTGGCCTGGCGATCGCTGCCGCTGGCCGAGCCGATCACGCTGCGGCGGCGGGTGTTGGGACCCTTCGCCAGCTACGAATCGGCCCAGCGGATGGCTGAGCTCTGGCGCCGCCAGGGGGCCCGCCCCCTGATCGCCCAGCCGCGGGACTGGGAGGTGTGGGCTGATGGCGAAGCAGCGGACCCGCCGGGCCATGCCTCCCGCTTGCAGGAGCAGGTGGTGGGCCAGCGCCTGGTCCTCGAGCTCCGTCGCGATCGCCAGTCGATTCCCCTGCAGGGGCCGCTGGAGCTGCAGGCGCCCGGGGGGTTGCTCTGGCGCGGCGGCCGCTACGGCGGACCCTTCCGGCTCCAGAGCGATGCCCATGGCGGCTGGACGCTGGTGGAGCGCGTGCCCCTGGATCGCTACCTGGAGGGGGTGCTGCCCCATGAGATCGGCGCCGCGGCGCCGGCGGCGGCCCTGGAAGCCCAGGCCGTGCTGGCCCGCACCTGGGCAGTGAGCAACCGCCAGCGCTTCGCGGTGGATGGCTATCACCTCTGTGCCGATACCCAGTGCCAGGTGTACAGCCATCCCCAGCAGGCCGGCCCGGCCGTCCGGGGGGCGATCCAGCGCACGGCCCGGCAGGTGCTCGCCTGGCAGGGGCAGCCCATCCATGCGGTGTATCACGCCAGCAACGGCGGCATCGCCGCTGGCTTTGAAGAGGCCTGGCAGGGTGAGCCGCTTCCCTACCTGAGGGCAGCCCCCGATGGGCCGGCCCCCTTCGCCAAGCGCTTTGCGCTTCCCCTGCAGCAGCCGCAGCGCCTGGCCGAGCTGCTCAACGCAGGCCAGGCCGCCTACGGCAGCGACCATCCGCGCTTCCGCTGGCAGCGGCTGTTGAGCGCCGACCAGGTGCGCACGGCCCTGGCACCGCTGGCGCCGAGCCTGGGCATTCCCCAGCGCCTCGAGGTGCTCGAGCGGGGTGTCAGCGGCCGGGTGCTGGCCCTGCGGGTGGAGGGCAGCGGTGGCAGCACGGTGCTGCGCCTCGATGCGATCCGGCGCTACCTGCGCCAGTTGCCGAGCACCCTGTTCGAGCTGAGCCCGCTGGCTCCGGGCCGCTGGCAGGTGCGCGGCGGTGGCTTCGGCCATGGCGCGGGGCTTTCGCAGGCCGGTGCCATTGATCTGGCCCGGCGCGGCTGGAGCAGCCGGCAGATCCTGGAGCACTATTACCCAGGAGTTAGCATGGAACCGCTAACGGCCCTTGGGAGCCTCAAGCAGGACCCTTAAAGTTCCGTAATTGTTCAGGGGGGCCATGGCAGCGGGCGGCACCGGTAGCGATCGCCGCCGCCTCAAGGCTGGCCTGTTCCTGGTTGTCTGCATGGCTGCTGGCCTTGCCCCCCATGGCCTGCCGGCGGGCCAGGCCCTCCTGCCAGCCTTGCTGCTCACCGCCGGCCTGGGCGGCTACAGCTTGCGCACGGTGCTGCCCCAGCTGCGTCGCAAGGCAGCCATCGTTGCCCCCGCCGCAGCGCCTGCTGCGGAAGCGCCTGCCGCAGCGCCGGCTGCCGCACCGGGAGTGGATCTGGTGGTGGCGGCCCGTGATGAGGAGGCCGTGATCGTGCGGCTGGTGGAGCGCCTCAGCCGCCTGCGCTATCCGGCCGGGGCCCTAAAGCTGTGGGTGGTGGATGACGGCAGCGAAGACCGCACCCCCGAGCTGCTGGCTGATCAGGCCCGCCGCCATCCCTTCCTCAAGGTGCTGAGCCGCAGCCGCGATGCCGGCGGTGGTAAGTCGGGGGCGCTGAACACCGTGCGTGCCCAGTTGCAGGGGCGCTGGATGCTGGTGCTCGATGCCGATGCCCAGCTTCAGGACGACCTGCTCGAGCGGCTGATCCCCTACGCCGAGGCCGGTGGCTGGTCGGCGGTGCAGCTGCGCAAGGCGGTCGTCAATGGCGAAGAGAACCTGCTCAGCCGCGCCCAGGCCATGGAAATGGTGCTCGATACGGTGGTGCAATGCGGTCGGCTGGCGGCTGGCGGGGTGGCCGAGCTGCGCGGCAATGGCCAGCTGCTGCTGCGCGAGGCGGTGCAGGCCTGCGGCGGCTTCAACGAGGACACGGTGACCGATGACCTCGACCTCAGCTTCCGCCTGTTGCTGGCAGGCCAGCCGGTGGGAGTCCTCTGGGATCCCCCTGTTCAGGAAGAGGCGGTGTTGACCCTGGCGGCCCTCTGGCGTCAGCGCCAGCGCTGGGCCGAAGGGGGGCTGCAGCGCTTTCTCGATTACTGGCCCGGTCTGATCGCGCCGCCGCTCACGATCAGCCAGCGGATCGATCTGGCCTGTTTCTTCCTGCTGCAGTACGCCCTGCCGGTGGTATCGATCGCCGACCTGCTCGGTGCCCTGTTAAGCCACACGCAGCCCACGATCTGGCCGCTGTCGCTGGTGGTCTTCAGCCTCTCTGGACTTGCGATTGTGGCGGGCTGCCGCCGCACCAGTGAGGGCCCCCCACTGCCGGCGATCACGCCCTTGGGCCTGGCCCTGGGCATGGTCTACATGGCCCATTGGTTTGTGGTGATCCCCTGGACCACCCTGCGCATGGCGCTGCTGCCCAAACGGTTGGTGTGGGCCAAGACGTTGCACCTCGGTTCCGGTGAGGCTGCCGAGGCCTGCGACCTTGATCTTGATGTGGATGAAGCTGACCTGAGCACCCAGATCTCCTGAGCAGCAGGGATCGGCGGGGATTGGCGCCGGCAGTCGATCAGGCGGCCGTGCTCTGGTCTTCGAGCGGACCATCCAGATCCACCACTTCGCCGTTGAAGAAGTCGGCCAGGCGCCTGGCCTTGGCATCGAGCGGTTCGCTGCTGCTGGGCGCTGGTGGCGAAGCGGGGATCGGCGCCGGGATCGGTGTCGGGATCGGGGCTGGTGCCGGTGCGGGTGCTGGAGTTGGTGCCGCTGCGGCTGCCGGAGTTGCCGCCGGTGTTGGCGGCAATTGAACCTGCGGCAGCGGTGGCGGCGTCGGCGACGGCTTTGGCGAGACGGGCTCTGGCGCGTTTGCTGTTCCCGGGCGGCTGCCGGCGGGATCGCCGTTTTCGAGCACCAGTTGGCGGCTGCCCCCCAGGCTGCTGCTCAGGGCCCGCTCCAGCAGGGGCAGGCGGCTCTGGACCATGGCCATCCAGTTGCCCGCCACCCGCACCACGGCCCGCTGGCTGTCGAGGCGCACCAGCTGGGCCTGCTGGGAGAGGAGCATGCGGGTGGAGGGCAGCTCCAGGCTGGCCAGGATCTGCTGCCAGAGCTCCGGCAGGTTGCGCTCCGGCCCGCCGGCCGGCTCTGCAGCGGCCTTCTCAGCGGCCTTCTCAGCAGGATCAGTTGCGATCGGGGGCGCAGCTGGCGTGGGGGCGGGCGCCGGCATGGGGGGCGCTATGGGCGCTGCTATGGGGGGCGCCGTTGGAACTGGAGTGGAGGTTGGAGCGGGCGCGGCAGTGGGCGCTGCAGTGGGCGCTGCAGTGGGCGCTGTGGCCGCTGCAGGAGCTTGGGCTTCGGCGAGCAGCCCCAGCAGCAGCACCTCCAGCCACAGGCGTGGGTTGACGCTCTGGCGCAGCTGCTGTTCGCTCCCCTTGAGCTGGGCCTGCCAGTGCAGCAGCCGGGCCTTGCCGATGCGGCGGGCCAGCGGCGGCAGCTGGGGCCTGAACTGGGGTGAAACACCGCTCAGCTCGAGGTGATCGGGAGCCACGCCCGCCAGCACCAGGTCGCGCAGCAGGCTGGCCACGCCCTGCAGCAGCGCCGCCGGCTCCCGGCCCCGCTCCAGGAGCTGCTGGCAGGCCTCCAGCAGGGCCAGGGGCTCGGCGCTGGCCAGGGCGGCGGCCAGTGTGAGCAGCTCCTGCTCCGGCACCACCCCCAGCAGCTCCCACACCGCCGTGGCTTCGATCGGCGCCGGCAGCAGGCTGAGCTGATCCAGCAGGCTCTCGGCGTCCCGCAGGCCCCCCTGGGCCCGCTGGGCCACCACATGCAGGGCCTCGGGGGTGATGCCGATCTGCTCCTGCTCGGCGATCCAGCCCAGGTGCCGCTCCAGCGCTGCCAGGGGGATGCGGCGGAAATCGAAGCGCTGGCAGCGGCTCAGGATCGTGGCCAGCACCCGCTGGGGGTCGGTGGTGGCCAGCACGAACACCACCCGCGGCGGCGGCTCCTCCAGGGTCTTGAGCAGGGCGTTGAAGGCGGCGGTCGAGAGCATGTGGCACTCGTCGATCACGTACACCTTCCAGCGGGCCTGCACCGGCGCGAAGCGGGAGCGCTCGATCAGCTCGCGGATGTTGTCAACGCCGGTGTTGGAGGCGGCGTCGATCTCGATCACATCGAGGGCGTTGCCGGCGGCGATCGACCTGCAGAGCTCGCACACCCCGCAGGGCTCGGGGGTGGGCCCATCTGCGCCGATGCAGTTGAGCGAGCGGGCCAGGATGCGGGCGCTGGAGGTTTTGCCGGTGCCGCGCGGACCGCTGAACAGGTAGGCCGGCGCGATCCGGCCCGAAAGCAGGGCATTGCCCAGGGTGGCTGCGATGGCCTCCTGGCCCACCAGCTGGTCGAAGCGCTGGGGCCGGTATTTGTGGTGCAGCGGCTGGTAGGCAGGGCTCGCAGCTGGGCTCATGGGTCGCTGCCGGATGGGGCTGGCGGGCAGCCTGGGGGGATTGAGGCTACTGGCCCGATCCGGATCCGAGCAGGCGCTCCAGCCGGCTTTCCATCTCCTCCACCTCTGAGAGCTGGTCGTCGAGCCGCTGGGCCAGCAGGCGCACCCGCTCCAGCGCACCGCCGCTGCCAGGGCCGCTGCCAGGGCCGCCGCCGGGGCTGTCACCCCAGCGCTGTTCGGCCTTGGCCAGCTCCTCTTCGAGCCGTTGCTGCAGCTTCAGCCGCAGGCCATCGAGTTGCTCGAGGCTGCGCAGGGCCAGCTCGCGGCCTTTCTCGAGCGAGGGCTCATCGAGGCTGAGGCCCTGGCGCAGCAGCAGGCGCACGCCGCTGAGTAGGGCCGCCGGCACGAACTGGCCGAGGGCGAGGGCCCCGAGGCTGCCGGTGTGCAGCCAGCCCTCCACCTGGGCGCTGCGGTGGCGGCCGGTCTTGCACCAGTGGGCGAAGTGCTCGCAGTTGTTGAACAGCAGGTTGTAGCGCTCTTCCCCGAGCCGGCCCATCGCCCGCCGCAGGGTCACTCCTGGCGGTGAACAGTCCTGATCCGGATAGGGCACCAGGCTCACGGGCTGGCCGCGGCTGAACTCCTCCAGCGGGCTGCGCAGAATGGCGCGCCCCTCGAGGTAGTGGGCCACGCTGCCGTCGCCCAGATCGATGCCGTGGTGCAGAAACAGGCCGTGCTGGCGCGGGGCCTGCAGGTGGTCAGCGACGGCCAAGGCTCGGGGCTCGAAACGCTCCTTCAGCCTGCTGTCTACCGCCGCCGCCGCCTAGGCGGGTGCGGGTGGGGATGCCCGACCGGCCTCAGGCCGATTCCTGCTTGCCCCGCTCGCTGGCGCTGGGGTAGCTGAGCAGTTTGCCGTTGCTGCGTTGATTCACCAGCTCGCTGGTGATGGTGAAGGTTTCGATGTCGTTGCTGGAGGGCAGGTCGTACATCAGATCGAGCATCAGCTCCTCCACGATGCCCCGCAGGGCGCGGGCGCCGGTTTTGCGGCGGTGGGCTTCGATCGCGATCGCTTCGATCGCTTCGGGTTCGAATTCGAGCCGCACGTTGTCCATGCTCATCAGCGTCTGGAACTGCTTGACCAGGGCATCGCGCGGCTCGGTGAGGATCGCCTTGAGCGCTGGCGTATCGAGGGGCTCGAGCACGGCATTCACCGGCAGGCGGCCGATGAATTCCGGGATCAGGCCGTAGCGCACCAGGTCGTCGGGCTCCATGTTGCGCAGCACGGCGGCGGCGTGCTGGTCTTTGCCGGGGCGGTGTTGATGGCGGCCGCGGCCGTCGGCGGAAACGAAGCCGATCGCATTGCGACCCAGGCGTCGCTGCACCACATCCTCAAGGCCCACGAAGGCACCGCCGCAGATGAACAGGATCTGGCTGGTGTCGATCTGGATGCAGTCCTGGTAAGGATGCTTGCGGCCCCCCTGGGGCGGCACGTTGGCCACCGTGCCCTCGAGCATCTTGAGCAGGGCCTGCTGCACCCCTTCGCCTGAAACATCGCGGGTGATCGAGGGGTTTTCACTCTTGCGGGCGATCTTGTCGATCTCGTCGATGTAGATGATTCCCCGCTGGGCCTGCTCGAGGTCGAGGTCGGCCTTCTGCAGCAGCCGCAGCAGGATGTTCTCCACGTCTTCGCCCACATAGCCCGCCTCGGTGAGCGTGGTGGCGTCGGCCACGGCAAAGGGCACCTCCAACATCTCGGCCAGGGTCTGGGCGAGCAGGGTCTTGCCGCAGCCGGTGGGGCCGATCAGCAGGATGTTGCTCTTGTGCAGGCGCGTGGCTGTCTGGTCGGTTTCACCCTTGCCATCGCCCTGCCAGGCCAGACGCTTGTAGTGGTTGTACACCGCTACGGAAAGCACCTTCTTGGCGTCTTCCTGGCCCACCACCTGCTGGTCGAGGAAGGCCTTGATCTCCTGGGGCTTGGGGATCGTGGCCAGCGTGGGAACGGGCTTGGAGCTCTTCTTGACCGCGCTCTTGCGGTTGGGCTCGGGGGCGCTGCGGCCGCCTCCCTGGGCGCTGGCTTCGAGTTCCTCATCGAGGATCTCGTTGCAGAGATCAATGCATTCGTCGCAGATGTAAACGCCCGGTCCAGCGATCAGCTTGCGAACCTGTTCCTGAGACTTGCCGCAGAACGAACACTTGAGGTGGGCGTCGAACTTGGCCATGTCACACGGGGTGGGTATCGGGGGCGGGCCACCACCGGAGGGCCTGCGTCTCCAGGATCGTCTGAAACCTGTGGTTTGTCAGCCGTCCTTGGGGATCAAAGCGCCGTGGTGTCATCCACAACGCGATCAATCAGGCCGTATTGAACCGCTTCCGGCGGCGAAAGGAAGTAGTCGCGGTCTGTGTCTTCCGCGATCTTTTCGAGGGGCTGGCCGGTGTGGTCCGCCAGCAGTTCATTGAGGGTGTCCTTGAGAAAGAGGATTTCCTTGGCCTGGATTTCGATGTCCACCGCCTGGCCCTGGGCGCCGCCGAGGGGTTGGTGGATCATGATTCGCGCGTTTGGCAGGGCCAGCCGCTTGCCCTTGGCACCGCCGCAAAGCAGGAAGGCGCCCATGCTGGCCGCCAGGCCGTAGCAGATGGTCACCACGTCGGGGGCCACCTGCTGCATCGTGTCGTAGATGGCCAGGCCGGCCGTCACCGAGCCGCCGGGGGAGTTGATGTAGATCTGGATGTCCTTTTCCGGATCCTCGGCCTCCAGAAACAGGAGCTGGGCCACGAGTGAGTCGGCCACGGCGTCGTCGACGCCGGTGCCCAGGAAGATGATCCGCTCCCGCAGCAGCCGCGAATAGATGTCGAAGGCGCGGTCGCCTTTGCCGGATTGCTCAACCACCGTGGGCAGAATCCCCGGGCTGGCCAGGGGGCTGCCATTCCAGGGAAGCGGGCCATCCCAGCGGTTGACGATCGGATGGGGCAGAAGGGCGTCGATCACGCGGTCGCGGCCGGAGCGAGGGGTAATGGCGCCAATCTATGGACTCAGGCGTTGTCGGTGGAGGCTTTCTTTGCCTTCTTGGCGGCGGGCTTGGCTGCCGGCTTGTCGGCGCTGCCCTCTTTGGCCTTGCTCGCGCTCGGCTTGGAGCTCTCTGTTGAGTCGGCTGGGGAGCTGCTGGTGGCCTTCTCGCTGATCGTGCAGTTGCTTTCCAGCCATGCCATCAGCTGCTCGCGCATCAGGTCGTCGGCCACCGCCAGACGCAGGCGGCGGGGATCGATCGAGCTGCCCTCGCTGAGGCTCTTGCTCACCTCCTTGAGCTTGGCCTCGATCTCCTCCTCGGCCACCACGATCTTTTCGGCTTCGGCCAGGGCCCTCAGGGCCAGGCTGCGCTTAAGCCGTTCCTCGGCTTCCGGCCGGGAGGTGTCCATCAGGCTGCGCACCAGGTCCTGGGTGAACAGCTTCTTAACGTCCATGCCCTGTTGGGCGATCTGACCGGCGGTCTGCTCGATCAGGTTGCGCACCTCCTGCTGCACCAGGGTTTCGGGCAGCTCCACCTCGAGCTGCTCCACCAGGGCAGCCAGCAGGGCGTCCTGGCGGCTGGCCTTGGCGCGGCGCTCGGTGTCGTCCTTGAGGCGGTTTTCCAGGTCGGCGCGCAGTTCGGCGAGGGTCTGCTTGTCGCTGGCCTGCTGGGCGAAAGCGTCATCCAGTTCGGGCAGTTCGCGGCTTTTCAGCTCCTGCAGGGTGATCGTGAAGCTGGCCTTGCGGCCGGCCGCGTCCTCCTGGGGGTACGACTCGGGGAACTCACAGCTGACCGAGCGGGTTTCGCCCAGGGCCATGCCCACGATGCCCTCGATGAAGCCGGGGATCATGCGGCCCTCCTCCAGCTCCACCTCCATGCCATCGCTGCTGCCGCCGCTGATCGGCTCGCCGCTGTCTACGAAGCTGCCGCTGAAGCTCACCTGGGCCACATCGCCGCTGGCCGCTGGGCGATCCTCCACGGGCACCAGGGTGGCCAACTGGCGGCGCGACTGGTCGATCAGCTCATCCACCCGGGCCGGGTCGTAACCGATCGCTTCGGCCTCGGCCTTGAGACCTTTGGTGGCCTTCAGCCGCGGGGTGGGCTCCACGTCCATTTCGAGCGTGAAGGTGAGTTCACTGCCGGGCTTGAAGCGCTCCAGCACCGTTTCAAAGCCCTCCTGCAGCTCGGGGCGGCTGATCGCCTCGATCTTTTCCTGCTCCAGGGCATCGCGGAAAACGCTGTCCACCAGATCCTCCAGGGCAGTGGCCCGGATGCGCAGCGGACCGATCTGCTGCAGCAGCACCGGCCGGGGCACCTTGCCCTTGCGGAAGCCCGGCAGCTTGATGCTGCGGCTCAGTTTTTCGAGGGCGGCGTCGTAGCTGGCCTGGCAGCGACCACTCGGAACGGCTACCTCCAGCGCCATGCGGCTGCCGGGGCGTGGGGTCGATGTCACCTTCAGGCCAGTACTCATGGGCGGGCTCGTAGCGGAAGCACGGGGTGGGCTCGACTTTAGGAAGTGGCCGTCTCGCCATCCGCTCCCCGACGCCGTATTGTTCATGTGGCGCTCCGCCGAACAGTCATATTCCCCGGTTCATTCCTGCCCCTCGAGTTCGATAAACACCCGTCCCGCAAGCCACTCTCGGCAATTTCTGGCCTGGCCTCTCCAGCTGCCCTCTTCCGCCCATTCGTGTGGCGATGGTTGCAGCCGGATTCCACCCCTGATCCCCACCCCTGATCCCCAGGTCTGATTGATCCACACCAGCTGCTGGTTGGGCGGCTGCTCGGATCCCATCAAGAACGAGCTGTTCCGCGAACTTTGCGCCAGACCAGCCAGACCAGCCAGACCAGACCAGCCAGACCAGACCAGACCAGCCTCCCTGCCCACCTCCTTAGATCAGCAATCTGAGCCGTTGACCGTCACCCCTGCCGTCATCCCTGCCGTAGGCGCTAAACGCAGCGGCAGCCGTCTGCCCCGCCGTCCCCTGCGCATCGCCATCCTCGGGGCAACCGGGGCCGTGGGTCAGGAGCTACTGGAGCTGCTGGCGGAGCGTCGCTTCCCCGTGGGCGAGCTGATCCCGCTGGCCTCGCCCCGTTCGGCTGGCAAGAGCCTGCGCTGGCAACAGCAGGACCTCACGATTGAGCCGGTGACTGCAGAGGCTTTCGCTGGCGTGGATCTGGTGCTGGCTTCGGCCGGTGGCTCGGCCTCGAAGCAGTGGGCGCCCCTGGCGGCGGCGGCCGGTGCCGTGGTGATCGACAACTCCAGTGCCTTCCGCATGGATCCGGCTGTGCCGCTGGTGGTGCCCGAAGTCAATCCCGAAGCAGCCTTGAGCCACCAGGGGATCATCGCCAATCCCAACTGCACCACGATCCTGCTCAGCCTCGCCCTGGCCCCCCTGCAGGCTCGCCGGCCGATCAAGCGGGTGGTGGTGAGCACCTACCAGAGCGCCAGTGGCGCCGGTGCCCGGGCGATGGAAGAGCTGCGCCAGCTCAGCCGCACCGTGCTCGATGGCGGCGAGCCGGTGAGCGAAGTGTTGCCCCACTCGCTGGCCTTCAACCTCTTCCTGCACAACTCCCCCCTGCAGCCCAACGGCTACTGCGAAGAGGAGCTCAAGATGCTCCACGAAACCCGCAAGATCATGGAGCTGCCGGAGCTGCGCCTGTCGGCCACCTGTGTGCGGGTGCCGGTGCTGCGGGCCCACTCCGAAGCCGTGAACATCGAGTTTTTCGAGCCTTTTCCGGTGGGGGAGGCGCGCGAGCTGCTGCAGCAGGCGCCGGGGGTGGAGCTGCTCGAGAACTTCGAAACCAACCGCTTCCCGATGCCCACCGATGTGACCGGTCGCGATCCGGTGGCCGTTGGCCGCATCCGCCAGGACCTCAGCGATCCCCATGCCCTCGAGCTCTGGCTCTGTGGCGACCAGATCCGCAAGGGGGCGGCCCTCAACGCCATCCAGATCGCCGAGCTGCTCCTGCAGGAGCCGGCCGTCGAGCCGCGAGGTGCCGTTTGAGCAGTGCCGTCGGCCAGCCCTGGGCCCATGCCCCGTTCGGCAGGGTGGTCACCGCCATGGTCACCCCCTTCCGCGCCGATGGCAGCGTGAACTTCGAGCTGGCTGCCCAGCTGGCCGAGCACTTGGTGGCCCATGGCTCCGATGGGCTGGTGGTGTGCGGCACCACCGGTGAATCGCCCACCCTGAGCTGGCAGGAACAGCACCAGCTCTTCGCCGCCGTGCGGGAGGCCGTGGCCGGCCGGGCCCGGCTGCTGGCCGGCAGCGGCAGCAACTGCACCGCCGAGGCGGTGGAAGCCACCCGCGAAGCGGCCGCCCTCGGCGCCGACGCCGCCCTGGTGGTGGTTCCTTACTACAACAAGCCGCCCCAGGACGGCCTCGAGGCCCATTTCCGGGCGGTTGCCCAGGCGGCACCGGAACTGCCGCTGATGCTCTACAACATCCCCGGTCGCACGGGCACCAGCCTGGCGCCGGAAACCACGGCCCGGCTGCTCGATTGCCCCAATGTGGTGAGCTTCAAGGCCGCCAGCGGCAGCACGGAAGAGGTGAGCGCCCTGCGGGGCCTCTGCGGCGATCGCCTGGCCATCTACTGCGGCGACGACGGCCTCACCCTGCCGATGTTGGCCGTGGGGGCCGTTGGTGTGGTGAGCGTGGCCAGCCACCTGGCCGGCCCCCAGATCAGCGCCATGGTGAGCGCCTTTCTGGCCGGAAATCTGGCCCGGGCCCTGGAGCTGCACCAGCAGTTGCTGCCGCTCTGCAAGGCCCTGTTCTGCAGCACCAATCCCATCCCCCTCAAAGCCGCCCTGGAGCTGGCTGGCTGGCCGGTGGGCAGCCCCCGTCTTCCCCTTCTTGCCGCTAACGACGACGTGAAACAACGCCTCTCCGAAACCCTGGCTGCCCTGCGTCCTACTTGACGCCAAGGCTGACTTCCAGATCCCGAATTCTTCCTCCCTTCCCAACGTGTTTTCTCGATGACCAGTTCGAACGGCTCCAGCGCCAAGGCCAAGCAACCGGCCCTGCGGGTGATCCCCCTGGGTGGCTTGCATGAGATTGGCAAAAATACCTGTGTTTTTGAATACGGCGACGACATCATGATGGTGGATGCCGGACTGGCATTCCCCAGTGATGGCATGCATGGCGTCAATGTGGTGATGCCTGATACCAGCTATCTGAAGGAAAATCAGAGCCGCATTCGCGGCATGATCGTGACCCACGGTCACGAAGATCACATCGGTGGTATTGCCCACCACCTCAAGAACTTCAACATCCCGGTGATTCACGGGCCCCGCCTGGCCCTGGCGCTGCTCACCGGCAAGATGGAAGAAGCCGGTGTGATGGATCGCACCATCTTGAAAACCGTCGGCCCGCGCGATGTGGTGAAGGTGGGTCAGCACTTCTCGGTGGAGTTCATCCGCAACACCCATTCGATGGCCGACAGCTTCACGTTGGCCATCACCACGCCAGTGGGGGTGATTGTTTTCACCGGCGACTTCAAGTTCGACCACACCCCGGTGGATGGGGAGACCTTCGACATGGCCCGCCTGGCCCACTATGGCGAGCAAGGCGTGCTCTGCCTGTTCAGCGATTCCACCAACGCCGAGGTGCCCGGTTTCACCCCCAGCGAGCGGGCCG
>JAWOHV010000214.1:0-7962 GCA_046484965.1 Prochlorococcaceae cyanobacterium
GCAACAACGACTGAAATTTATGGTGCTGACTCTGGCCCCCTGCTTGGATTGCAGGCAACAACTGATTCAAGGCTAGGAACCATTACTTTGGTTGGGGATCCTAGCTTGGTAGCAATCGGTGAGCAGTATTTGAGGCAGCTGGATCTCCGGCAAAGGCAAGTAGCTTTGTCCGTGAAAATTCTCGATGTCAACTTAGATAATGATACCGATATCAACAATAGCTTCGCTTTCCGATGGGGGAATAACTTTATAGTTAATGACAACGGGCAAATGTTAGCAGCTTTTGGGCGCAATATGCCGGCGCGTAGTTCAGATTTTAATATTAATGCAGAGCCGGGACAGCTAAACTTGGAAACAACCTCGAGTAACTCTGGTTCGGCTGCAAATTCGGGTAATCAGTTTGTTCTTGATAGGCGTTCGACTAATTCCTTGACTGATAGTCAGCTGAATGATCTTAATAATAAGCTGACATCGGGCACTGGAACTGAGCTTGTCCGCAGTATTAATCCTGAAACTGGTCAGACAACTGTCCAAGTCGTTCCAATTGACAATAATTCATCTTCGGTGATAAGCAATAACTTGTCGTCAATTCAGAGAGAGATATCCCGCGTTCTTGGCAGGTCGGCTACAATTACTAGGGGAAACTCTACGTCATCCGATTCCAGTACCTCTTCTTCTGGGGCGCGCCGAATAAACCCTGCCTTGAATTATCCAACAGATAACTTTTTCGATTTTGTTAGAGCGACTGTGCAGTCGCGTTCTACAAAAATACTTGCAAGTCCAACTTTAGTACTTCAAGAGGGGGAGCAGACTAGTAGGCCGTCAAATTCTGATATTGGCAGGAAAGTGCCTAATGAGGGGAAAATTAAGGTTGGACAAAGTGTTATTACAGGCTATGAGATTGTAAGTGGAACTGAAAACTCGCGAAATTCTTGCCAGCCTCAGTTTGGAGTTGCTGGCCTTGAGCTTGGTGCTGGTGTAGAAAAGATCGACGATAATGGCTTTGTGACTTTTTATCTTCAGCCGCGTGTTGCTGCAGCGGTTGGCTCTGAAAGGATTGAGGGTTGCGGTCCTATTAATATTCTGAACGAGCGTGAGCTCCAAACAGGCAGTGTGCGAGTACGAGACGGACAAACGTTGATTTTGACTGGTGTCATCTCTGATACGGACTCTCAAGTTGTAAGCAAGTGGCCTATACTTGGAGACATTCCATTGATCGGGCAGTTTTTCCGTGCTACTGGTGGCTCAAGACGTAAGAGTGAGCTCGTTATTTTGGTAACACCTCGTATTATCAATGATGAAGAAGGAGGCTCCTATGGGTATGGATATCGACCTGAAACGCCTCAGGCGCGTGACTTCATGGGCCTACGTTAAATATCTGCAAAGTCTTTATTGCTACCTTTCGGATGCCGATCAGAGGCAATTTGGCCAATTGTAAAGTACATGCGTGCTATTTGTGGAGTGCAGATTTGTTGCTGGCTTAAATTTTCGCAAATGAGCACATTAATGCTCATTTGTATTTGAGATTTTCACAAGTTAGGTGCTCATAGAGTCGACACCGGTTCAAGCTTCTTTCTTTAGGAAGGAGCAGTAGCAGTTCAGAACCCCGCCAGCACCGGCAAGAAGCTCTTAGCGGCCAGCGGCGCTAGGAACTGCAGGGCGCCCATGACGCCGCCCACCAGTTGCATGCCCAGGCCGTTGCCCCTGGCGCCCTTCTTGTTCGGTGCATCCAGCTTTTTGGAGGCCTCCTGCAGCTGCTTGGCGTAGGCCGTGTCGCCCTGCTGTTCATAGAGCTTGGCGGCATAGGCGAGGTCCTGGCTGGCGAGGCTGGTTTTGGATTGTTCGCTGCGGCTGATGCCTCGCGCCACCCAGCTGATCGCCGCCGCCGGTTCCTTGCGGATCGCTTCGCTGAAGAAGGTTTCCGCCTCCGGGAAGCGGCCGGCATTGGCGGCTTCGACGCCCGCGTTGTGCAGGTCGGCGTAGCTCTGCATCTCCGGGCTCAGGCCCGTGGCGCGGCTCCAGTGGGCGCTGGCCAGGGCGCCCGAGTCGAACAGGGCGCCGCTGAGGTTGGCTTCGCGCAGGTCGGTGCCCTCCAGGCGGGCGCCGCGCAGGTCGGCGCCGCGCAGGGAGGCGCCCTGCAGGCTGGTGAAGCTGAGGTCGGCCCCCGTGAGCCGGGCGCCATCAAGTTGGGCGCGGCTGAGGTTGGCCCGTTGCAGCGCCGCGCCGCTCAGGTCGGCATCGCGCAGGTCGGCATGCACCAGATCGGCGTCGGCCAGCTGGCAGCGGCTGCAGCGGCGGCTCTCCAGCAGACGCATCACCGCCGCTGCTCCGGAGGGGCTGGCGGCGCCGGCTGGCAGGCTGCCGATTCCGATCTCGAATCCCAGGCCCAGCAGGGCCGCGGCGGCGGCCAGGCCCGCCGCCCGATGGTGTGCCGCCATGGCTTCAGCTTTCTTGGGATGGCCCGTTCTACCGGGCCTGCGGGCTTCAAACCAGGAAGGCCAGGCTGTCCACCGCGATCCAGTCGAGGCTCTGTTCGCCGCTGGCGCGGTTGGTGTCGAACACCCGCACCACGGCATTGCCGCTGATCGGCCCCGCCAGCTGCCAGCTGGTGGGGCTCATCGCTGTGGTTCCCAGGGGCGAGTCGGCGTTCAGGTCCAGCCAGCTGCCGCCATTGACGGCGAGCTGGAAGCGGAAGCGATCCGCGCTGCTGCTGAAGGCTTCGGCGGTGAGCTCGAGGCGGTTCACACCGCTCAGATTGGTGAAGCTCCAGTGGTGTTCCAACAGGCTGTGGCGAGTCTTCGGGCTGCCGCCCGAGAGCACTTCGGTGATCCGCTGGCTGCTGCCGTCTGCGCTGGCGGTGGCCTCCCAGCTGCCGCTGACGCTGCCGCTCACCCGGGTTTCGCCGCTGGCGCTGAAACGGCTGATCGGTTCGACGCTGCCGGGATCCCGCAGCCCCAGGCTCACGCTGCTGGCACTGCCCAGCAGCAGCGGCTGGCTGGCGTCGGCCTGCAGGGTGATCGTGAGCGTTTCCGGCCCCTCCGCCAGGCCATCGTCGACGGCGCTCAGCTCCAGCACCAGTTCCTGCTGGCCCGGGGCGAAGGTCACCGTGCTGCCGTTGAACGCTGTGCCATCGGCATGGCGGATCAGCACATCGCTGCTCCATGAGGCCGTGCCCCCGAAGGCCAGCTCCACCACCGCGCCCAGGCTCGGATCGCCGCCGCTGCGGCGCAGCGTGAGCGTGATCGCCCCAACGCCTTCCTCGAGGTTCAGGGCACTGGCTTCGAGGCTGAGGCTGGCGCGCAGGTCGGTGATCGTGCCCTGGAAGCTGAGGTTGGTGATCGTGACGCTGTCGATCTGGGTGTGGTTGGCGGTGCGGTCGCTGTCGAGGACGCGCACCTCGGCCGTGCCGCTGATCGGGGTGGCCAGCGTGAGCACCACGCTGCGCGCGTCGCTGTGGTTCACCGTGTAGACGGTGCTCCAGCTGCCGCCGTTGCTGGAGAGCTGCAGCAGAAAGCTGTCGCCCTCGCTGTTGTCGCTGCGGAAGCCGCTGAAGTGCAGCTCTCTGGCGTTGCTCAGGTTCTCGAACCGCAGCACCGCCGCATCGAGGGCGCTGGTGGGATAGGCGGTGCTGGTGCGGTTCTTGCCGTTGCCGCTCACCACCGTCACGCTGCTGAGCCCTTCCGAGAGCGTGAGCCCGCTGCTGCTCTGCAGGCCCACCAGCTCGCCGCTGTGGCTGGGGGCGGTGCTGTAGGTCACGTTGTTCACCAGCTGCAGGCTGCTGGCGCCGCTGGTCAGCGTCAGCGGCACATCGTTGTCGCGATGCTGCACGGTGATGGCTGTGGCCTGGAGGCCGTTGAAGCGGCTGTCGCTGCTGGCGGCCGGTTCGAACACGATCCGGTAGCTGCGATCGCCCAGGGCCAGCCAGTCGTCCACGCTGGCCAGGGTCACCGTCTGGGGCTGGCTCCAGTTGGCGGTTGTGAACACCAGCTGGCTGAGGCCGGGGCCGCCGGTGGCCGGATCACTGCTGGCCAGGCGCAGCACCACATCGGCCGTGGGGGCTGCCGAGAGGACCACCGTGAAGCTGGCGCCGGCGCCGCCTTCCACCGTTTCCAGATTGGTGGTGCCCGCGAGCAGGATCGCCGGCGGCTGCGTGGAGCTCTGGGCCAGCATCGCGTTCACATCGAGCCGGCCGCCGGTGGCCGTTTTGCCGGCCAGGGAGCTGGTGGCCGCAGTGGAGCCGTAGAGGGCTTCCAGGATCTGCTGGGGGGTGGCCGTGGGGTTGGCAGCGGCGTAGAGGGCGATGGCACCGCTCACGTGCGGGGTGGCCATCGAGGTGCCGCTGTAGCTGCTGTAGCCGCCGCCGGCCACGGTGGAGTTGATGGCCGCGCCCGGGGCGCCCAGGTCCACCGTGGTGGCGCCCCAGTTGGAGAAGCTGGCCAGGCTGCCCGTGCTTGCCAGGGCCGCCACGCTCACCACCGCATCCCAGCCCAGGGCCGCGCTGGTGCTGTAGTTGGTGGGATAGCGGGCAGTGATGTCGTTGTCGGTGGCGTTGTTGCCCGCCGCCGCCACGAACAGATTGCCCACCCGGGCGCCGTTGGTGATCGCGTTCAGCAGCGTGCTCGAGTAACCGCCACCGCCCCAGGAATTGCTGGTGGCCACGTAATTGGCCTGGCCGCCGCGCTCGATGTCGTGCCGGGCGGTCATGTCGGCGTAGTAGTTCACCGCCGCGATGCCGCCGGAGGTGGAACCGCCATTGGGCCCCAGAAACTTCAGGGCCATCATCTGCACGTTCCAGTTCACCCCGGCCACTCCGAGGCCGTTGCCACCGATGCCGCCGATCGTGCCGGCCACGTGGGTGCCGTGGTTGTCGCCGTCGCTGGCCCGGAAGGGATCGTTGCTGTTGTTGAAGAAATCCCAGCCGATCAGATCGTCGCGGTAGCCGTTGCCATCGTTGTCCTGGCCATCGGCCCAGCGGGAATCTCGCAGCAGATCGCCAGCATCGATGCGGCCATTGAGGTTGATGTCGCTCACGAACGCAGCATTGCTGCTGTGGTTGAGATCGTGGAAGCTGATCAGGCCATCGCCATTGATGTCGGTGAGGCTGCTGAAGAAGCTGAGGCCGCGGATCTCCCCCTGGTTCAGCCAGATGTTGAGGTAGAGATCGGGGTGGGTGTAGTCGATGCCGGTGTCGATCACCCCCATCACCACGTTGGTGCTGCCGGTGAAGCCCCGGGCCCAAGCCTGCTCCGCTTGGCTGCCGAAGCTGTTGCTGGTGCCGCTGGGGCCGGCGGCCGTGGGGCTGTCGCTGGAGTACATCCCCCAGAGCCGGCTGCTGCTTGTGTAGTAAGGGTCGTTGGAGACGGTCTGCACTCCCACCCAGCCATCCACCTCGGCCAGCACCACGCCGGTCCGGCGCCCATAGGCGGCGATTGCCTGCTCTGCCGAGAGGCCCGGCGGCAGCACGATCACCTCCACCGGCCCCTGGTCGAAGCTGCGCATCAGCGCCGTGTCGATCGTGGCGGCCAGGCGTCCGCCCAGCGCCGCGCGGGCGGCCAGCCGCTCAGCGGCCGTGCTTGTGGGGCTCCACTGCACCAGGATCTGGTTCGTGGGTCGTGGCGTCGGGCCCGTCTGGGGCTCCCCTGGCTCAGGCCCGCCGGCAATGCTGAGACTGCCATTGCCCAGATTGGTGGGGGCTTTGGCTTGCTCCGCAGTGGTTTGCTCGGCAGTTGTTTGCTCAGATGTTTGCTCAGAAGTGGACGTGGCGCTGGTTGAGTCCATTGCCGGGGCCGCCAGGGGCATCGGCTCAGGCTCGAGCGGGGCCTGCTGGGGCTGCGGGCGGGTTTTTGGTGATGGCGTGGCCGAAGTCTTCGAGCCGATTGGCACGCTGGTGACTCTGCGGCGGCGACCTGGGCTGTCTGGCGTCCACGGCCACCAGGCGCCGGATTTGGGCAGGCCATGGCGGCTAGATGGTGAATGCATGGACATTGCCGTGAGGGTGCAAACGCGGAACGCAGAATTCAGAACGATTAGGAGCCCGTTCCGGGGGGCTTTCATGAAGCCAAATCGCTTCAATTGAGGGGCGGCTGGCAGTCGACTTTTTGACCTTATCCAAGTCGTCGCACATGAGTCTCTAGGATTTGCATTGGCTTTTCATGAGAAAAGCGGCGCTGAATCGGCCGTTTTTTGTTCGCTTCGTCGGCCGCCAGGGCCCTCCTAGGGTTCGGACCCCGTTGGATCACGCCCCGCCATGGATCGGCCGCCCGAGCGCCATGGCGGCAACCTGGCTGCTGCTGCCGCCCGGCTCGGCTGCCGTGCGGATCAGCTGCTGGACGCCAGCGCCTCGCTGGTGCCCTTCGGCCCGCCGCCGGCCCTGAGGGCCGTGCTGCGCTCGGCCCTCGCCGGCCCCGCCCTGCGTGCCTATCCCGACCGCAACTACACCGCCCTGCGCCAGGCCCTGGCGGCCCATCACGGCCTCGATCCCGCCTGGGTGCTGCCCGGCAACGGTGCCGCCGAGCTGTTCACCTGGGCCGGCCGCGATGCGGCGGCCACCGGGCTGAGCCTGCTGCCCACGCCCGGTTTCGCCGATTACTCGCGGGCGCTGGCGAGTTTCAACGGTGCCTGGCGTTCCCTGCCCCTGCCCTTGGCCTGGCCGGACCAGTGGCCCCAGCCCTTTCCGCCATTGCTGGAGCCGGCGGCTGCGGAGCCTGCGGAGGTGCTCTGGATCACCAATCCCCACAACCCCACCGGCCAGCTCTGGAGCCGCGCCTCCCTGGCGGCGCTGCTGCCGCGCTTCGCTCTGGTGATCGCCGATGAGGCCTTTTTGCCGCTGCTGCCCGGTGGCGAGGAGCAGTCGCTGCTGCCCCTGCTGGCAGCCCATCCCAACCTGGTGGTGATCCGCAGCCTCACCAAGCTCTTCGCCATCGCCGGCCTGCGGCTCGGCTATGCCGTGGGGGATCCCGAACGCCTGGCCCGCTGGGCCGCCTGGCGCGACCCCTGGCCGGTGAACGGGCTGGCGGCGCTGGCCGGCGCGCACTTGATCAGCGATCGGGCCTGGCAGCAGCGGGTGCAGCGCTGGCTGCCCGCCGAGGCCCCCTGGCTCCAGGCCCAGCTGGCGGCGCTGCCGGGCCTGGTGCCGCTGCCGTCGGCAGCCAATTTTGTGCTGCTGCGCTCCGTGGCGCCTGCGGATCAACCGCCGCCCTCGCTTGAGCCGCTGCGGCTGGCCCTCGAATCCCGCCACCGCATCCTGCTGCGCGATTGCCGCTCCTTTGCCGGCCTTGGTGAGGGCTGGTTGCGCCTTGGCATTCAGGACCGGCGCGGTAACCGCCGCATCCTGCGGGCCCTGGCAGAGGAGCTGCAGGGTTAGGGCTGAGTCCTAGGGCTGAGGCGCCAGACCCACCAGCAGCGCCGCCAGCTGCCGGTCGGCGTCGCGCACCGCCAGCCGCTCCATGCCGGCCGCCATCACCGTGAGTGGATCGGCGGCGGCCGCTGCGCCCCGCAGCCGCGGCCCCAGCAGCCGCCAGATGGCTTGCTCCAGGGGCGGCTCACCCGGGGGGTGCTGGTGCACGATCACGGCCGCGCCGAGGGCGGCGGCTGCGGCCGCATTGGCATCCTGGTGGTGGTCGGCGGCGGCGGGGAAGGGAACCAGGATCGCTGGAGTGCCGCTCACGGCCAGCTCGCTGAGGCTGCCGGCGCCGGCGCGGCTGATCGCCAGGGCGGCGTGCTGCTGCAGCCCGGCCATCTCCTCGCTGAAGGGCCGCTCCACCAGGAGCGGGTGCTGCAGCTGCCCCGCCTCCGGATCCTGGCTGCCGCTCAGGAGCACCACCCGGCAGCCGGCCGCCAGCAGCCGCGGCAGCAGCGGCCGCACCATCCGGTTCAGTCCCACCGCCCCCTGGCTGCCGCCCATCACCAGCAGCAACGGGCCACTGCCAGCCGGCATGCCCGCCGGCACCCAGGCCGGCAGCG
>JAWOHV010000247.1:0-2555 GCA_046484965.1 Prochlorococcaceae cyanobacterium
GCCGGCTCCTGCCTCCGGGCCCCAGGTCGTCGCAAGCCTTCACGCCGATCGCGCTACCCGCCGCCGGCTCTGGAAAGCGGCGATCAAGTGGCCGATGTATGCGGTGGCGGTGATGCCGGTGCTGCTGGCGGCCGGCTGGCGCTTCGGCCGCGCTGAGTCGGTGCGGCTGGATCAGTTGCTGTTGTTTCTGCTGGCGGCGGTGCTGCTGCTGGCCTGGGAGAACCTCACCAACGATGTGTTCGATGCCGATACCGGCGTGGATACCCACGGCAAGCCCCATTCCGTGGTGGCCCTCACCGGCCGGCGCGATCGGGTGGCCTGGCTGGCCAACGGCTGCCTGCTGGCCGGCCTGGCGCTGATCGCCCTGGTGGCGGCCCGCAGCAGTCCGGCGGTGCTGGCGCTGGTGCTGGCCTGCTGCGGCATCGGCTACGCCTACCAGGGGCCGCCGCTGCGGCTCGGCTATCGGGGCCTGGGGGAGCCGCTCTGCTGGCTGGCCTTCGGGCCGCTGGCCACGGCGGCGGCCCTGCTGGCCCTGGCTCCCGCTGGCGACGTGGCGGCGGCGGGCGGGGCAGCGATCCCCTGGCGGGCGGCGTTGCTGCTGGGCAGCGGCCCGGCCCTGGCCACCACCCTGGTGCTGTTCTGCTCCCACTTCCACCAGGTGGAGGAGGACGCCCGCCACGGCAAGCGCTCACCGGTGGTGCGGCTGGGCACGGCCCAGGCGGCGGCCCTGGTGCCCTGGTTCGTGGCCCTGGCCCTGGCGCTGCAGTGGGCGCCGGTGCTGCTGGGCCGCTGGCCGCTCACGGCCCTGCTCGGGGCGGCCGGCCTGCCGCCGGCCCGGGCCCTGATCCAGCTGCTGCAAAGCCACCACGACACCCCCGAGCGGATCGCCGGCAGCAAGTTCCTGGCCCTGCGCTTCCAGGCGCTCAATGGCTTGGGGCTGGCCTGCGGCCTGGCGATCGGCCCGGCTCTGGCGGGCTTCGGCAGCTGGGGCCGGTGAGCGGGGAGGCGCTGCGGCGGTTGATGCAGTTGCAGTGGCGGCCCTTCCGGCTGCCCCTGGCCCAGCCCCTGCACACGGCCCGCGGCCGTCTGGCGGCCAAGCGGGGTTGGCTGCTGCGGCTGGAGGGGCCAGGCGGGGCCATCGGCTGGGGCGAGGCGGCGCCGCTGGATCCGGAGGATCTGGCGCCGATCGCCGCGGCGATCGAGGCCCTGGGCGCCAACCACGAGCGTCCGCAGCTGGAGCTGCGGCTGGCCAGCGGTGCGCTGCCGGGCCCCCTGGCTTTCGCCCTGGGGGCGGCCCTGGCCGAGCTGGAGGGCCTGCCGCAGCGGCGTTGGCTGATGGCGCCGGCTTCGGCGCGGTTGCTGCCGGCCGGGCCGGCGGCCCTGGAGAGCCTGGCCAGGGATCTTGCGATGCGGGGTGGGACCCCTTGGCCGGCCGCCCCCACCTGGAAATGGAAGGTGGCGGTGCACCCCGACGACGAGGAGCGGGAGCTGCTGGAGGAGCTGCTGGAGGGCCTGCCGGCCGAGGCCCGCCTGCGGCTCGATGCCAACGGCGGCTGGGACCGCGCCACCGCCGCCCGCTGGGCCGCGCGGCTGGCGGCGGAACCGTGCCTGGAGTGGCTCGAGCAGCCCCTGCCGCCGGAGGACCAGGCGGGCCTGGAGGCGCTGGCGGCGACGGTGCCAGTGGCCCTCGATGAATCGCTGCAGCGGGATCCCCTGTTGGCGGCCAGCTGGCCGGGTTGGCAGGTGCGCCGCCCCAGCCAGGAGGGCGATCCAAGACCGCTGCTGGCGGCCCTGGAGGCCGGCCAGGGGCGGCTGATGCTCAGCACCGGCTTCGAAACCGGCATCGGCCGCCGCTGGCTGGCGCATCTGGCGGCCCTGCAGGCCGAGGGCCCCACCCCGGCCGCCCCGGGCCTGGCCCCCGGCTGGCGGACGGCTGGTGCGCTGGCGAGTGCCGATCCACGCCAGGTGTGGGCGGCGGGATGAAGCCTGTGCCTTGGCCGCTGCCGCGTTCGCAGGAGCTGGAGCAGCTCTGGCGGATGGGTGCTGTGGTGCCCTTGGCGGTGGCCGCAGCCTCTGAGCAGGCTGCCCTGGCGGCGGCCCTCGGCCCCTCCCCGGCCAGAACCCTTGAGGCCCTGGCGCAGACCTGGGGCCCGGGGGTGCTGGTGGGCAGCGGCGGCAGCAGCGGCCGGCGCCGCTGGTGCCTGCAGCCCCTGAGCAACCTGCAGGCTTCGGCTGATGCCACCGCCGCCTGGCTGCAGCAGCTGGGCCTGGAGCCGCAGCGCTGCCTGCACCTCAATCCCCTGCCACTGCAGCACGTGAGTGGCCTGCTGCCGCTGGTGCGCGCCCGCCGCTGGGGCTGTGCCCATCAGGTTCTGGAGCCGGCGGTGCTGAGGGATCCGCTGGCCCTGGCCGCGGCGGTGCGGCTGCCGGCGGATCGACCGGTGCTGATCTCCCTGGTGCCCACCCAGCTGCAGCGGCTGATGGCTGCGCAAGAGGGGCTGGCCTGGCTGCGGCAGCTGGCGCTGATCTGGGTGGGCGGGGCGCCGCTGCCGGCG
>JAWOHV010000250.1:0-3692 GCA_046484965.1 Prochlorococcaceae cyanobacterium
GCAGGTTGAGGAACTTTCTCAATGTTGGCCCCAATCGCCTCCCGGCAGCGATCCACCAGCTCCTGCCGCAACAGATCGGGACTCTCGATGCGGATGCCGCCGCCAAAGGCGAACAGCCAGCTGCGCAGGTCGATGTCGGCGGCCACGGTCCAGCTGGGCAGGTCCAGCTCCACCGGATAGGGATGGCTGGAAGCGGCACATCCAGGTTCGAGCACGTGCGGCGCCTTGGGGTGGTGCCACCAGCGATCGCCCGGCAGCGGTTTGGAGAATCGGGTGTGCTCGATCGGGTAGCGCTGCAGGCCCTCGCGGATGAAGGCAAAGGCCCAGGGGGCGCAGCAGAAGCGCAGCGTCACCAAGGCCTGGCGGCGGCGCTGGGCCGATGCACTGGCGATCGCCAGCTGCTGCTCCAGATCAGCCCCGAAGTAGATGCCGCCGCTGTGGTGCAGCAAGCGCTCCAGGCGGGCCAGCGCGGTGGCATGTTCCTCGCCGCTGCGGCGCAGGTCGCCTCTGGCTGTGCGCAGGGCCAGGCGATCGAGCCGCTCGCTGCGGATCAAACCCTCCTGGGAGCCCACATGGCCCTCCTCGTAGAGCAGATACCAGCCCACGTTGTGGAAGATCAGCTGCAGCGGCCACAACCGCAGTTCACCGTCCGGGCCATCAGGGAATGCGCCGGCTGAGGCATAGCGCTCCAGCAGCACGCGGCGGTGCTGCACGATCGCCCGCTCGATCGCTTCTGCCTGCCGCGGTGCCGCCAGCGAGTCGCGTCGCACCAGGGCGCTATCCACCACCGCATGGCGGGCGTAGCTGCGCACCGGGGACAATCCATCGGCGCTGATGCCGGCCCAGCCCAGCCGCTCATCCAGTTCAGCCAGCAGGTCCTGGGCGGAGGGATCAGCAAGGCGACCGGCGGCCTGGCGCACCACGTTGTGCACCTCCTGCAGCCTGGGCGCTGAGAGCACAGCAGTGCCCAAGGCAGAGATTGCAGCTGAGGGCTACGACCTCAGCCTCAACCGCTACAAGGAACTGATCCACGAAGAGGTGGAGCACCGCCCGCCGCTGGAGATTCTGGCGGGACTGCGGGCGATCGAGCAGGAGATCCTGCAGGGGATCGAGGAGCTGGAGGGGATGCTGCGATGAGGTGCCCGGTGTCAACTACGTAGGCGGGTGGCGTCAATTACGTAGGCGGGTAGGAGCCCCCACCCCCCTGCCATGGCAGGGGGGTGGGCCGCGCTGGGTTCGGGGCTTGGTTGGCGGGTAATTGACGCCTGGTCAGGACGCTGAACGCCTTGCCCGCTTGCGGCGGTAGCTCTCGCCATTGATCTGGATGATCGTGCTGTGGTCTACGAGCCGATCCACCGCTGCCACGGTCATGGCGCTGGTGGAGAAGACGTTCTCCCACTCGCTGAATGGCTGATTGCTGGTCACCAGCAGGGAGCGGCGTTCGTAGCGGTGCATCACCAGCTCAAAGAGCACTGAGGTTTCGGCCTCGTCCTTGCGTACGTAGCCGATGTCGTCAATGACGAGCAGGGCGTAGCGATCGAGCTTGTTGAGCGCCTTGGCCAGGGCGTAGTCGGCTTTGGCGCGCTGCAGCTCCTGCACCAGCGTGGTGGCCGAGAAGAAGCGCGCTGAGCGATCCAGGGCGATCAGGCTGCGGCAGATTCCGGCGGCCAGGTGTGTTTTGCCCACACCGCTGGGGCCAAACAGCAGCAGGTTCTCGGAGCGGTCCAGCCAACCGGTGTCATGGGCAAGCTGCTCGATCTGATGGCGATCGAGATCGAGGAAGGCGCCCCAGTCGACATCGGCCAGGGTTTTGGGCACCGGCAGCTGGGCCTCATGCAACAGCCGCCGCAGCCGCGCCTGGTGGCGCTGCTGGTGCTCCTGCTCCGCCAGCACGTAGAGGTAGCTGGCCGGCGTCCAGCCATCGGTTTGGGCCTGCTCTTCTGCCGCCTGCCACTGGCTGCGGAACTGCGCCAGTTTCAACTGTTTGAGCAGGGCTGGCAGGGCTGTTTCCAGTGCTGGCCGGCTGGGGGGCTCCACCCAGGAGTTCGTCATAGCTGCTGAGAGTGTGTTCAGGGATCTGGAGTTGGGGCATGGCCGCAAGCCCCCGTGGAGGGCGCAGGCCGTAGTGATCACGCAGGGACTGGAGGCTGAGGGTGCCGTTACGCAGGGCTCGCCGCAGATACCGCTCCACGGCAGCAAGGTCGCCCGCTTTGGCGGCGACATGGAGGGCATCGACCATCACCTTGGCGGCCTCATCCGGTGGCAGCGCCGCCAGCAGCTGACGCCACAGTTGCCGCCAGCACGCGCCAGGCAGGAGGTCGTCCTGCAGCTGGGCACGCAGCAGCGCCCGGGGTTTACGGCGCAGACTTTCGATCACGTGGCGGAAGTCAATCCGCCGTAGAGGTCCGCTTTGGCCCTTGCGGGCGTGCAGTCGCAGCAGGGTTTCGATGAACTGGCTGCGCAGGAACAGATCCAGCCGGTCATGGCGCAGATGCACCGTCAGCTGCTGGCCAATCAGCCGTGAGGGAACGCTGTAGGTGACCGAGCGGACCTCGATCGTGCTGGTGCTGCGCACCCGCACCACCAGCGGGTCGTAGTCACCAAAGCGCTCGATGGGCAGGGGTTGCAGGTGCAGCCGCTCGATCTCCAGCCTGCCGGCCACCTCGTAGCGCTTGTTGAGCGTGGCGCTGACCAAGGCCACCAGCTGGCGGTACTCGGCCTCAGTGGCGAAATCCCTGCTGCCGCGCTGGATCAGCTGCTGCTCCAGGCGGTGCTTCCAGTGGCGGTGTGGGCCCTCGATCGCCCCGTTTTCATGGGCCACGCCACGGTTGTTGCGGGTGGCGATCACTCCCAGATGCGCGCAGAGCTCCCGGTAGCGGCTGGTGAAATCAGCCGCGTAGCTGCCGTTGCGGTTGCGATAGCAGGCGCTGAGGCTGTCGGTGCGGTGCTCAGCCGGCACCCCGCCGCACAGCACCAGAGCGTTCTGCAGTGCTTCTGCAAGCGCCACAAAGCTTTCGCCGCCGTGGATCACCTCCACATGACACCAGCCCGAATACGGCAGGCGGAAGTGGAACAGGCGGTGCTCCAAGACCTGGCCGGCAATGGTGATCGGCTGGCCCTTGAGCAGCGTGAAATCGGAGATCCCCAGCACGCCGGGGGAGTACGTCTGCAGGAACATCACATCGCGGGCAGGCCCATGTAGGGCACGCCATTGCTCAACGCGGCGCTGCAGGGTGCGTTTGCGCCGGTACCACTCCTGATCCGGAAAGACCTGCTCCAGGTGCAGCAGCAGCGTCTGGGGTTCAAGCTGCGGCGCCTTCTCCAGCATGGGCACCAGCACGCTGTCCCACACCTCAGCGAGGGGGTCGGCGCGGGTGCGCCAACGACGACCCTGTTGCTGCTGCTGAGCGCTGGTCTGTAGCTCCCCGCGGTCGATGCGTTGGGCGCTGCGCGCCGAGATCCCGACTGCATCAGCAGCAATCTGCTGGCTCAGGCCACTGGCCCGTTTGGCCATGTACTGCTCCTTGATCCGCAACGACAGAGGGGCGGGCATCGCGGAGCTCCAGACCGTGATCGGAGCCCTGTTGTCGCGTCTTGAGACCCGCCTATGTAGTTGCGCAGTCCCGCCTATCTAATTGTCGCCATGCAATGAGGGGCACGCAAGCGCGATCAGCGGGCCAGGCCCAGAAACA
>JAWOHV010000260.1:0-16380 GCA_046484965.1 Prochlorococcaceae cyanobacterium
CCAGGTTGAACTCCACGCCGGCGGCGGCCCTGGCAGCTGCTTCGAGCCGCTCGAGGCTGGCGGCCATCTCAATGCTGAGCGTGCCGAGGTAGGCGCTGTCGATGCGGATGCCGGTGGCCTCCATCAGCGCCAGCACCGGCTCCAGCGGCAGCTCCACCTGCTCGAGCAGCAGGGGCAGCTTGGGGCCCAGCGCCTGCAGCTCGCCGCGCAGCAAGCCGGTGAGCCGCCAGGTGAGGTGCACGTCCATGCCGCAGTAGAGGGCGGCGGCCTCAATCGGCACCACCGAGACATTGGCGCCCTTGGGCACCAGTGCGCCGTAGCTGCTGGGCCGGAAGCCGAAGTTGCGCTCGGCCAGTTCCTCGAGGCTGTGCTTGGCGTTGGCATCGCGCAGGTAGTCGGCCAGCAGCGTGTCCATCACCACGCCGGCCAGGGGCAGCCCATGGCGCAGCAGGATCAGCCGGTCGAACTTGGCGTTCTGCAGGGTTTTCGGGTGGGCCGCGCTGGCCAGCCAGGGGGCCAGGGCGCTGAGCACGTCGGCCAGGGGGAGCTGCTGCGGCGCCGCTGGCGGCTCGCTGAGCAGATCGGCCGCTGCCGGGGGGTGATGGCCGATCGGGATGTAGGCCAGATCGGACGGCCCCTCACCCCAGGCCAGGCCGATGCCCACCAGCTCGGCCTTGAAGGGGTTGAGGGCGGTGGTTTCGGTGTCGAGGGCGATCGGGGCGGCCGGATCGGTGGCTGCCAGCAGCCGCTCGAGCAGGGCTTCGAGCGCCTGGGGGGTGGTGATCAGCTGCGGCGCCAATGGCGGAGTCTCATGAGCTGCCGCTGGGGCGGGAGCGGCTGGGGACGCGCCGCCAACAGGGCTGGCCTCCCCGCTGGGCTGCGGCGGCGTGGCTGAGAACAGCTGGGCGAAGGTGGGAACCTGCCGCACCAGCGAAAACAGCTCCAGCGCCTCGAGGCTGCCGGCCAGCGCCTCGCCCTTCACGCTGCCCAGCTCCAGCCTGGGGGCCTCCGGCAGCGGGATGTCGACCAGGATCTCGGCGAGCATGCGCGAGCGATAGGCGCTGTCGCGATCGCTGCGCAGCTTCTCGAGCAGGGCCCCCTTGAGCACGCCCTTGGGGTCTTTCGCCTTGGGGCCGGCCTGCTCCAGGGCATCGAGGGCCGCATAGATGCCATCCACGTGTTCGTAGGCGGCCAGCAGGTTGATCGCCGTTTTCGGGCCCACGCCCTTGACGCCGGGGATGTTGTCGGAGCTGTCGCCGGTGAGCGCCTTGAGGTCAACAACCTCCTCGGGGGTGACGCCCAGCTTGGCGATCACCCCCTCGCGGCGGATTTCAGTGGGGCCGCTGTTTTTGGCATAGGGGCCGCCGCCCATGTAGAGCACGGCGATGTCGCGCCCGTCGTCCACCAGCTGAAAGAGATCGCGGTCGCCCGAGAGGATCCGCACCCGCCAGCCCTCGGCGGCAGCCCGGTTGGCCAGGGTGCCGAGCACGTCGTCGGCCTCGAAGCCGGGCGCCATCGCCAGCGGGATGTCGAGGCTCTCGCGCAGGATCTGCTGCAGGTTGGCCAGGTCTTCAAAGAACTGCTCGGGCGCCTCGTCGCGGTGGGCCTTGTAGGCGCCATCGGCTTCGTGGCGGAAGGTGGGCTCGGCCGTGTCGAAGGCCACCACCAGGCCATCGGGCTTGAGGCCCTTGCAGTTGTCGAGCAGGGCTTTGAGGAAGCCGTAGGTCACCGAGGTGGGCACGCCCTCCTTGGTGCTGAGGCCGCCATCGCCCCCCTTGGCGAAGGCGTAAAAGCTGCGGAAGGCCAGCGAGTGGCCGTCGATCAGCAGCAGCAGGGGTTTGGTGCCGGGGGCCACGGGGCTGCTGCGCTTGCTGGGTGGGGCCAGCCTGCCAGAGCTCAGGCGATCGGCTCAGGGTGTTGCCGCTGCACCGGCTCGCTTGGATCGGGGCGCTTCGGGGGAGGTTGTACATCTGTACATGCTCCTGGACGTGCCCGCAGGAATGCCTCCGCCTCAGCCCAGTGGCGGCCGTGCCGCCTTCAGCCCTTGCGGCCACTACCGCTGGTGGTTGGCGCGCCGCTGGGATCCGGCGCTGCCGCGGCTGCTCTTCATCGGCCTCAACCCCTCCGCCGCAGATGGCCGCCGCGATGACCCCACCCTGCGGCGCTTGCAGGGCTTTGCCCGCTCGGGTGGCTTCGGCAGCCTTGAGCTGCTCAACGTGTTCGCGCGGGTCAGTGCGTCCCCCGCTGCCCTGCGCCGCGCCAGCGATCCAGTGGGGCCGGCGAATGACCGTTGGATCCGGCGGCGGCTGGCGGCGTTGATGGCGGCGGCCCCGGCCGGCAGCGCCATCGCCCTGGGCTGGGGGAACGGCGGCACCTGGCGCGGGCGCGACCGGCAGGTGCAGGAGCTCCTGAAGCCGGCGGCTCGGGAGCTGCCGCTCTTGTGCCTGGGCATGACGGCCAGCGGCCAGCCGCTCCATCCGCTCTATCTGCCGGCCGCCACCGCCTGGCAACCCTGGCAGCCCTGGCCGGCGCCGGGTCGATGCCAAAGCGGCATGGGTGCGGCATCGTGTGGGAGCACACCCGCACCCCCGCCCGCCGCTCCATGGCCCGCACCCCCCGTCGCTACCACGTGCACCTGATGCTCCTCGGCGGTCAGACCCAGGTGGTGCCCTTCCCCACCCTGGATGCCTTCCAGCAGTGGTATGGCGGTGTGCTCACGGCGGCGGCCTCAGAAACCTTCGTGAACGTGCCGATCAGCGATCTTGAGGGTGAATACCTGGTGCTGCGGCCCTCGAGCGTGCAGGCGATCCGGGTGGAGCCCCAGTTCGGCAGCCTCGACGACTGAGTTGCTCTTAAAGGCGCGCTTCAGAGACAGCGCTCAATGCGGGCCCGGTCTTCGCCGCTGGCGTGCAGCAACCGCCAGGTGCTGAGCAGATCCGGCCCCTGCAGGCTGCCGAGCAGGGCGGCCCGCAGGCTCTTCATCAGCACCCCTTTCTTAACGCCGGCGGCGGCCACCGCCTCGCCCAGCAGGGTCTGGGCCGCCTCGGCGTCCAGCTCCGGGGCCTGGGGCAGGCGCTCCAGCAGGGCCGCCAGGGCCGCCAGGGCGCCATCGCTGGCCAGCTGGGCCTGGGCATCGGCCTGCAGGGCCGGCCGCTCGAAGAAGGGGCGCGCCTGCTCGACGCCATCGGCCAGCAGGCTGAGGGAGGGGCCGAGCAGGGCACAGAGCTCGCGTTGCCAGGCCGGTTCCCCCTGCCAGCCCTGGGCCGCCCAGAGGGGGGCGAGCTCGGCGCGCAGTTGCTCCGGGCTGCGCTCGTGCAGCACCTGGCTGTTAAGCCAGTTGAGCTTGTCCCAGTCGAAGCGGGCGCCGGCGCGGTTCACCCGCTCGAAATCGAACACCGCTGCCGCCTCGGCCAGGGTGAAGCGCTCGCCCATGCCCTCCGGCGGCGACCAGCCCAGCAGGGTCATGTAGTTGGCCAGGGCCTCGGCGGTGTAGCCCATCTCCCGAAACTCGCTCACCGAGGTGACGCCATCGCGCTTGGAGAGTTTCTTGCCCTCGGCGTTGAGGATCAGGGGAGTGTGGGCAAACACGGGCGCCACTGCGCCGAGGGCCTCGTAGAGCAGCAGCTGCTTGGCGGTGTTGGCGATATGGTCTTCGCCGCGGATCACATGGCTGATCGCCATGGCCGCATCGTCGACCACCACCACCAGGTTGTAGAGGGGATCACCGATCTGATCGGCGGGGGCGCGGCGGGCGATCACCATGTCGCCGCCCAGGTCGGCGCCGGCCCAGCGCATCTCACCGCGCACCAGGTCGCTCCAGCCGATCGTGGCGTCGTCGTTGATGCGGAAGCGGATCGTGGCCTGGCGGCCCTCGGCGATGAAGGCCTGCTGGTGCTCGGGGGTGAGGTTGCGGTGGCGGTTGTCGTAGCGGGGGGCGCGGTTCGCGGCCGTCTGCTGCTCCCGCATCGCCCTGAGCTCGGCCTCGCTGGCGTAGCAGCGGTAGGCATGGCCCGAATCCAGCAACTGCTGGATGGCGGCGCGGTGCTCGGCGATCCGCTCGCTCTGGATCACCGGTTCGCCATCCCAGTGCAGCCCCAGCCACTGCAGGCCGTCGAGGATATTGGCGCTGTATTCGGGTTTGCTGCGCAACCTATCGGTGTCTTCGAGGCGCAGCAGAAACTGGCCGCCGTGGCGGCGGGCGAACAGCCAGTTGAACACCGCCGTGCGGGCGGTGCCGATGTGCAGGCTGCCGGTGGGGCTGGGGGCCAACCGAACACGCACAGCCGGCACAATTGCGGCAGCAACTGTCACGCGGACTCCGATTCAGGTAACGGGACTGACGGGATTCGAACCCGCAACTTCCGCCGTGACAGGGCGGTGCTCTAACCGGTTGAACTACAGTCCCAATCAGGGGATGAACCTGATGGCGCCGGCCGGAACCGACGGTTGGCTTGGACGCCGACTTGGTCAGTATCCATTGCCGCCCTGCCCTCCGTCAACGGGGGCATGGCGGCCAGGATTTCAGGGCCTGAACCCAGCCGGTTCGATTAAACGCACCTGATTGCCGCGGGCAGTGAACTCCCGCCCCTGGTCGCTTTGCACCACCACCCGACCACCAGATTTGACACGAATCACGCGGGCGCGTACCCAGCCCAAAGCAGCCGACTCGAGCACTTTGACAACATCACCGGGTTGAAGATCCAACTCCATGCTCTAATCCAGGGAACAGCAGAGGGGGCATCGAACGCGCCGTGGAGGACTTGAACCCCCGACATCAGGTTTTGGAGACCTGCGTTCTACCAACTGAACTAACGGCGCAAGGCGATGCCCCCGTCCGCCACTGCAATTGTACGCAGTGGCGGAGAAGGGGAAGAGGCAGGCCTCAGCGATCGAAGCGCTGCTTGACGCGCGTGGCTTTACCGACCCGCTCACGCAGGTAGAAAAGTTTCGCCCGGCGCACTTTACCGCGGCGCTCCACCTGCACCGTGGCCACCTGGGGGCTGTGCAGCATGAAGACCCGCTCCACGCCGATGCCCTGGAAGATGCGCCTGACCGTGATCGTTTCGTTGAGGCCGCCATGGCGCATGGCGATCACCACGCCCTCGTAGGGCTGGATGCGCTCCTTGTTGCCCTCGCTGATCCGCACGCCCACCCGCACGGTGTCGCCCACATAAATCTCGGGCAGGTTTGCTTTGAGCTGCTCGGTTTCAAAGGCCTGCAGCAGCTCGTGGGCTTTGAGCTTGCCTGTGCGCACCGGGGTGCTGCTGGCAACGGTTTCTGGAGTGGTTTCTGGAGTGGTTTCGGGAGCGGCTTCGGCTGCGGTTGCTTCGGGTGCTTCGTTCACGGGGGGGCTCGCTGCGGTGCTCTCGGTGGTGCTGGGCGCGGTGCTGGCAGCGGATTCAGGGCTTACGGCCACAGTCCTCGGCCCTTTCCAGACGCCGTGCCAAACAACGACTGTAGCTGTTCAGGGTGAGCGAAATCCTTGAGCAGCCACACCTCAGGCCCACCGCTGGGGACGATCCGGCGGGGATGATCAGGGTGCGGCCTGCTGACGGCGTCTTTTCTGGAGCTGGCGTTGCAGCTTGCCCAGGGCCAGGCCGCCGCCGCTGGCCAGCATCCAGAGCAGCCCCAGCCCGTTGAACAGCACATAGAGGGTTTCGCCGTTGGGGCCGAACCAGTGGCGCAGCCATTCGCCCTCGTGCAGCACCATCAACAGGTGGGCCTGGTCCCTGCTCAGGCCTCCCCAGTCGCGCAGCAGCCTGTAGCCCAGGCCGGTGCACACGGTGAGCAGCAGCGGCAGCAGCACCACCGGTGCCAGGGCCGCATGGGCACGGCGCAGCTGCTGGGCCAGGCGTTCCATGGCACGACGGCGGTTCTGAATTGTGGTTGATAGCTTGAGACGCGGAGAGCCGCGGTAGTTACGGCCCCCTTCCCCGTTTGCTTCCCATGAATCTGTTCGCCGATCTCCTGGTCAGTACCAAGGCCACCCGGGGGGCAGCCAATGGGGCCACGGCAACCGGGCCGCGCATCCAGCAGAGCCGTCGTGGCGTGGAGGTGAAGAGCGCCCGTGAGATTGCCACGATGCGCCAGGCCAGCCGCATCGTGGCCACGGTGCTGCGCGAGCTCCTCGAGCTGGCGGCCCCCGGCATGACCACCGGCGACCTCGATCGCCATGCCGAGCAGCGCATCCGCGAGCTGGGTGCCACCCCCAGCTTCAAGGGCTACCACGGTTTTCCGGCCAGCATCTGCGCTTCGATCAACAACGAGGTGGTGCATGGCATCCCCAGCAGCAAGCGGCTGATCCAGGCCGGCGACCTGGTGAAGATCGATACCGGCGCCTTCTTCGACGGCTACCACGGCGACAGCTGCGTGAGCCTTTGCGTTGGCGAGGCTGCCAGCGCGGAGGCCCAAACCCTCTGCCGGGTGGCCCAGGAGTCGCTGATGAAGGGCCTGGCCCAGATCAAGGCCGGCAACACCCTGCTCGACATCGCCGGTGCCGTGCAGGACCACGTGGAGGCCCATGGCTATGCCGTGGTGGAGGACTACACCGGCCACGGCGTGGGCCGCAACCTGCACGAGGAGCCCTCCGTGTTCAACTACCGCACCCGGGATCTGCCGAACATGAAGCTGCGGGCCGGCATGACCCTGGCGGTGGAGCCGATCCTCAATGCCGGCAGCAAGGCCTGCCGCACCCTCAAGGACCGCTGGACCGTGGTGACCGTGGACGGCAGCCTCTCGGCCCAGTGGGAGCACACCATCGCTGTGACCAGCGACGGCTGCGAGATCCTCACCGACCGCGAGTTCTAAAGGGCCGTTTCAGACGCTTTGGGCCGCCGGGTGAAGACGCGGTTGTAGAGCGAGCGCCCCAGGGTGGTGAGTGGCATCAGCACGTAGGTGAGCGGGTTCGGGGTCACGATGATCAGGCCGATGTTGCGGCTGGCCTGGGCCAACACCTGGCCGGCCACGAAGTCGGCCCCCATCACGCCGATCGGGTTGAGGGCCGAGCGGAACGGCCCCAGCACCAGCCGCCGGATCCGCAGCGGTGCGCCGGGGCGGGCCTCCAGTTCGGGCGTGCGCAGGCTCAGCAGCTGACCGAGCAGCCGCTTGCTGATCTCATAGAGGGGGCTCACCGCTGGCTGGATTTCTGCCTCGGAGGTGTTCACCCACACCTCACGCCGGCCGGGGGCGGGCTCGGGCAGGTTGGCGAACAGCTCCAGCAGCCGCCAGCTGCTGAGGGCGTTCACCTCCAGTGAGGCTGCCGTGGCTTCGGCGCTGCAGGCGCCCTGCACATTGATGCCGTGGTTGAGCACCAGGATCTCCACGCCGCTGAGCAGCGCGGCCAGCTCCGCCTCGCGGCCGCATTGCCAGCACACCTGCTCGCAGGCGATCGCTTGACCCTGCTGGTCGCGCAGGCTGAGGGGCCGTTCGCTGCTGCTGAGGGCCACCAGCACAGCGCCGCGCCGGTGCAACTGGCGTAGCAGGGCCTGCCCGAAGCTGCCGCTGGCGCCGCTCACGGCCACCCGCCTGCCGGCCAGGGGCAGCGACCGCCCCAGCAGGGCATTGAGGGGGCTGGGAGGGTGCTCCATCAGCGGGGCAGAACCTGAAGGTTGAAGGTGAAGGGACTGGCTGGGGGCTTGCGGTGGACTGGCGCTGCGGCCAGCCTGGGTCATTCTCAGATTGACGCCTACCAAGGCCCCGCCCATGTTGGCTACGCCCCAGGATCCCGCCCTGCTGGCCCTCTTCGCCCCCTATTGCGGCGGCCTGGCGCGCCAGAAACAGCTGCAGCGGGCCCTGGCCCAGCTGCAGCTGGGCCAGTTGGCGGGCGAACGGCGGCTGGCCCAGGGCGAGCCCCATCCGTTTGTTCTGGGCTGGCAGCCGCTCCTGGCGCCCCTGGATCCCTGCCGCTGCTCCCTGCAGTTCCCGCGCTCGCCGGCGGTGAACTACAGCTTTGATGTGGCCAGCTACCAGCTGGTGGCCTGGCTGATGGAGGCCCTGGAGAGTGAGTCGCCAACCCAGCCGCCAACCCAGCCGCCAACGCTGCCGGAGAGCTTCTGGCGCTGGCTGCTGCTCGGCGAGGGAAACGTGGTCCAACCTGCCTGAGCCAAGCTGCCTGGCCCGACCTGCCTAAATTGAGCGCAACGCGCCGCTGCCATGCCTTCACCCCTGCTGATCGGCTCCTGTGAACCGTTCAGCGGCAAGTCGGCCCTGGTGCTGGGGCTGGGACGCCAGCTCAGCCAGCGGGGGGTTTCGTTGCGCTTCGGCAAACCCCTGGCCACCAGCCTCGAGGAGGACGAGGCCGGGATTGCTGCCACCACAGAGCCGGCGGCCCCGGCAGAGCCGGAAGCTCCCCTGCTCGATGCCGACGTGCGCTTCGTGGGGGCCACCCTTGGCCTCGCCGAGAGCCAGCTGATCCCCTCGTTGCATGTGCTCGCCGATGGCTCCAGCCAGCAGCGGCTGCTCGACGGCGATCTCGGTCCAGGCCCCGGCTTTGCCCGGCTGCAGCAGGAGCTGGCCGCCGACGGCGAACGGCTGAGCCTGCTGGAGGCCGCCGGCAGCCTCCATGAGGGCCTGCTCTATGGCCTCAGCCTGCCCCAGCTGGCCGAGGGCCTCGACGCTGTCGTGGTGCTTGTGCATCTCTGGAGCAACTGCAGCAGTGTGGACGTTCTGCTGCAGGCGCGCCAGCAGCTTGGTGAGCGGCTCGCCGGTGTGGTGCTCAACGGCGTGAACCCGGAGCTGGTGCCGGGCCTGCGCCAGGCCATGGTGCCTGCCCTCGAGCGCCTCGGCCTGCCCGTGTTCGGTGTGATGCCCCGCAGCCCGCTGCTGCGCAGCGTCACCGTGGCCGAGCTGGCCCGCCGTTTGCATGCCCAGGTGCTCTGCAGCAGCGATCGCCTCGATCTGCTCGTTGAAACCCTTTCGATCGGGGCGATGAACGTGAATTCGGCGATGGAATTCTTCCGCCGCCGCCGCAACATGGCCGTGGTAACCGGTGCCGACCGCACCGACATCCAGCTGGCGGCCCTGGAGGCCTCCACCCAGTGCCTGATCCTCACCGGCGCCGGCGATCCCCTGCCCCAGCTGATCAACCGTGCCGAGGAGCTGGAGGTGCCCCTGCTCAAGGTGGAGCACGACACCCTCACCACTGTTGAAGTGATCGAGGCGGCTTTCGGCCACGTGCGCCTGCATGAAGCGGTGAAGGCCACCTACGCCTTCCGCCTGGTGGAGGAGCACTGCGACTTCGAGCGTTTGTACAACCGCCTGCGCCTGCCGGTGCGGGCCTGATGGCAGTTCCGTTGCGCAGCCTTGCAGCGCTGCTAGTTTCGATCTGCCGGTGGTGATGTGCTTGCGGTGACCCGGTCTTTTGACCTTCCGGCCCTCGACCGGATCGACACGTTGGCCCAGGAGCTGGCGATGCTGCAGGACCGCGGCAAGCGCAGGATTGCGATCCTGGGCAGCCGCCATGTGCCTGTGGTGTCGGTGCACCTGGTGGAGTTGGTGGCCCGTTCCCTGGCCCAGGAGGGCCACAACCTGATCACCTCCGGCTCCCAGGGAGTGAATGCGGCCGTGATCCGCAGCGTGCTGGAGGTGGATCCGGCCCGGCTCACGGTGCTGCTGCCCCAGAGCCTCGATCGTCAGCCCGGCGAATCCCGCGCCCAGCTCGAGCAGGTGCTCCATCTGGTGGAGAAGCCCGACCACGATGAATTGCCCCTGCCGATCGCCAGCAGCCTCTGCAACCAGGAGATCATCAGCCGCTGCGACCAGCTGATCTGCTACGCCTTCCACGACAGCGAAACACTCCTGGCCAGCTGCCGCACCGCCGAGGACATGGGCAAGGTGGTGAGCCTGATGTTCTTCGATTGAGCTCTCTGCTGAGCCAACTGCCGAGCCACTGCCGAGCCCCCCGTCAGCCCCCCGCCGGCCCCGCCATCACCTGCAGCTGGGTGCCCTCGCGGCCCATCACCTCCACCGTGTCGCCGGCGGCCAGCGGGCGGGCGGCATCGAGGTTGGTGGCGGCCCAGCTCTGGCCCTGCCAGAGCACGCGGCCCTCGCTGCGGCTGCCGAAACCGCTGATCACCTCGGCCTGGGCGCCGCCTGCGGCGGGCGGAATCCCCCGCTGGCGCCGCCGCTTCGACCAGCGCGCCAACCCCGCCAGCAGCAGCGCGCTCAGGCCTGCGAACAGCCCGATCTGGAGCAGCGGCGGCAGCGCCAGCAGCCCCGCCAGGGCCGACACCAGCAGGGCAGCGAGGCCGCCGGCGAGCAGCCCGTCAGCATCGAGCCCCGCCAGCAGTTCGAGCGCCAGCAGCGCCAGGCCGAGCAGTAGCCAGAGCAGGGCGGCGGACAGCATCGCGTGTCTGGTGCAGGAGCTTCATGCTGCCTAGGGTTGGGCCTGATCGCATCAGCCTGGCGATGGAAGCCCTGTTCTCTCTGCCGGCCCTGCTGGTGATGGCCGTGCTTGGTCTCAATGGCGTCAAGGTCACCAGTGGCGGCCAGTCGCGGCTGGTGGAGCGGCTCGGTAAGTACGACCGCCAGCTGCAACCTGGCCTTTCCTTTGTGCTGCCGGGGGTGGAGAAGGTGGTGAGCCACGAATCCCTCAAGGAACGGGTGCTCGATATCCCGCCGCAGCAGTGCATCACCCGCGACAACGTGGCGATCGAGGTGGATGCGGTGGTGTATTGGCAGCTGCTGGAGCACGCCCGCGCCTACTACGCCGTTGACAACCTGCAGGCGGCGATGGTGAACCTGGTGCTCACCCAGATCCGCGCCGAGATGGGCAAGCTCGATCTGGATCAAACCTTCACCACCCGCCAGGAGGTGAACGAGGCGCTGCTGCGCGAGCTGGATCAGGCCACCGATCCCTGGGGCGTGAAGGTGACCCGGGTGGAACTGCGCGACATCCAGCCCTCCCGCGGCGTGCAGCAGGCGATGGAGCAGCAGATGACCGCCGAGCGCGAGAAGCGCGCCGCCATCCTGCGCTCCGAGGGCGAGCGCGAGGCCCAGCTCAATGCGGCCAAGGGGCGCGCCGAGGCCCTGGTGCTCGATGCCAAGGCCAAGCAGGAGGCCCTGCTGCTGGAGGCCGACGCCCAGGCCCGGCAGCAGACGATGCTGGCCCAGGCCCGCGCCGATGCCGCCAGCCTCCTGGGCGAAACGATTCAGGCCAATCCGGCAGCTTCAGAGGCGATCCGGCTGCTGCTGGCGCGCGACTGGATGGCCATGGGCGAAGCGATGGCCAAGGCCCCCGGCGGCAGCGTGATGATGGTGGATCCCCAGAGCCCGGCCAGCCTGCTGGCGGCCCTGCGGGGGCTGCAGAAGCAGGGCTGAAGTGCAGCTGGTTCAACCCCGCAGCTGGTTCAACCCCGCAGAACAGCCCGCAGGCCTTCGCCATACAGCAGGGCCGTACACAGCAGCCCACCGATCCAGCAGAGGCCCCGGGCTGCCGGGATGTTGCCCACATAAACGCCGAGATAGGCCAGCCGGAACAGTGGGTGCAGCCAGGCGGCCAGCAGCGCTGCCGGGTTGGTGACGCCGGCCACCAGGCAGAGCAGGGCGGCCGGGGCATGCAGGCCAAAGGCCTCGAAGCAGTTCTGGTGGGCCCAGCTGGCCCGTTTGCCCCAGGCCGGCAGCCGCTCGAACATCGCCCGCGGTGCCGCCATGTCGGCGATCGTGAAATCGGCCTTCGAGCGCCCCAGGCCGAGGGGCACCACGCTCAGGATCACCACGGCGCCGGCCAGCACCAGCGACCAGGCGAAGGGCGCACCGCTGCTGGCTGGCAGCACGGGTAGGGCGAGGGCAGACATCAGGCTTTGGGCGGCAGCAGATCAAGAAGGATGACCCGCGTACCAAGTTGGACCGGCGATCCGCTAGAGTCCTTAAAATTCCTTCACAATTGGATTCGCTGCCGATGTTCACGATCGAGAAGGCTGCACAGATTTTTCCTGACACCCTCTCAGCGGATGTCGTGCCCGCCGTTACGGCCCGCTTTCGCCTGCTCAACGCCGAGGATCAGCTGGCCCTGATCTGGTTCGCCTATCTCGAGATGGGCACCACGATCACCATCGCTGCCCCTGGCGCTGCCCGGATGCAGTTCGCTGAACCGGTGCTCAACAAGATCAAAGCGATGAGCTTCGCTGAGCAAAGCCAGTTGATGTGCGACCTGGCTAATCGGATTGATACGGAGGTTGGCCGTATTTATGCCACCTGGTCGGTGAACATCAAGCTGGGCTTCTGGTATCAGCTGGGCCAGTGGATGGCCGATGGCATCGTGGCTCCGATTCCTGAGGGCTACCAACTCTCGGCTAACGCCGCTTCTGTGCTCGGTTCCGTCAAGGGCGTTGACCAGGGACAGCAGATCACTCTGCTGCGTAACTTCGTTGAGGACATGGGCTATGACCCGGCCAAGGGTGAGGGACAGCGGGTGATGGAGCCAGTGGCTGCCCCCACTCCAGAAGATCAGCGCAAGAAGGTGTTCATTGAGGGAGTGATCAATCCCACGGTGAATAGCTATATGGACTTGCTGAACGCCAACGACTTCGACAACCTCATTCAGCTCTTTATGGCGGACGGAGCTCTGCAGCCCCCGTTCCGTAAACCGCTTGTGGGCACCGATGCAATCCTGAGCTTCTTCCGCGAAGAATGTCAGAATCTGCGCCTGCTGCCTGAGCGCGGTTATGCCGAACCCGGCGAAGGCGATTACACGCAGATCAAGGTAACCGGCAAGGTGCAAACCCCCTGGTTTGGCGCCGGTGTTGGCATGAATGTGGCCTGGCGCTTTCTGCTCAACCCCGAAGGCAAAATCTATTTCGTTGCCATCGATCTGCTGGCTTCCCCCGCCGAGTTGCTGAAGCTCGGCCGTTGAGCTTGCCCTTCAGGGCTAAGGGGATCCTGCTTGCTGGAATGATCGCGGCTGCCTGGCTAGGCAGCCTGATCACCATGCTCGCCGTTGATCCGATCAAGATCCCCCCAGCGCTGCTGCTGCTGGGGGTTGTTTGCTGCAGCCTGTTTCAGACCGGCCTTTTCATCGTCGGTCACGACGCCATGCACGGCTTGCTGCTGCCAGCACATCCCCGCCTCAATCACCGGCTTGGGGCCCTTGTGCTTGCTTTGTACGCCTCCCTCCCCTACGGACGTTGCCGCGATAACCATCTGCTCCACCACCTCGCACCGGGTTCGCAGCAGGATCCGGATTTCTGCCCCAGCGGATTCTCCCCTTTCCGCTGGTATGTGCGTTTCCTGAGCGGCTATCTCCGCCCAGCCCAGATGTTGCGGCTGCTGGCAGCCTGGGGGGTGCTGGCCCTGGTCGCCACACCTCTGCAGGTATTGCTGTTCTGCACCCTGCCCTTGCTGCTCAGTTCCGTGCAGCTGTTTGTGGTGGGCACCTACCTGCCCCACCGGCTGCCTTGCGGGCCTGATGATCCTCACCACGCCATCAGCCTCGACCTGCCGGAATGGTTGTCGCTGCTGGCCTGCTTTCACTTCGGTTACCACCGGGAGCACCACGCCTTCCCGGAGCTTGCTTGGTATCAACTGCCCCTTTGCAGGCGAACTCGCGGCAGCGACGGCTACACGATAAAATCTTCGTCATGGAATCCCCACCATCCGACTGGTCTGACCAAGAGCAGGCCGTGGCCAAGGCCGCCTTTGAGGTTGCCTACGGCCGGGCCATCGATGGGTTGATCAGCTCCGTGCGCCAGCAGATGCAGGATGTTGAAACCGATCTTTCCCTCTGGCAGCTGCACGACTTTCTCAGCATTCAACGTCACGTGATTGAAGGGCGCTTTGATTTTCGTTTTGAAGGAATCTTGTTCGTTTTTGCTAGCTTGGTGAAGGAAGGTTTGCTGAGTTCCGAGGAATTGCAGGGATTAGACAATGATAAACTCGGTAAAATCAAAGCGATGTCCTGTTTCTAGAGGGCATCGGGCAACCATCCAAAGCTATGTCCACCTTCTCTTTCGACGTTGTTTCTGACTTCGACCGCCAGGAGCTGGTCAACGCCGTGGACCAGGTGCGCCGCGAGCTGATCCAGCGCTACGACCTCAAGGATTCAGCCACCACGATCGAGCTGGAGGAAGCCAGCCTCACGATCAACACCGCCAGTGATATGACCCTCGAGGCCGTGCAGGACGTACTGCGCCAGAAAGCCACCAAGCGCAACCTCTCACTGAAGATCTTTGATTTTCAGCCCGCCGAGGCCGTCGGCGGCAACCGGGTTCAGCAGGTGGTGAAGTTGCGCAAAGGCTTGAGCCAGGAGCTGGCTAAAACTCTCAGCAAGAAGGTGCGCGATAAGATTAAAAAAGTAACCGTGGCTATCCAGGGTGATAGCTTGCGGGTAACTGGAAAAAACAAGGATGACCTACAAGAGGTGATCCAGCTGCTGAAGTCTGAAGACCTCGAAGTAGCCTTGCAGTTTGAAAACTACCGCTGATTCAAACGGCCAGATCCCGCTCGAAAAAGGATTGCTTCCACTCGCTGCCCTTGCCGCCCCAGGCCCAGTGATCGGCGGCCAGGTCGCCTGAGGCCTGCTGGAGGTCCTTCACAGTAAATGCGTAGCCGCATTGATTGGCGATATCCACAATCTCCCCCGGTGTGCGGGCCTGGGCCAGCAGTCTGCGCATCTCCGGGCTGAAGCGAATGGCCATCACAAACAGGCTGAGCTCCTTGGCGAACATGGCCTGTCTTGCCCTGAGATGTGCTTGGACCAAGCCTATGGCCGTTTTTGTTGCCTGACCCCAAGCCCTCGCTGGGAGGATTCTGAGAATGCCCTTGGCTTAGGGCAGGAATCCGTTCGGTTGTTGGATCAGGCCCCTGGATGTTGCTATCTCTGGGTCTGTCTCGTTGGTCCCATGTCCTATTCGCTCTGGTTCTGCGCCCTGGTGATGGGATTTGTGCTCGCGGTGCAGTCGAAGCCCTACGCCACCCCTGTGCCCTCCCCGGCTGCCGCAGCGGCTCAGGCGCAGCTTTTTTAAGCTGCACCGATGGGTGCGGCGCGCTGGCAGTTCTGGATCGATCGCGGCGGCACTTTTACCGACCTGGTGGGACGGGCGCCCAGCGGTGAGCTGGTGGTGCGCAAGCTGCTCTCCCAGCAGCCGGGGCGCCCCGGAGATCCGGCGGTGCGGGCGATTCGGCAGGTGCTGGGGCTGGCTGAAGCTGATCCCCTGCCAGCTGAACTGATCGAGGAGGTGCGGCTGGGCACCACGGTGGCCACCAATGCCCTGCTCGAGCGGCAGGGGGCAAGCACCCTGCTGCTCGTTAACCGCGGCTTTGCCGATGCCCTTCTGATCGGCGACCAGCATCGGCCCGATCTGTTCGCCCTGCGGATCGAGCGGCCCCTTCCCCTTTACGGGCGGGTGATCGAGGTGGCTGGTCGCCTCGCCGCCGATGGCCGCGAGCTCGAGCCCTTGCAGCTGGATCAAGCCCTGGCCCAGCAGCTGCGCCTTGCCCTTGAGGAAGGCTTCCGCAGTGTGGCGGTGGCCCTGCTGCATGGCTATCGCCATCCCCAGCATGAGCAGCGTCTAGGCACATGGCTGCGCCAGCTCGGCTTTGGGGCCGTGGCCCTCTCCCACCAGGTGAGCCCCCTGCCGCGGCTGGTGCCGCGCGGCCAGACCACCGTGCTGGAGGCCTACGTGGCCCCGGTGCTCAGTGGCTATCTCGATCAGCTGGGCCAGGCGCTGGGGCAGGCCGTGCAGCTGCGCGTGATGCAGTCGAGCGGCGGGCTGATCGCCCCCCGGCTGCTGCGGGCCAAGGACACGATCCTCTCCGGGCCGGCCGCAGGCCTGGTGGGTGCTGTGGCCACCTCGGCGGTGGCTGGCTTCAACAAGATCGTGGGCTTCGACATGGGCGGCACCTCCACCGATGTCTGCTACTGCGATGGCCCCTGGGAGCGCCAGGAGCTGGCGGAGGTGGCCGGTTTTGCGCTGCAGGCGCCGATGTTGGCGATCCACACCGTGGCCGCCGGTGGTGGCTCCCTGATCCAGTTCGATGGCCAGCGCCTGCAGGTGGGCCCCGCCTCAGCTGGCGCCGATCCGGGGCCGGCCTGCTACCGCGCTGGCGGCCCGCTCACCATCTCCGATGCCAATCTGCTGCTGGGGCGGCTGCAGCCGGCCTGGTTTCCTGCCGTGTTCGGGCCCCAAGGGGATCAGCCCCTCGATCGTGGCGTGGTGGAGCGCCAGTTTGAGCAGCTGGCCGCCACGGTGTTGCGGCTCACTGGCCAGCGGCGCAGCCCGGAGCAGCTGGCGGAGGGGGCCCTGGCGATCGCCATCGAGCGGATGGCGGAGTGCGTTGCTGCCGCCGAACATGATGCAGTAGCCGTTATCCAGTCCCCAGATCCCGCCCGATACCCCGGCGTCGGCAAAATCGATCTGCTGGCTGGCCAGCGCAGCAGCGCGCCGC
>JAWOHV010000276.1:0-3314 GCA_046484965.1 Prochlorococcaceae cyanobacterium
CGAGCAAATGCCGGCAGCGCTTGAGCGAACGCTGCCGCTCCAGCGCTGCCGTGGCGCCGCGCAGCTGCAGCAAGGGCTGGCTGAGGCCGAGGCGCTGAACCTCGGAGGGCTCCAGCAGTGGCGTCAGGCGAGTGAGCAAGGCGCTCTGCTCCACCAGCAGCTGGTCGGCCAGGAGGCGTGGCAGATCAAGGTTGGCAAGGTCATCGCCGGGATCACTGCCCCGGTTGATCGCCTCGAGGCGTCCAGCGCCGAGATTGTCCTCCTCAAGGCCGCTGATCGCCGCCCAGAGCAGGCGATGGTGCTGGAGCGCGAAATCCTCGAGCTCCCGCTGGCGCAATTCCACCCGGATGGCGGCGCGGTGGCTGGGGCAGTGCAGATAGAGCCGCAATAGCTCCGCCTCGGCCCGTTCCCGCAGACCTGCTTCGCCGGGCTGTTCCCACTTCTGGGAGCGGCCGTGCCAGCGCTGGCCCTTCACCTGCTGGCGCAGGTCGTCTTCCAGCTGGATCGCCAGGCGCGCCTGACCACCGCTGAGCCGCTCGGCCACCCGCTGCAGGTAGTGGCTGCGCACGGCGCTCTGGGGCAGCTTGCCGAGCAGGGCCACCAGGGCCGTCACCGCCTGCTGGAACTGATCGGGCCGGGCCAGATCGCGCCCCTCCAGCACCTGCTCGATCTGCCAGTCGAGCCAGAGGGGGGCTTGATCCAGCAGGGAGCGGTATTCGCCAGCCCCCTGGCCCTTGAGGAATTCGTCGGGATCCTTGCCGGCGGGCAGGTGCAACACCCGCAGCTCCAGCTGCCCCTGCAGCGCCAGCTGCTCCACCTCGCCGATGGCCCGCTGGGCGGCCCGCACACCGGCACCGTCGCTGTCGAAGTTGAGGATCAGCCGGCGGCTCTCGCAGCAGCGGCACAGCTGGGTGATCTGCTGGCTGCTCAACGCCGTGCCGAGGGCCGCCACGGCGTTGGTGATGCCGGCGGCATGCAGGGCAATCACATCGAAATAGCCCTCCACCACCACGGCCCGGTCGTCCTTGCGGATGGCGTTGCTGGCCTTGTCGAGGCCAAACAGATGCTTGCCCTTCTCGAACACCTCGGTTTCGGGGGAATTGAGGTATTTCGGCTCGCCGCCATCGAGGCTGCGGCCACCAAAGCCGATCACCCGCCCCTGGCGGTCTTTGATCGGCACCATCACCCGATGGCGGAAGCGGTCGTAGAAGCCACGGCTGTCCTGTGAAAGAGCCCCCTTGCGGGGCACCACCAGGCCCGCCGCTTCCAGCAACTCCGGACCCATCCCCTCCACCTGCTGCAGATGGCTGAGCAGGCCGTCCCAGCGTTCGGGGGCGTAGCCGAGCTCAAAGGCCTCCAGGGTGGCTTCGCTCAGGCCCCGGCCCTCGCGCAGGTAGGCCAGGGCAGAGGAGCCCTCCGGAGCGCGCAGCTGGCTGCGAAACCAACCCGCCGCCAGGGTGAGCACCCGGTGCAGCTGCTCGCGGCGGGAGAGCTGCTTGCGCAGGCGCTCCTGCTGCGGACCGTCGAGGGTTTCGATCGGCAGCTGGTATTTGCGCGCCAGCTCCAGCACCACATCGCTGAAGCTCTGGCGCTGGTGCTCCATCAGGAACTTGATGGCATTGCCACCGGCTCCGCAGGAGAAGCAGTAGTAGAACTGCTTGGCCGGGGACACCGTCATCGACGGCGATTTGTCGTCGTGGAAGGGACAGATGCCGACGTATTCCCTGCCCTTCTTCTTGAGCAGCACGTGCTCGCCCACCACATCGACGATGTCGGCCCGTTCCTTGACAGCCTCGATCGTGCGGGGGTGGAGACGGGGGAGGGACACCGGCGAGGGAGGAAGGCCCTACCAATGGGGCCTATCCGCCCTCCATTCTGCGGCAAGACACTACGGCTGTGCCCTGCTGGGCAGGCCAGCTGGGCGGTCGGCGCTCTGGATGGTGCTCAGCGCCCTCAGCTTCAGCTTGATGGGGGTATGCGTGAAGGCGGTTGGCGGCCGCCTGCCGGCAGCTGAGGTGGTGCTGGCCCGGGCCGTGGTGAGCCTGGCCCTGAGCTGGTGGCTGCTACAGCGCTCCGGAATCAACCCCTGGGGCCAGCGGCGCGGCCTGCTGCTGCTGCGGGGTGCCATCGGCACCGCAGCCCTCCTCTGCGTTTACGCCGCCCTGGCCCTGCTACCACTGGCCTCGGCCACGGTGCTGCAATACCTCTACCCCACCTTCACCGCCCTGCTGGCCTGGCTTGCCCTGGGGGAGCGGCTCGGCCGCCGCCTGCTTGCGGCCACCGCCCTCGGCTGGCTGGGGGTGTTGCTGGTGGCCCAGCCGGCAGCACTGCTGCAGGCCAGCTCTGCCTGGTTTGGCAGCGTCAACGCCCCAGCCCCCTTGCCGCCAGCTGCCGTGTTGATCGCCGTCACCGGCGCCCTGCTCACGGCCTTGGCCTACGTGAGCGTGCGCAGCCTGGGCCGCAGTGAACATCCGCTCGTGATCGTGTTTTATTTCCCCCTGGTGGCCCTGCCGCTGAGCCTGCCGCTGGTGTTGCTCGATCCGGTCTGGCCCCGGCCAGCGGAATGGCTGCTGCTGCTGGGGGTGGGCCTGTTCACCCAGCTCGGCCAGGTGTGGCTCACCAAGGGGCTCACCGCTCTGCCCGCAGCCCGTGCCACAGCGATCAGCTACGTGCAGGTGCTCTTCGCGGGGGTATGGGGTTGGCTGTTCTTCGCCGAAACGATCGACGGCTGGACCGTGGCCGGCTCTGCCCTGATCCTGATCGCCAGCCTGCTTGGCATGAAGTTCAGGCCGGCGTCGGCTCCTGGAAACCATCGAGGGCCGCTTCGATCATGGCGGCGGTAACCGGAATCAACTCAAGGGCATCGGCGTTATCGAGGTAGGCCTCAAAGGAGGCATAGCGCTGGATGCAGGGATCGGCACCGGCAACGGCACAGGCCTCGGCCCAGCTGAGCCCATCCGGCCGTACGGCCCCATAGGCCTGCAGGGCCTCCTCGAAGTCGCCGCCATCACCGATCCCTTCGCCGTGCCAGAGCACCTCAAAAAAGGCCATCAGCGCAGCCATCGCGATGGCAGCGAGGTTAATCGCAGCGATGCGAGGCGCATCAGGGGCGTTCAGCCTTCGATCGGCAAGGGATAGGTCTGCCAGTTCTGGATCCCGTCCTCGACGCCGATCGGCCAATGGAAAATAAAGAGTAGCCCAGTTGACAAATCCGGAATTCTCCCTGGAGAAGGCCGCCTTTATATCATTTGTGCAATATTTTTTTAAGGTAATAAAATATGGAAACACTTTACGATTTTTTTGCAAAACCCACT
>JAWOHV010000283.1:0-14363 GCA_046484965.1 Prochlorococcaceae cyanobacterium
ATCAGCCGGCACCAAATCGGCATGGGCTTTCTGCTCTCCAAACTGCTTCCCCTGGCCCTCTATCCGCTCGGGCTGGGGCTGCTGCTGCAGCTGGGCGGCCTGCTGGGCGGCCTGCGGGGTCATCCAGGCGGCAGGCGCTGGGCCGCCTCGATCACGGGCGGCGGCATCGCCCTGGTGTGGCTGTTCGCCATGCCGATCACCAGCCGCCAGCTGATCTGGGGGCTGGAGGAGCGCAGCGCCGCCCTCACCCCGGCGGTGCTGCCCAACGCCGATGCGGTGGTGGTGCTCGGCGGTGGTCTACGGCCGGCCCTGGCCCCCCGCCAGGGGGTTGAAGTGGCCGAGGCAGGCGACCGCCTGCTCACCGGCCTGCGGCTGATGCGCCAGGGCAAGGCACCGCTGCTGGTCACCAGCGGTGGGGCCGTGAGCTTCACCGCCGCCGACCCGGCACCAGCGGAGGCCCTGAGCGCCAGGGAGTTGGCCATCGAGCTGGGCCTGGCCCCGGCCAGGATCCTCACCAATCCCCGCTCTCGCACCACGGCGGAGGAAGCGCGCGACATCGGCGAGCTCGGCCGCCAGCGCGGCTGGCGGCGGGTGCTGCTGGTGACCAGCGCCTTTCACCTGCCCCGCTCCCTGGCCACCTTCCGCCAGCGCAGCGGCCTGGAGATCATCCCGGTGGGCTGCGATTACCAGCTGCCCAGCCGCAACCTCTACGGCCGGGCCACCGTCGCCAGCGGGCTGATCGACCTGCTGCCCGACGCCGGTGCCCTGTTCATGAGCAGCGTGGCGCTCAAGGAGCACCTCGGCCTGGCCGTCTACCGCCTGCGCGGCTGGAGCTGAGCGGCTGGAGCTGAGCAGACGCGGCCGGCGCTTCAGGCCTTGGGCAGCGGCGGCACCAGGCTGACGCCTTCGGGCGGCGGCGTGGGATCGGGATCGGCGATCAGCATGTGCTGCAGCACGATTTCGGGGCGCTCGCTATCCCGCCAACGGATCCGGTAAGCCGGCATCTTGGTGCCACGGCTGGTGGTCTGCTCGACCGGCTCCATCACCCAGCCTCGGCGGGATCGACCCTGGGGATTGCGCTTCACCACCGCATCGGCGTGCTTGAAGCGGAAACCGACGCGCTCACCGCTCATGGGATAGGGGGAGAGATTACCTACGTGCATTCATTATCTCATTGCGTGGTGCGCGCCTCTGGAGGGGCCTCTGGTCGAGCCTCTGGACGCAGGAGTGGGAAGGCGATCACATCCCGGATCGAAGGGCTGTCGGTGAGCAGCATCGCCAGCCGGTCGATGCCGATGCCCAGGCCACCGGTGGGGGGCATACCCACCTCGAGGGCCATCAGGAAGTCTTCATCCACGCCGTGGGCCTCCAGGTCGCCGGCGGCCCTGCGCGCCTGCTGGCCCTCGAGGCGCTGGCGCTGGTCGATCGGATCGATCAACTCGCTGAAGGCATTGGCCGTTTCGCGCCCCACGATGAACAGCTCGAAGCGCTCCACCATGCCGGGCTTGCTGCGGTGGGCCCTGGCGAGGGGCGAATTCTCCACCGGGTAATCGAGCACGAAAGTGGGCTGCACCAGGCTTTCCTCCACGGCCTGCTCGAAGGCCTCCACCAGCAGGCGGCCGATGCTGTTGGCCGCCTCCGGCACCTCCAGCCCCGCCGCCGCCATCGCCACGGCCGCCTCGGAGCGGCTGGCGAAGCTACTGAAATCGAGGCCGGTGGCCTGCTGCACCAGCCCATGCATCGTGGCCCGTCGCCAGGGGGGCGTCAGGTCTACGGCCGTGCCCTGGTAGGTGATCTGGGTGCTGCCACACACCTCCTGGCACACGTGGGCGATCAGCTGCTCGGTGAGCGCCATCATGTCGATGTAGTCGGCGTAGGCCTGGTAGATCTCCACCGAGGTGAACTCGGGGTTGTGGCGGGTGCTCACCCCCTCGTTGCGGAAGATCCGCCCCAGCTCGTACACCCGCTCGAAGCCGCCCACCACCAGCCGCTTGAGATGCAGCTCGGTGGCGATGCGCAGGGTGAGAGGCAGGTCGAGGGCGTTGTGGTGGGTTTCAAACGGGCGGGCATCGGCCCCGCCGGGCTGGCTCTGCAGCACCGGCGTTTCGATTTCGAGAAAATCGCGTTCATCGAGCCAGCGGCGCATGCCGCTCACCAGCAGGGCGCGGCGGCGGAAGGTGTCTCGGGTGTGGGGCGACACGATCAGGTCGAGGTAGCGCTGCCGGTAGCGCTTCTCCACATCGGCCAGGCCGTGCCACTTGTCGGGCAGCGGCTGCAGGCTCTTGCAGAGCACGGTCCAGTGATCCACCTTCACCGAGAGCTCGCCGCGGTCGGTGCGGCGCAGGCAACCCTGCACGCCGATCAGGTCGCCGGCATCCACCAGGCTGGTGAGCTGGGCGAAGGAGCCGGGAGCAGGCGCATCGGGCGCCGCCGCATCCAGGGTGGCTTTATCCAGGTAGAGCTGGATCGGGCCGCTCTCATCAGCCAGGGTGAAGAAGGCCAGCTTGCCCATCACCCGCCGGGTCATCACCCGGCCGGCCACCGACACCCGCTCGGAGCACTCCTCGCCCTTGGGTAGATCAGCATGGAGCCGCTGCAGCTGGGCCGTGCGGTGGCTGGGCTCAAAACGAAGGGCGTAGGGTCCCTGGCCGAGCTCCGAAAGGGCCCGGGCTTTCTCCAGACGGGTCTCGCGCAGATCCGACACAGCTAGGGGCGAGCGAGGCGAAGGGCCCCATCCTGCAGGAGCGACCAGCCAAAACCAGCCCAGCCAGGCAAAGCCCAGCCTGAAATCAGCCGGCCGCCACCAGCGAGGGCGAGGCATCCCCCATGCGCTGGGAGGCGTAGCCGGTGCCCCGCACGGTGAGGATCAGCTCCGGATTGCGGGGATCGGGCTCGAGCTTGCCGCGCAGGCGGGCCACATACACATCCACCACCCGCAGGTCGGCGGCGCGGCGCGGTGGATAGCCCCAGAGCTGCTCGAGGATCTCGGCCCGCGGCACCACCCGGCCAGGCTCGCGGAAGAGCAACTCCAGCAGGCTGAATTCGGTGTAAGTGAGGCCGATCCGCTCGCCGGCGCGGGTCACCTGGCGCCGGTTGGTGTCCACCACCAGATCACCCACCCGCAGCACACCCTGGCCGGCGGGCACATCGCGGGGCTCACTGCTGGCCGAACCGCGACCGATGCGGCGCAGGATCGTGGCGATGCGGGCCTCGAGCTCCTTGGGGCTGAACGGCTTGGGGATGTAGTCGTCGGCGCCCAGATCGAGCCCTGCCACCCGCTCGGTGATGCCATCGAGGGCCGAGAGAAAGATGATCGGCACACAGGATTCGGCCCGCAGGCGGCGGCACACCGCGAAGCCATCGAGCTTCGGCAGCATCACATCGAGCACCACCAGATCGGGCTGCTCCTGATGGAACAGGCTGAGGGCCTCCTCGCCGTCCTCGGCACAGAGAACGCGGTAACCGGCCAGCTGCAGGCGCATCGTCAGCACCTTGCGGACAGCGTCCTCGTCATCGACGACCAGCAGCGTGGCTCGATGGGCCTGAGCTGGTCCGGGTGACGAGCCGTTGCCCTGGTGATGAAGCTGCCGTGTCTGCTCCGCCAGTGGCATTGGCCTCTCACCAGGTGAAGAAAAGCAACCCTACCCCTCAGCCTGAACCGACGCGGGCCGAAAGAGGCGCTACCCGGGTCCTCTCAGGAAGCTTAAGGATATTTTCGGAGCCAACTGGAGGGTGCCAACTGGAGGGCGCCAGCTGGAGAGCGCCAGCTCCCCTAGGGCCAGCGGGCGGCGGCGTAGCGGTCCCACTCCTGGGCGGCGGCGGCCAGGGCCGCATCGCTGCTGAGCTGGCCGAGCATGGCCCGCTGCAGGTTGGTGTAGAGGATCGCCTGCAGCCGCTTGATGCCGGGGCTGGCGGGCACCAGCACCCGCGCCCGGCCGAGGGTGTCGGCCGAGAGCAGGCGGGCCTGCTGCACGAGGCGCTGCTCGGATGTGCCGGACGGCTCGGCCGCCAGTTGCCGCTCCAGCTGGGCCAGGGCCGGCGCCGAAGAGGGCAGCACCCGCGCCTGCTCGGCGAAGGCCAGCTGGTTGCTGGCGTTGGTGAGGAACAGGGCAAAGCTCACCGCTTCGGCCGGCAGGGCGCTCTGGCGGGTCACGGCCAGGTTCATCACGGCCACGTTGGCCTCGCCACCGGGGCCCGTCAGGGGCGGATAGGGGGCGGTGCTGGCGGCGATGCCGGGGGCGTTGGTCTGGATGCTGCGCAGAAACTCGGCACCACTGGCCAGCATGGCCAGGTCGCCGCCCTGATAGAGCTCCACGGCGCGGCGGTAGCCCTGGCTCACCACCTCCCGCGGCAGCAGGCCGCGGCGGTAGAGGTCACTCCAGAAGGCGAAGGCGCGGCGCCCCGCCGCGGTGTTGAAGGCGGCCCGCTGGCGGCCATCCAGCAGGGTCACCCCCATCTGCACCAGCGATTCCATCAGTTCGGCCGAGTCGTCGGGAACCGCGGTCACGAACAGGGCGTAGCGGCCGGTGCGGCGCTTCACGGCCTCGGCGAAGGCGGGCACGTCCTGCCAGCGCTGCGGCGGCGCGCTGTAGCCCGCCTGGCGCAGCAGGGCCCGATTGGCGAGGCTGATCCGGGCGGTGAGATACCAGGGAATGGCCATCTGCTGGCCTTCGGCATTGCGCCCGGCCGCCCAGATGGGGGGCAGATAGGTGCGCTCCGCCCCCGCCGGCAGGTGGGGGTCCAGGGGCAGCAGGCCGCCCTTGCTGGCCAGGTTGGCGCCGAAGATCGGATTGAGGTTCACCAGATCGGGGGCCGTGCGGGCGAACACCGCCGCCAGCAGCTTGCGTTCCACCGACCCCCAGGGCACATCGGTCCAGCGCACCTTCACGCCGGGATGCTGGCGTTCCCAGGCCGCGATCACCCCTGTGATGTAGTCGTTGAACTTGGGCGCCAGATCCAGGGTCCAGAACTGCAGCTCCTTCTGGCGCGGCTGCGGCCGGCCGCAGCCCCCCACCACTGCCAGCAGCAGGCCCGCCAGCAGGCCGGTGGCCGCACGACGGCTCCAGAGTTGGCGCCGGGGCCGGGGGGCGAGGGGCGGAGCCAGCGGCGTTGGCGGAGGAGTTGGCGGAGGCATCGGCATTCAGCTGCGCGCCTGACCGATCTGCTGCCGCCAGAACAGCAGCTGCAGCGAGCAGAGCACCGGTGCCAACAGGCCGGTGAGCAGGGTCTGGGCCAGCAGGATATGGAGCCCCGCCTGGCCCAGATCAGCCGCCAGCCAGGCGGGGGAGGCAAACAGGGCCGGATCCACGCCCTGGTCGGCGGCCACGCCGCTCACGGCTAAGCGGGAGCCCTGGGGCCAGCGCTGCAGAAAAAACTGCACCATCAAGCTGAAATCGAGCAGCAGGGTGCCGAGCAGGGCCAGCAGGCCGAGGTTGAAGCTGCGCTCGATCGGTGGCCCGCGGCGCCCGAGGCGCCCCCACCACCAGCCCAGCAGCATCAGGGCGGGGATCTGGGTGGCGCCCAGCTGCCCCCCCAGGGCCAGGGAATCGAGCAGCAAGCCGAGCCCCAGGCCCGCCGCAGCTCCCGAGAAGGCCCCATCCACCAGGGCCCAGGGCAGCAGCCAGAGCACGGCCCAGGCGGGCGCCACCGCAGCGATCTTGAGCGGTGCCGGCGAGGCCAGGGTGAGCAGCGGCACCAGCAGGGCCGTGGCCACGCACCAACGTTGGCGATGCAGGGTCCCCATGGCTCAGCCCTGCCCCCGCGTCACCACCTGCACCCAGTCCACGGCATCCACCGGAGCGCTGAGCTGCACCACCGCCTCCGGTGCGGGAACGGCCTTGTCGTCCACCGTCTGGATCACGCCGACGGTGAGATTGGGGGGAACCAGGGTGCTGGCGGGGGAGGTGACCACCACATCCCCCGGGCGCACCTGGGGATCCTTGTCGAGGAAGCGCAGCAGCGGCCGGCTGGTGGCGCCGCCCGTGAGCAGGCCATGGCGCTGGGTGCGCGACACCCACACCCCCACCCGGCTGCTGGGATCGGTGAGCAGAGCCACCGTGGCCGTGGTGGGGGTGACGCTCACCACCCGGCCGATCAGGCCGCCGGGGGCGATCACCGGATCGCCGGCGGCTACCCCGGCCAGAGCACCCTTGCCCAGCAGCAGCTGCTGCCACCAACCACCGGGGTCGCGGGAGATCACGGCAGCGGTCACTTGCTGGCTCTGGCCGCGATCCAGTTCAAGCATCGAGCGCAGGCGGCGGTTGTCCTGCTCCAGCTGGGCCAGGCGGGTCTGGTCTTCGAGGCGGCGCGCCGAGCGCAGCCACTCGCCCTGGGCCGTGCCGGGCCAGAAAGGTCGGCTCAGCTGGGCGTAGGCATCGGTGAGCAGGGCCCCTTTGCTGAGCCGGATCGCCACCAAAGCCGCCAGCAGCAGCCACCAGGGCCAGGCCTGCAGGATCGGCCCCAGCGATGGGACGCGGGACCAGCGGCTTGTGGGCATCGAGATCAGGTGGCCTGGCGGGCGAATTCAGGCGTATCGAGCACCCGTTCGAGGCGTTTGTAGTCCTCGAGCACCATGCCGCAGCCGTTCACCACGCAAAGCAGCGGGTCTTCGGCCACGTGCACCAGGATGCCGGTTTCGTGGCTGATCAGGTCGCTGATGCCGCGCACCAGGGCGCCGCCGCCGGCCAGCATGATGCCGCGATCCACGATGTCGGCGGCGAGCTCGGGCGGGGTGCGCTCAAGGGTGCGCTTCACCGCCTCCACGATCACGTTGAGGGGTTCCACCATCGCCTCACGCACATCACCGGCGCGCACATTGATGGTGCGGGGCAGGCCGGAGAGCAGGTGCAGGCCGCGCACGTCCATCGAGGTCTCGTCGTGGCCGTCGTCGGGGAAGGCCGAACCGATCCGGATCTTGATCTCCTCGGCGGTGCGCTCTCCCACCACCAGGTTGTGCACCTTCTTGAGGTAGGTGCCGATGGCGTCGCTCAGTTCGTCGCCGGCCACCCGCACCGATTCGCTTAACACAGTGCCGCCCAGGGAGAGCACGGCCACCTCGGTGGTGCCACCGCCGATGTCCACAATCATTGTGCCCACTGGCTCGGTAACCGGCAGGCCGGCACCGATGGCCGCCGCCACCGGTTCATCGATTAGGTGCACCTGGCGGGCGCCGGCCAGGCCGGCCTCGCGCACGGCCCGCCGCTCAACGCCTGTAACGCCGCTGGGGATGCCGATCACCAGCCGGGGCGCCACGATGCCGCGACCTTCATTGCCCTTCTGGATGAAGGATTTGATCATCTGCTCGGCGGCGTCGAAATCGGCGATCACGCCATCGCGCAGGGGCCGCACGGCGCGGATGTTGCCGGGGGTGCGGCCGAGCATCAGCTTGGCTTCATCCCCCACCGCCAGGGGCGTGCCCTTCTCCAGGTCGAGGGCCACCACCGAGGGCTCCTGCAGCACGATGCCCTTGCCGGACACGTACATCAGGGTGTTCGCCGTTCCCAGATCGATGCCGATATCCCGGGAGAGCTGGAAACGTCGGAAAAACACTGGCAAGACGCCCGTCGAGAGGGCGCATCATAAGGGCGTTATCCGAACTGCCCAGGGGGGTAGGTGGCACAACCGCGGCAAAGGGTGGAACTGGAAGAGTGTGGGACCCCAGCCGGGTGCCGCATCATTAACCGAAACCCCAAGGACAACGCATGAGCGTGAATTCCGTGACCCTCGTTGGCCGTGCAGGCCGTGATCCCGAAGTGCGCTACTTCGAATCCGGCAGCATGGTGGCCAACCTCACCCTGGCCGTGAACCGCCGCAGTTCGGGCGACGAACCCGACTGGTTCAACCTCGAGATCTGGGGCAAGCAGGCCCAGGTGGCCGCCGACTATGTCCGCAAGGGATCCCTGCTGGGAATCATCGGCAGCTTCAAGCTCGACCGCTGGACCGACAAAGCCAGCGGCGAGGAGCGCAGCAAGCCGGTGGTGCGTGTTGACCGCCTCGAGCTGCTGGGCTCCAAGCGCGATGCCGAGGGTGGTGGAGGCAGTGGTGGCTTCTCTGGCGGTGGCGGCAGCTTTGGCGGCAGCGGTGGCTTCGGTGGCGAACCCAGCGAAGAGGAAGTGCCCTTCTGAGCCCGGCGGCGAGGGGGCGCAAGCCCCCTCGCGGGCGATCTGCCCCTGGCTCAGTAGCGGTAGTGCTCGAGCTTGTAGGGCCCCTGCACAGGCACGTTGATGTAGGCGGCCTGCTCGGCGCTGAGCTCGGTGAGCTTCACGCCGATCTTCTCGAGGTGGAGGCGAGCCACCATCTCATCGAGGTGCTTGGGCAGCACATACACCTCCTGGCCGTACTGCTCACCTTTCGTGAACAGCTCGATCTGGGCCAGCACCTGGTTGGTGAAGGAGTTGCTCATCACGAAGCTGGGGTGGCCGGTGGCGCAGCCCAGGTTCACGAGCCGGCCCTCGGCAAGCAGGATGATCTTGTTGCCGGAGGGCAGCAGGATGTGATCCACCTGGGGCTTGATGTTGTCCCAGGGGTACTGCTTGAGCGACGCCACATCGATCTCGTTGTCGAAGTGGCCGATGTTGCACACGATCGCCTGATCCTTCATCTGGATCAGGTGGTCGTGGCGGATCACCTTGAAGTTGCCGGTGGCGGTCACGAAGATGTCCACATCGCGCACCACGTCGTCGAGCCGCACGACGCGATAGCCCTCCATGGCGGCCTGCAGGGCGCAGATCGGATCGACCTCGGCGATCATCACGGTGGCGCCGAGGCCGCGCAGCGACTGGGCTGAACCCTTGCCCACATCGCCGTAGCCCATCACCAGGGCCACCTTGCCGGCCACCATCACATCGGTGGCGCGCTTGATGCTGTCAACGAGCGATTCACGGCAGCCGTAGAGGTTGTCGAACTTGCTCTTGGTCACCGAGTCGTTAACATTAATTGCCGGGAAGGGCAGCTCGCCAGCCTTCTGCATCTGGTAGAGGCGGGCCACACCAGTGGTGGTTTCCTCGGTGACGCCCTGGATGTTGGCGTGGATGCGGGAGTAGAAGCCGCTCTGGGCTGCAAGCTTCTGGCGGATGGAATTGAAGAGGGCCGTTTCCTCTTCGTTGGAGGGATTGTCGAGCACCGAGGGATCGCTCTCGGCCTTGGTGCCGAGCACCACCAGGCCGGTGGCATCGCCGCCGTCGTCGAGGATCATGTTGGGCGTGCCGCCATCGCCCCACTCGAGGATGCGATGGGTGAAGGCCCAGTATTCATCCAGGGTTTCGCCCTTGTAGGCGAACACAGGCACGTTGGCGGCGGCAATCGCGGCGGCGGCGTGATCCTGGGTGGAGAAGATGTTGCAGCTGGCCCAGCGCACCTCGGCGCCGAGGGCCACCAGGGTTTCGATCAGAACGGCGGTCTGAATCGTCATGTGCAGGGAGCCCGCAATGCGGGCGCCCTTGAGGGGCTGCTCGGCGCCGAACTTCTGGCGCAAGGCCATCAGGCCCGGCATCTCGGTTTCGGCAATCGCGATCTCCTTGCGGCCGAAGTCGGCCAGGCCGAGATCGGCGATCACATAGGAAGACGTGGCCTGAACGCTGGCGAGCGCAGGCGCGGCGGGGGTAGCCACCATGGATGGAACGCTCCCTGGGGGAGGGCGATGGGTTGGAAATATCTGCAGAGACGCCGAGGCTTCGGGCTCGCTTGGGGGCAATCTACAAGCTGATTCCAGTCCCTGGAGGGGGCCAGCCCGTGCCGAGCACGCTTCACCACCTGGCCGATGCCGCTGCCACCCAGGCCCTGGGCCGCAAGCTGGCCGCCCGCTGGCTCGCCTTCACGGCAACAAGCCAGCCCAGCGACGCAGCAGGCGCGTGGCCGATCCTGCTGCTGCAGGGTGATCTGGGGGCCGGCAAAACCTGCCTGGTGCAGGGCCTGGCCGAGGGCCTCGGCATCAGCGAGCCGATCACCAGCCCCAGCTACGCCCTGGCGCAGCACTACAGCGGCTTGCTGCAGGCAGGGCCGCTGGCGGGCCGGGCCACCGCCCTGGTGCATCTGGATCTCTACCGGCTGGAGGATCCCGCCGCCGCCGAGGAGCTCTTCGCCCAGGAGGAGGAGGAGGCCCGGGCGCTGGGGGCGCTGCTGGCGGTGGAATGGCCGCAGCGGCTGGCCGTGCCGCCCGCGGGGGCTTGGCTGGTGGCGCTGGAACTGGCCGATCCCGAGCAGCCGGAAGCCGGCAGGAGCGCCCGGGTCACAACTCAGCCGAACGACTCACCCCAAGGTGCTCCCAAAGCGCCGCGATGATGCGAGTGTTGGCGGCCGGGAACGGATAGGCGCTGAGCTCGTCGGGCCGCACCCAGCGCACCTGCTGGGAAGCCAGCGGCTGGGGCTCGCCCGAGAGCCAGGTGCAGAGATGCACCACGAAGCGCAGGCGCTTGTGGCTGTAGGCGTGCTCGAGCGTGATCAACTCGGCGCCCACCGCCGCCTCAATCGCCAGCTCCTCCATCAACTCGCGGGCGATCGTGGCCTCGATCGCCTCTCCGGGCTCCTGCTTGCCCCCCGGAAATTCCCAGAGCCCCCCCAGCAGCCCCTCGTTGAGGCGCTGGTCGATCAGCACCTCGCCGGCACCATTGAGCACCACCCCCACCCCGATCACCTGAAACGGCAGCAGCTTGCTCGCTTCCTTCACGGGGTACTGGGCCGGATCGCCGGCAGCGTAGGCAGCGCAGTGCCCCTGCCACGGACAGTCGCCACAGCTGGGGGTGCGGGGGGTGCAAACGCTGGCGCCCAGGTCCATCAGGGCCTGGTTGAACGCCCGGGGCCGCTGCGGATCGAGCAGCTGCTCGCTCAGCCGCCAGAACCCGGCGAGCTCCCGCGCCGGCGGCCTGGGGCTCGCGATCAGCCGCGCCAGCACCCGCTTGACGTTGCCATCGAGGATCGGATGGGGCAGATCAAAGGCCGAGGAGAGGATGCTGCCGGCGGTGCTGCGGCCGATCCCCGGCAGAGCCAGCCAGCCCTCGAGCGTGCGCGGCCAGGGGTCGGTGCTGGCCGGCGCCTCAGTACTGGCCAGCGATGCCGATGCTTCGATCAGCTGCCGAGCGCCCTGCTGCAGCCGCCTGGCTCGGCTGTAGTAGCCAAGTCCTTGCCAGAGCAAGAGCACGTCGTGCTCCCAGGCTTCCGCCAGGGCCTCGAGGTTCGGCAAGGCCGCCATCCAGCGCTGCCAGTAGGGCAGAGCCACCTGAAGCTGGGTCTGCTGGAGCATCACCTCGGCCACCCAGATCGCGAAAGGATCGAGCACCTCGCCATCGGCGGGCCGGCTGCCATCCGGCCGCAGCTTCCAGGGGATGGCGTGGCGGCCATGCAGCTCCCACCAGGCCAGCAACAGCTGGCGCAGGCGGATGGCGGTGTCGGCGGCACGCATCCTGGTGATGGTGATCTGCGTAGTGGGGCGGAGTCTGAGGCCAGGGGCGGCAACAGCGTGGATCTGCAGCAGAACCACTGCCTGCGCCCCCACTAGCCTTACCAGGTAAGACCGCCGACGTCGATCATGGATGCACCGGCCACCTTCCCGATCACCAGCAAGGGGCAGGTCACCATTCCCAAGGCGCTTCGCCAGAAGCTGGGACTGGGCAGGGGCAGCCGGGTGAGCTTCGAGCTGGTTGGCGATCACATCGAGCTGCGGCTCTGTCGCTCCAGCCATCCGGGGCAGACGGGTGGCTTCGGCCTGCTCAGCAGTTCTCGTCCGCCGGTGCCCGTGGATTTTGATCCCGCCAGCCTGCTGCAGCCGTGATCGGGCTCGACACCAACGTTCTGGCCCGCTACTTCGTCCGAGAGGACGCCGCCGACGTCGCAACCGAAGCCCAACGCCAGGCGGCTCGACGGTTGCTCGAATCAGGCCAGGCCCTGTTTCTGCCCAAGACCGTGGCCCTGGAGTTGGAGTGGATTCTGCGGGGCTACTACGGCTTCGGGGTCGATCAGGTCCTGCAGGTGATGGAGCAGCTTCTGAACCACCCCTGCCTCACGGCCGAGGATCGCCCCAGCCTCGAGCAGGCCATGGCGGGCCTGAGCTCCGGCCTTGACTTCGCCGATGCTCTGCATCACGCCAGCTGCCGCGATTGTGAGGCGATCGCCTCCTTCGATGACCGTGGCTTTGCCAGGCGGATCCGCCATCTGAACCTGCCGCCTCGCGTCGTTGTGCCTGCGCCGCCCTGAGGCTGCCGTCGGGGCACGGAGTTTGGCGCGAGGGGCGAATGGAGGCGGGATCGGCGTCGTAGCGGAACTGGTGCGCGTCGGCGCCGACCAGGGCAATCCGTTCGAGAAGAGCCGTCAGGTTGTGAAACAGGGCTGGAATCCCCAGCTGGCTTCAGCAATCTCGTTCTCCTGCAGCGCCTGAGCCGCCTTCAAAGCGCGGCGGGCGATCCGCAGCATCGCCAGGGCTTCAGGGTTGGCCATCGAGCAACCGTCCCTCCCGGCAGGCTCTGGCGATCACGTGGTTGCGCCAGCCGCTGCGCTCCTCCACCTGAGCGCGGGAATACAGCAGCAGTCCACGTCGGAATCCGGCCGGGCCTCACCAATGGCGGCGCGATCGCGGGCGGCCTTGGGCGAGGTGGCTGGGGTCATTGGGACCTCTCAGCCCTCAGCATCGCCCGGATGGACGGGGCGCACAACGGACCGGGGCCATCCAGTACCGCCTGGGCCATGCAGAAGCCGCACCCAGTAGTGCGAAATGGCCTCGCTCCCATTCCCTGTAATGAGCCTGGTGGAACACAGGCTGGGTGTTGTCCGGCTGCTCGCATCACTTCAGCCACCCAGATCGGATAAGGATCGAGGGGCTCGCCGGGTCGGGCGGCTGGCCGTCGTGGCCCAGCGTCCAGGGGATCCCATGACGGCCGTCCACCGCCCACCAGCGCAACAAATCAGCCCGCAGATGTGAATCCACGCCAGTGACAATCGAATTCGCGACCATCGCTCTCGCCGCGCCCCGATCCCGCCTGCGCCCGTGGCATCCTCGCTGCGGGGCGGGTAATCGCTCCGCCACCCGAGCATTCCGCCCAGACATCGCAGCACTGGAGCCAAACCGATGCCCGCAACCAGAGCCTTGAAGGCACACCTCCTCGCCTTGCTCTTGCTGGTCGGCGGATCGATCGGTGGCTGCCGAACCAAACCTTCCCCAACCAGGGGGGCTGAGCCAGTGCACCTCGAGACGCTGGGAGCACAGGCCTGCAACGACGCCTTGTACAGGACGCTCCAGGAGCGCCTCCAAGCCGTCCTCGACAACGACATCCGCACTGGTGACCAGCGCCTGAGCGGCCTCGCCTGGGAAGGCGCCGATTACGCGGAAGCAGCCCTGATCGCTTATCAACAATTCGGCGACCGACGCTTCCTGGACATGGTGAGCCAGCACTACGACCATGTGCTCCAACGACGCGACGACAAACTCAATCGCTTCGATCAGCACCACAACCGCATCATGAAAGCCTGGGGCTCACGCAACCTCGACAAAAAGCGGTGGATTGCCCACATCACCCACAATGCCAGGATTGTCCATACAGGTGTTCTATTTGCACGCCTGATCGAGCAGGATCCCAACCTCAAAGCGTATCAGCCAAAAGCCAATCACTACCTCAAGGAAGCCACCAGAACCCTTCAGGAGTTCGAAGAAGACTGGCATCCCGTTGCAGGCGAACCGAGGCTCTTCTGGTATCAGCGCCCCAACGACAAGGGTCAGGAGGCCACTAACCACCTCCACATGATCGGACGCACCTGGATCCACCTGGCAACACTCACGGGGGAGGCCCGATACAAGCAGCGGATCACCATGGTTCTCGATGCGTTCCTGAAGGGCGTGAACCGCCACGACGACGGAACGGCGTCGTGGAACTACTTCCCCTATTTCGCCCGAAACGAACAGGCCGACTCCAGTCGACGCAATGGTCAGGACTACTCAGAGCCGATCTGGAAGGGAGCGCTGACAGCACCTTTTTTACTGGAGGCCCAAACCCACGGCTACGCCGTACCCAGCTGGCTCATCCAGGGGATCGGCCAGGGATTTGCCGAACACAGCTTCCAAGGGAGGAATCTCCTGCGCAATCTCTCACCCCAGAACTCAAGGATGGTTGACGCCAGCCAAGACAGGCAGAAACTCAGCATGTTGTCCCACCTCTTCGGCCTCACCACCTACAACAGGGTGGATTCCCGAATCACACCCAAACTGCACTACCTGGTGCAGGCGCGACCCGACCTATTGCCCGGAGGCTGGTTGGCCAGCGCTGCCGGAGTGCGCGGCTATGCCATCGCCCGTTGTCCGAAGCCGACGGGGGCTCAACCGGCGATGTAGGCCTCCACCACATCGCTGAGACGGCCCAGGGAATGCCGTAGCGCATCTTCAG
>JAWOHV010000007.1:0-4730 GCA_046484965.1 Prochlorococcaceae cyanobacterium
GCTTCACCCAGGGCCAGAGCCTGGAGGACTGCGGCCGGCTCGCTTCGCTCTGCGCCGGGCAGGCGGTGACGCAGCTGGGGCCCCGCCCCCAGGTTTCGCTCAAGCAGCTGGTGGCGAGTCGGTTGGGCTGAGGCCAGTTGGGCTGAGGCCAGTTGGGTTGAGGGCCGCCAGCCAGCTGCCATAGGGTTCGCTGCAGCTGACCCGCCAGTGCAGCCATTCGGGGGTGTCGTAGCTGTGCAGCTGCCGCACCGCCTGCTCGAGCACCCCCAGCAGCTCCGGTTTTGTTTTGAGCAGCAGCTGCACCTCCTCGGCCTGCTCCAGCTGCCCCTGCCAGTGGTAGAGCGAGCGCAGCGGCTGGAGGCTGACGCAGGCCACCAGCTGGCGGGCCAGCAGCTCCCGGGCCAGCCGCTCGGCCCGCTCCAGATCGGCTTCGGTGGTGAGCACCAGTGCAACGTCCAGCGCCATCGAGCGGCCTTGCTACGGCGGGCAGCCCAGTTTGACCAGCAGCGCCGCCAGGTTGAGGGTTTCGCTGGCCGGCTGCTCCTCGGGGCGCTCCAGCAGCAGCAGCCGCAGGCCCAGATCGGCCGCCACCTGACGCCAGCCCGTTTCGGTGGCCCCTCCGCTGCAACGGCAGAGCACCGCGCTGATCCGCCAGCGGCGGCAGAGGGCGCGCTCGATCGTGAACGGGGAGCCGCCGCGGTTTTGCCAATCGAGCGGCAGGCCCGGCTGCAGGCAGGCCAGGCGGGCCTGATCGAGGCCGGCCGCCAGGGCCTGGCGCAGGGCGCCCGGCCGCGGCAGAACCCGAGCATGGTGCAGCGCCCCCGGGCTGTGGGCCACGGCCTCGGCCAGGCGGCGGGCACCGATCGCCAGCAGCAGATGGCTGCCCCGCAGGGGGAGCTGGCTGAGCTCGGCCAGCTGCTGCAGGCGCGTTACCGCCAGGCCGGCATGGTCAGGTGGCGGCGGTCGCTGCAGGCGCAGCAGGGCCTGGCCGCTCTGGCGGCAGCCCTCGGATAGGTGGGCGCTCACCTGGGCGGCAAAGGGATGGCTGGCATCCACCACCCAGCGGAACGCTTGGCCGCGCTTGCGGGCGGCGCTGATCGTGGCGGCCACGGCGTCGGCGCTGCCCAGCGGCCCGATTCGCAGCCGCAGCCGCGGATGGCTGGCATAGGCGCGGGCGGCCTCCTGCCCCACGAGGCTCACCCGCAGCCGCCAGCCTGCCGCCAGCAGCGCCGCCGCCAGTGGTGGCCCCTCGCCGGTGCCGCCGATCAGCCAGAGCTGCTCAGCGGACCCCTGGTGCAATCGGGGGCTGTGCATCAGGATGTTTTGTCGATGTTGTTGCCGCGGTCGTGAACCACTGCCTGCTTGAAGTGGAAGTGCTCGAGCTGCCCCAGCTCCGCTACACCCAGGACAACCAGACGCCTGTGGCTGAGATGACCGTTCAGTTCGAGGGCCTGCGCCCCGATGATCCGAGCTCCCAGTTGAAGGTGGTGGGCTGGGGCAACCTGGCCCAGGAGCTCCAGGGCAGCGTGCAGGTTGGCCAGAAGCTGGTGCTCGAGGGGCGGCTGCGGATGAACACCGTCAGCCGCCAGGACGGCGTCAAGGAAAAGCGCGCCGAGCTCACCCTGGCCCGGCTCCATCCCCTCAGTGGCGCTCCCCTGGGCGCAGGTTCGCAGGCGCCCGCACCCCGGCAGGCCGCACGGGTGGTGGCCGCTCCGGCGCGTCAGGCCAGCCCCAGCCCCGCCCCTGCGGCAGCTCAGAGCGCCGCCAGCCCACCTGCTGCCAGCCCGCCTGCAGCCAACCCGCCTCCGGCCACCTGGAACACCTCGCCGCTGGTGCCCGACCTGATCGAAACCGACGACGAGATCCCCTTCTGAGCGCAGCTGTGGCTTCGATCGCAGCATCTCTCTGGCAGGCCCCGGGGGACTGATCTAGGCGGGCGGGAAGCGTTCGGCCGCCCGGTCGAGCAGCTGGCCCAGCTCCCTTTCCAGGGCCGCCAGATCCAGGCGTAGGTGGCTCCACTGGCCAGCATCGATCTGCTGCAGGAGCCAGAGCCGATCCGCCTGCAGCTGGCTGATCAGTTCGGCCGTCGCCACCGCAGGTTGCTCGGCTGCCGGTGGGGTGCTGTCGCTGGCCATCACTTCTGGCGCGGGTGGTTCCCATCCTGCAGCGCCCTGCAGGAAGATGGCGAGCATGAATGCCCTCTTCTCCCCAGGCAGCCTGATCACGGTCGCCGGAGCCATGCTCACGGTGATCGGCTCGCTCGCCTACGCCACCCAGCACCCCAACCTGAGCCTGCCCACGGTCTTCTACGGCATCCCGATCCTGCTGGGCGGACTGGCCCTGAAGTCTTCGGAGCTGCCCCCGGCCGAGCGCCTCACACCGGCTGATCGCTTCCAGGAGCTGCGCAACCGCAGCGAGCAGGAACCCCTGCGCAAGTTGCTCGCCGATGTGACCCGATGGCGCTATGGCCAGAAGGCCCACCTGGAGAGTTCGCTGGAGGCCCTCAAGCTCTGGGACGAGGACGAGCCGCCCCAGCTGCTGAGCATCGAGGAGCTGGAGGTGGATGGCGGCTATGGCCTGCGGTTGCGCTTCCAGTGCGGTGCCGTTGCCCCCGAGCGCTGGCAGGAGCGCCGCGAGCGCATCGGCCGATTCTTCGCCCCAGGCCTGAGGGCCGAGATCAGCCTCGAGCAGCCCGATCTGCTGGTGTTGAGCCTCCTGCCCGAAGAGTCTGCCAGCGTCGGCCTGGCCGAGACCTCCGCCGGCTCCTGAGCCACATCCCCATTCCCACCGCCCCAATCCCCGTCGCCCCCTCCCACTGCCTGTGGTCGCCGAAGTTCCGATCAGTGCCAACGACACGCTGCGCGTGTCCGTGCTGAGTGAGGCCTTGCCCTACATCCAGCGCTTCGCTGGCCGGCGGGTTGTGGTCAAGTACGGCGGCGCGGCGATGGTGACTGAGGGGCTGCGGGATGCGGTGTTCCGCGACCTGGCCCTGCTGGCCTGCGTGGGAGTGCAGCCGGTTGTGGTCCACGGTGGCGGCCCGGAGATCAACCAGTGGTTGGAGCGGCTGGCGATCGAGCCCCAGTTCCGGGATGGTCTGCGGGTTACCGATGCCGCCACGATGGATGTGGTGGAAATGGTGCTGGTGGGCCGGGTCAACAAACAGATCGTCAACGGCATCAACCGGGTCGGTGCCCGGGCCGTGGGTCTTTCCGGCAGCGATGGTGCCCTGGTGCAGGCCCGCACCTATGGCCAGGGCAACCATGGCCTGGTGGGTGAGGTGGCGGCGGTCGATCCCGCCGTGCTTCTACCCCTGCTCGAGAACGGCTACATCCCGGTGATCTCAAGCGTGGCCGCCGATGCCCAAGGCCAGGCCCACAACATCAATGCCGACACCGTCGCCGGCGAGCTGGCGGCGGCCCTGCAGGCCGAGAAGCTGATCCTGCTCACCGATACCCCCGGCATCCTGCGCGATCGAGAGGTGCCCGGCTCCCTGATCCCCAGGCTCAGCCTGGCCGAGGCCCGAACCCTGATCGAGCAGGGGGTGGTGGCCGGCGGCATGACCCCCAAGACCGAGTGCTGCATCCGCGCCCTGGCCCAGGGGGTGGGGGCGGCCCACATCCTCGATGGCAGGGTGCCCCACGCCCTGCTGCTGGAGGTGTTCACCGACGCCGGCATCGGCACGATGGTGGTGGGCAGCCACAGTGCCTGAGCCTGAAGCGCTGCTGCAGGCTCGTCAGGCCTTGGAGCGCGGCGAGTATGGCCGCGTGCTTCGCCTGTTGGAACCGTTGCAGCTGGAGCATCCAGCCAGCACGCCGCTGGGCGGGGAGCTGCGGATGCTGATGGCCACGGCTCTGTTCGGGCAGGGCCAGGGCGATCTGGCCCTCAGCCTCTGCCGCAGCCTGCGGGCTTGCAGCGACAGCCAGCTGCGCAGCCAGGCCCGCGACCTGGCCATGGTGCTGGAGGCCCCCAGCCTGAACCGGCCGCGGGAGTGGTCGCTCACCATGCCATCGATCAATGAGGCCTGCTCGATACGGCATTAGAACCGGTCATTCGGGATCGGCTTGAAGGAGCGAGTAGGGAGATAGGGAGTAGGGAGATAGGGAGTAGGGAGATGGGGAGTAGGGAGATAGGGAGGAAAAAAGATGTCTTATCAGCAACTAAAAGTATGGCAGGAAAGCATGGAGTTAGCCGTCATGTGTTACCAGATGACGAAGGTGTTTCCCAAAGAGGAGATGTACGGGATGACTTCGCAGATTCGACGGGCGGGAGCATCCGTTCCGGCGAATATCGCGGAGGGATACGGCCGAGAAAGTCGGGGGGATTACATTCGCTTTCTCCAGATAGCACAAGGCTCTCTCAAGGAATTGGAGACTCATCTGATTCTGGCACAGCGGGTCAATCTAGCCAGCAACAGCGCGATCCAGCCGCTTCTCAACCAATGTACAACAGTGGGCAAGATGTTGCGGGCGTTGATTCGGTCATTGCAGGAGAAAAGAGAGTAGGGAGTGGAGATGAGGGAGTAGGGAGTAGGGAGGTAGGGAGTGGCAAAACCCCTACTCCCCACTCCCTATCTCCCTATTCCCCCCTCGAAGAGGCAATCCTCGCCATCAAAGTCGTTGACCCGGCCTGCGGCTCCGGCCATTTTTTGATCGCCGCCGCCCACCGGCTGGCGCGACATTTGGCGCGGGTACGCACGGGAGACGACGAGCCGGGGCCGGAATCGCAACGCG
>JAWOHV010000067.1:0-10910 GCA_046484965.1 Prochlorococcaceae cyanobacterium
AAACCCGTGCAACTGGTGCTCAACCGGGTGCGCCCCAAGATGATGGCCAACCAGGAAATGCTCGGCATCGGTGATGTCACCGACATCCTTGCCCTGCCCCTGCTCGGGCTGGTGCTCGAAGACGAGCAGGTGATCGTGTCGACGAACCGGGGGGAACCACTCACCCTCAACGGCAGCGGTTCGCCCGCGGCGCGGGCCTACATGAACGTGGCCGCCCGCCTTGAGGGGGAAGAGGTTCCCCTGATCGATCCAACCAAGGAGCGCCGGGGCCTGCGGGCCAAGCTGGGGCGCCTGATGCATACAAAAATCTTCTGAGTGCGATGACCCTGCGAGATGTCATCAACCGATTGCTGGGCCGCCAGGGCGCCAGCGCCCATACGGCCCGAGAGCGGCTACAGCTGGTGCTGGCCCACGACCGCAGCGACCTCAACCCAGAACTGCTCGAGCAGATGCGCAGGGAGATCCTGGAGGTGGTTTCTCGCTATGTGGAGATCGACCTGGAGGAGGGCGACGTGAGCCTGGAAACCGAGGATCGGGTGACCGCCCTGGTGGCCAACCTGCCGATCAAGCGGGCCCGCAGCACCCCCCTGACCGGCCCGCTGGGGGCCCCTGTCTGAGGGCTTTGGCAGGGGTTGGGAACACTGCAGCCTGCGGCAGTTCCACGCCATGGCCATCGCCCAGCACCATCCCAGCCAGGCCGAAGCACTCGTGCTCGGCCAACTGCAGCGCGGCCTCAGCAACCGCGACATCGCGCGGGAGCTGGTGCTAAGCCCTCGCACCGTTGAGAGCCACATCTCCAATCTGCTGGCCAAGACGGGTTGCCAGAGCCGCACCCAGCTGCTTCTTTGGACCCTGGAGCAGCGATAAGCTCAGCTCCGGTGCCGGCTTAGCTCAGCGGTAGAGCAGCGCTTTTGTAAAGCGAAGGCCATCGGTTCAAATCCGTTAGCCGGCTTCCCCAACGCCCCCAGGTTTCTCCTGTAGCGCGGCCCACCCCGCCTGCCCCAGAAGGCTGCCTGAAGGTGATCAGCGCCGATCAGGAACCGCAAACAACCAGAGCAGGGGCAGCAGCAGGAACCAGCCCAGCCAGTGCAGCTCCAGAAAGGGGGTGCCGATCGCAATCAGCGGCTCCATGGCCCAGTGGCAGAGGGCCATCAGCAGCAGCACCAACAGGATGAGCGGAAGCATGCTGGCCGCCTCAGGGCAGATCGAGATCCTCAGGCATCACAGCACCGGCGCGCAGCTGCAGCCACTCACCGTCCTGCCAGCGCAGCACCGTGCTGCCGATGCCGCTGCCCGCCGGCCAAGGCAGGGGCCCCAGGCAGGGCACCGCTGGGAAGCAAGCGGCGGCGGCGGCGGCGCTGAGACAGGCCGGCTCATTGGAGAGATTGCAACTGGTGGTAGCCAAGGGGCCGGTGAGCGCCAGCAGCTGGCGGGCCTGGCCGCAGGCGGGCACGCGCAATCCGAGGCTGGCGCCGCCGGGATGGAGCGCCTCCTGCAGGCGGCCGCCGGCAGGGAGCACCAGGGTTACGGCACCGGGCCAGCAGCGCTCCGCCATCAGCCGCCAGGCCTGCGGCACCTGGCAGCCGAGGGCCGCCAGCAGCGGCTCTGGGCCAGCCGCCATCAGGATCAGCGGTTTGCCACTGGGGCGCCCCTTGAGCTGCCAGAGCTGGCTGGCATGGGCAGGCAGGGCCGCCAGGGCTGGCAGGGTATCGGTGGGGAATACAGCAGCCCCGCCGCCGCGCAGCCACTCCGCCAGGGCAGGGGCATCAAGCACGATCGCCGCGTTGCTGCTCATGGGGGCCGCCGCCTAGCCATCGCAAAGCGCCGCTGACCCTCCAGATCGCAGCGAACCTGATGCTCCACCAGGCCAGCGCGGCCGAGCAACTCCGCCACCGCCTCGCTCTGGTCGTGGTGGTGCTCCAGCAGCAGCCAACCGCCGGGGGCCAGGGCCCGAGGGGCCACATCAACGATGCAGCGGATCGGCTCCAGGCCATCGCAGCCGCCATCGAGGGCCAGCCTCGGTTCATGCAGCCTCACACCGGGCTCCAGGCCATCCACCACAGCGGAGGGGATGTAGGGGGGATTGGCGAGCACCAGATCCAGCTGGCCCCACCAGGGTTGCAGCGGCTGCCACCAGCTCCCCTGCAGCAAGGCCACCCGCTCGGCCAGCCCATGGGCCGCCAGATTCTGGGCCGCCTGCTGCAGGGCCTCGGCACTGCAATCCACCGCCAAGCCCCGCCAGCCAGGCAGGGCGCGGCTCAAGGCCAGGGCCAGACAGCCGCTGCCCGTGCCCAGATCAGCCCAGCAGCCCCCGCGATCGGGCCGGGGTGCTGTGGCCAGGGCCCACTCCAGCAGCAACTCGGTTTCCGGGCGGGGGATCAGCACACCCGCTGCCACGCGCAGTTCCAGGTCCCGCCAGGGGCAACAGCCCACCAGATATTGCAGGGGTTCGAAGGTGGTCAGATGGCGCCGCCAGAGTTCGGCCAACTGCTGGCAGGAGCATTGGAGCTTCAGCAGTTGCCCCGGCTGCAGCCGCAGCCGTTGAAGATCAGCCCAGCGCACCCCGCCGGCCAGATCAATCAGCCAATCGAGATCAGCAGCACGCCCCCCCAGGCGCAGCTGCCCAGCGCGCCAATGCAACAGCTCAGCACCCGTGAGGGATTCACCCCGGACCAACGCCTCCGCAGCCAAACCCGCTTCCATCCCCGGCAGCATCGGACCCACCCTATGCAGGCTGCCAGCACAACCCCGGCGTTGCCCGCAGCTCTCCTGCCAGCTCCAGGGCGAGCAACCTGGTGGAGAGCGCCGCCGCAGGCTCACCCAGCTGCAGGCAAAGCTGCTCCAACGAGGCCCCCTGGCCCACCGCCGCCAGCAGCTCCTGATCCCGCCGCCCCGGCGCCCTAGCCGCCGGGGCATCTCCCCCGGGCGCCGCAACTGGCTGCAGGGGGCCGGGCCCCAGCTGCCGCACCAGATCCGCAGGATCAATCAGGGGGGTAGCCCAGCTGGCCAGCAGGCGGTTGCTGCCCAGCGCCGAAGCCTTGCCAGCATCCGCCGGCACGGCCCAGAGGGGCACCCCCTGCTCCCAGGCAATGGCAGCGGAATGGAGCGCGCCGCTGCGCAGGGGACACTCCACCACCACCACGGCCTGGGCCAGGGCCACCTGCAGGCGGTTGCGGGCGGCGAAATGCCCCGGCCTCACCTCCGCGCCCGGAAACTGTTCACTGATCAGGATCCCCTGGCTTGCCACCTGCTGCTGGAGCGGGCCGTGGTGGCGCGGATAGACGCGATCGATCGGGGTGCCTAGCACCGCCACCGGCCGGCCGGCCTGGGCCAGGCACCCGCCATGGACGGCGCCATCGATGCCCTCAGCCAGACCGCTCACCACCGGCCAACCGGCCCGGGCCAGGGCCGCACCGATCGCGCGGGCCATCGCCAGGCCATGGGGGGAGGGGCGGCGGGTGCCGACCACCGCCACCGCCTGCCGGCGACGAAGCAACGGCCAGAGGCTGCCCTGCCCTCGCCAGAACAAGGCCAGGGGCGGGCGCTGCAACTGGCGCAGTTGCGGCGGCAAGGCGGGATCGCCCGGCAGCAGCACCGCGGGCCCTTCCAGCAGGGAAGCCAGTGGATCGCAGCCGCAGCGCTGGCGATAGCGCTCCACCTGGGCAGCCCGTTGCCGGCCCCAGCCCAGCAGGGCCGCCAACTGCTCAACCGGGGCGGACCAGGCCGCCGGCAAACCGCCAAAACCCTCCTCCAGGCGGTGGATCGACCGCCAGCCGACCCCTGGACAACGGGCCCACAACAACCACCAACGACGCCGCGTGCACCCCCAGGCCTCGCCAGCCTCGCCGGGGCGGCCAGCCGCTGCGACGCCAACATCGACTTGGGCGGAGACAACATCGCCCTGGGTGGAAACAACATCCTCCAGAGCGGAAACCACGCCCTCCGCAGCGGAGACCAAGCCCATCGAGCCGACCGATCACTTCAGTACAAATGTACCATCTTTTTCAGTGACTGGCCCGCTCGCCAGGGCCGCCAGGGCCGCCGCCAGGTCGGGGGGCGGGCGGCGCAGCAGACGCGGTCGCGGCTGGCCGACCGCCGAGCGCTCCAGCAGCACAAGCTCCACCCTGGCCTCCGCCGCCACCTGCCCAGCGGCATTGAGGAAAGCGCTCTGCCAGGGCCAGCGCAGCCCCTGCCGTGGCAGGGCCATGCTTCGCAGCTCCACCTGCTCCCCATGCACCAGGGCAAGCCGGTAGTCGATGGCCAGGCTCACCAGGGGCAATTCCAGCCCCCGGGCGGAGAGGGCGCCGTACTCCAACCCCACGGCCGCCAGCGCCTCCACCCGAGCCTCCTCCAGCATCCCCAGATAGGCGCCGTGCCACATGACACCGGCGTGGTCGGTGTGCTGGGGCAGAACCCGCCGCCGCAACACCCAGGCAGGCCGCTGCGACCAGGGCCCAGCGGCCTGCATAACGCTCTCCTGCCCCATGGCCAGCACCTCGATCAAGCAGCCATAGGCTGGCGAAGAGAGGAAAAACCGCTGTGTTCCGCAACCTTCTGATCGCCAACTCTGGCCAAGGGCATGTTGAAGAAATGGTCCGCATGCTGCGGGACATCCCAGCCCTGCGGCCAGCCCGCATCAACCTGCTTCACGTGTTGCCGGAGCAGGCCGGCGAAAACGTTCAGGAGCACAGGCAGAAGGCAGCCGACCAGATGGCCGAAGCAAGCCAGCGCATCGGCCTCAATCCCAGCGAGGTGAACGCGATCATCCGCCAGGGCGACACCAAGCAGACCGTGCTCCAGGTGGCCGAAGAACTCAATGCCGACCTGATCGTGATGGGCTCCCGTGGCCTGGGACGGCTGCAGTCGATTCTTGCCAACAGCGCCAGCCAGTACGTGTTTCAACTCTCGACCCGGCCGATGCTGCTGGTGAGGGACGACCTCTACGTGCGCCGCATCAATCGCGTGATGGTGACGGTTGATGGCACAGGGGTGGGGGACGACGCCCTGAGCCTGGCCTGCGAGCTGGTGCGGGAGATCCCCGGGGGTCAGCTCACCGGTATTCATGTAAGCCGCCATGACATCACCCCGTCCCGGGGCGGCAAGAGCCCTGCCGATGAGGCTCTTGAGAAGGCAGTGCAGAAAGCTCGCGGCTACGGCGTGGCCTTGCAAACTCTGCATCGCAGCGGCGACGTCGGCCGCCTGGTGTGCGATGCAGCCAATGAAACCAAGGCGGATCTGCTGGTGATCGCCTCCCAGGACCGGCGGCCGCTGGTGGCAAGGGGGCTGGCGGATCTTGATCGCCTGCTGGGCAGCTCGGTGAGTGACTACATCCGTGTCCACGCCACCGCACCGGTGCTGCTGGTGCGCGAACCGGAGCGCACCAGCTAATCAGCCACCTTGGCGGCTGCTCGTCTGGATGTAGAGAATGATCAGAAAGACAGCGGGAACCAGAACGAACAACAGACTGGCGACAAAACCGAGATCGTTGGTTTCCATTGCCGGGAACGAGACCTCAGCGAACGTATCACTGCCGTGGAGCCTCATTGGCTTCTGCTTCACCGCTCGTTGCTGTTCCATCTGACGCGGTGGCCTCGGCGGGTCCCGCCTCTTCATCCAGGCTTTGCGGCGGCTCCGGCCAGGCCATCGGACCGGCCGGCAGGTCGCGGGCACGGGCCGCGGCGATCACGTTGTCGGCATCCTCCAGGCCCACCTGGGGCCGGGTGAGCACCAGCAAGGAATGCTGCACCAGGGCCTGGCAGGCCAGGCGCCAGCTCTGGGGACGGCGGCGCAGCTTCTGGTCTTCCACGGCGGTGCGATCACTGAGGGCGCCCGGGGCGCTCTCGCCCACCACATCAACGAAGCATGTGATGCACTGGCCGCAGCCGCCGCAGTTCCCCAACCTTCCCTTGAGGCCATAGAGCTCCACCTCGGCGCGCAGGGCCACCTCCCGCAGGTTTTCGCCGGGGTAGCACTCCACATCACGATCTTCACGCACAAAACGAATCACGGGCATGGGGACAACCGACTGCAGTTCAGCCCCATTCTGCGAGGCCAGATTGCGTTTTGTAACCAACGCCAGCAACGACGTCATGCCAGTGGGCGCCAGCCTCCAGCAGCTGGGCCATCACGGCTCATTTCAGCTGGCGCGCCTGCCCGCCGTCCGGTGCGGGAAACCCCCTACGATCACGCTCATGAATCGGGGATTTCCTATCCCTGATCGTTCTGCCGGGCGCACAGGTCAGTCCTGTTAGCCCGGTTGGTTGTTTCCCCGGAATTGACCCCCATGGGATTGCCCTGGTATCGGGTGCACACGGTCGTGATCAACGACCCGGGCCGTTTGCTCGCCGTGCACCTCATGCACACCGCCCTGGTAGCCGGCTGGGCCGGCTCCATGGCGCTCTATGAGCTCGCCATCTTCGATCCCTCCGACCCGGTGCTCAACCCCATGTGGCGCCAGGGCATGTTCGTGATGCCCTTCATGGCCCGCCTGGGCGTGACCGGCAGCTGGGGAGGCTGGAGCATCACCGGTGAAACCGGTGTCGACCCAGGCTTCTGGAGCTTCGAGGGTGTGGCAGCTGCCCACATCATTCTCAGCGGCCTGCTCTTCCTGGCCGCTATCTGGCACTGGACTTACTGGGATCTCGAGATCTGGCAGGACCCCCGCACTGGAGAACCGGCGCTCGATCTGCCCAAGATCTTCGGCATCCACCTGCTGCTGGCAGGCCTTGCCTGCTTCGGATTCGGAGCCTTCCATCTCACCGGAGTTTTCGGGCCCGGTATGTGGGTATCCGATGCCTATGGCCTTGGCGGCCATCTCGAACCGGTTCAACCCTCCTGGGGGCCTGAGGGGTTCAACCCCTTCAACCCAGGTGGCATTGTTGCCCACCACATCGCCGCCGGCATCGTGGGCATCATTGCTGGCATCTTCCACATCACCACCAGGCCACCGGAGCGTCTCTATAAGGCGTTGCGGATGGGCAACATCGAAACGGTGCTGGCCTCGGCCAACGCCGCCGTTTTCTTCGCTGCCTTTATTGTGGCGGGAACGATGTGGTACGGCGCCGCTGCCACCCCAGTTGAGCTGTTCGGCCCCACCCGCTACCAGTGGGATCAGGGCTATTTCAAGACTGAGATCAACCGCCGGGTGCAGACCGCTCTCGACAACGGTGCCACCAGGGAACAGGCCTATGCCTCCCTTCCTGAGAAACTCGCCTTCTACGACTATGTCGGCAACAGTCCTGCCAAGGGCGGTCTGTTCCGGGTCGGTCCGATGGTCAATGGTGATGGTCTTCCCACAAGCTGGCTTGGCCACATTGCCTTCACAGACAAGGAAGGCCGGGATCTGGAGGTGCGCCGCCTGCCCAACTTCTTCGAGAACTTCCCCGTAGTTCTTCAAGACAGCGATGGCATCGTGCGGGCCGACATCCCCTTCCGTCGTGCTGAAGCGAAGTACTCCTTCGAGCAGACCGGCGTGACCGCCAAGGTCTACGGCGGAGCCCTCAACGGCCAGACCTTTACTGATCCCGCCGATGTGAAGCGGCTGGCTCGCAAGGCCCAGCTCGGTGAAGCGTTCGAATTCGACCGCGAGCGCTATCACTCCGACGGTACCTTCCACAGCTCACCACGCGGCTGGTTCACCTTCGGCCACGCCACATTCGCCCTGCTCTTCTTCTTCGGCCACATCTGGCACGGTGCCCGCACCCTCTACCGCGATGTGTTTGCCGGAATTGATCCGGATCTGGGCGAACAGGTGGAATTCGGTCTGTTCCAGAAACTGGGCGACCGTTCCACCCGCCGCCTGCCCGAAGGCTATGCGCCTCCGGCCGGCTCCACCCTCAGCTGATCGCCGGAACCCAGAGGTAACCAATGGAGAGCTTCGCCTACATCCTGATCCTCGCTTTGGCAATCGCCACCCTCTTCTTTGCGATTGCCTTCCGCGATCCGCCGAAGATCGGCAAGTGAGCCTCGGGCCCAAGCCCGTATCCAACCCTCCACAACTGTGGGGGGTTTTTTGTTGTCACCGCGCTTCCAGGGGGTTCGGGTGTCTTCTCAATAGCCGTTTGGCTGCCTACAATTAAAAAACTTGGGTGGTTTCCAGGGATGCAATGTCCCTCCTGCCAACACACTGACAGCCGGGTGCTGGAATCCCGCTCAGCCGATGCAGGGCGCAGCGTGCGTCGGCGCCGGGAGTGCCTTAACTGTGATTTCCGTTTCACCACCTATGAACGGGTCGAAACGGTTCCGGTAACCGTGGTCAAGCGCAACTGCAGCCGCGAAACCTTCAGCCGCGGCAAGTTGTTGCATGGTTTGCTGCGGGCCTGCGAGAAAACCGGCCTCGAGCCAGCTCGCCTCGAAAGCCTCGTGGACGACATCGAAATCGCCCTGCAGCAACGCCACAGCCGGGAGGTGAGCAGCAGTGAAATCGGCGAGCTGGTGCTGCAGCGCCTCAGCCAGATGAGCGAGGTGGCCTACGTGCGCTTTGCCTCGGTTTACCGCCAGTTCCAGGGCATCAGTGATTTTGTGGCCACCCTGGAGGGGCTGCGGAGCCGCGGTGATCAAAGCAGCGATGCCAAACCAGCCCTAGCAGCACTGGCCTGAGCGACCCTCGCCAGCTGATCTGGATCCGGCCACTCGCCGTGATCGAGCCCGTGGCATCCCTGTGTAGATTCAAGAGCTGCACGCGCCGCTGGCGGGCGGCCGCGATGCCTTCTTTCGTTCTGCCACCTAGCAGTCCGCCAGCTCACTATGACCGTGACCCCCTCCGACCTCGCCACCGAAGGCGCCGATCTTGATATGGCGGCAGAAGCCGCCATTGACCTGGATCTGTCCATCCCCGAGGAGGTGCCTACCGCTGATGACCCGAGCAGCAGGGCCAGCAAGGGCGACAGCGAGGGCATCGGGTTCACGCTCGAGGAATTCGCCTCCCTCCTGAGCAAGTACGACTACCACTTCAACCCGGGTGATGTGGTCAAGGGCACGGTGTTCAACCTCGAGCCCAAGGGTGCCCTGATCGACATCGGCGCCAAGACGGCGGCCTTCATGCCCCTACAGGAGGTGTCGATCAACCGCGTAGAGACCCTCAGCGAGGTGCTCGAGCCCGGCGAGGAGCGGGAGTTCTTCATCCTCAGCGAGGAGAACGAAGACGGCCAGCTCACCCTCTCGATCCGTCGCATCGAGTATCAGCGCGCCTGGGAGCGGGTGCGTCAGCTGCAGAAAGAAGACGCCACCATCTACTCCGAGGTGTTCGCCACCAACCGCGGCGGAGCCCTGGTGCGGGTCGAGGGCCTGCGCGGTTTCATCCCCGGCAGCCACATCAGCACCCGCAAACCCAAGGAAGACCTGGTTGCCGACTTCCTGCCGCTGAAATTCCTCGAGGTGGACGAGGAGCGCAACCGCCTGGTGCTCAGCCATCGCCGCGCCCTGGTGGAGCGCAAGATGAATCGCCTCGAAGTTGGCGAGGTGGTGATCGGCACCGTGCGTGGCATCAAGCCCTATGGAGCCTTCATCGACATCGGCGGCGTCAGCGGCCTGCTGCACATCTCCGAGATCAGCCACGAGCACATCGAAACACCGCACACGGTGCTGAATGTGAACGACCAGATGAAGGTGATGATCATCGACCTCGACGCCGAGCGGGGCCGCATCTCCCTCTCCACCAAGGCCCTCGAGCCCGAGCCCGGCGACATGCTCACCGATCCCCAGAAGGTGTTCGACAAGGCCGAGGAGATGGCCGCCCGCTACAAGCAGATGCTGCTCGAGCAAGCCGAAGACAACGAGCCGATGGGCGTGACCCTCGACTGAGCTGACCACCCTGCCCATGCCCCAGTTGCTTCTGCGCGGACAGCCTCTGGGGGCCGTGGATGCGGTGCTGTTCGACAAGGACGGCACCCTGAGCATCAGCGAGCCTGGCCTGATCAGCCTGGCTTGCTCCAGGATTGCTCTTTGTTTGGAGCAGGTGGCCTCGCCCCTGCGTCCATCCCTGCGCGATCTGCTCGAGCGGGCCTATGGCATCAGCCGCAGCGCCGATGCCATTCAGCCAGCCGGCACCATGGCGGTGGCAAACCGCGACCACAACCTGATTGCCACCGCCACTGCCCTGGCGCAGGTTGGCTTGGGCTGGCCAGAAGCTCTGGCAACCAGCGAGGCGGTGTTTGCCCAGGCAGATCACTCCGATCCCCGCCGCAACAGCAGCGGCAGTGGTAGCGGCAGTGGTAGTGGCAGTCCCCGCGCCTCCAGTGACACCACCGAGGGGCTGATCCCCTGGCTGGAGCAACTGCGCAGCGCCGGCATCAGCTGCGCCGTGATCAGCAACGACGACATCGCCGGCATTGCCCATTTCCTGGCCAGCCACCAGCTGGAGGACTATTTCGCCGCCAGCTGGAGTGCCGAACACCGCCCCCGCAAGCCCGATCCGGCGGCGGTGCATGGGCTCTGCGCCCAGCTCGGGGTGAGCGCTGGCCGCTGCGCCCTGATCGGTGATGCCAACAGCGACCTGCGCATGGCCGTGGCCGCGGGCATCCCCCAGCAGCTCGCGCTCGGCTACACAGCCGGCTGGAGCAACCCGCCACCGCTTGCTGAAGCGCACCCACTGGTAAACGGCTGGAGCGAGCTGGCACTGGGCTGATCCAGCTGGGCCCAGCACACACCTATGGCGAACGTGAAGGGCATAGGGTGATGGGCCCATCCGTTTGCTGAGCGAATGAGCAGCGCCGGTTCCAGCTCCCGCTACGTGTTCACCTCCGAGTCGGTGACCGAGGGGCACCCCGACAAGATCTGCGACCAGGTGAGCGATGCGGTGCTCGATGCCCTGCTGGCCCAGGACCCGAGCTCCAGGGTGGCCTGCGAGACCGTGGTGAACACGGGCCTTTGCCTGATCACAGGGGAGGTGACCACGAACGCCCGCGTGGACT
>JAWOHV010000114.1:0-9006 GCA_046484965.1 Prochlorococcaceae cyanobacterium
GACTACAAGCGGATGCACGGCACCGACATCCGCATCGTGCGGATCTTCAACACCTATGGGCCGCGGATGCTGCCCGATGACGGGCGTGTGGTGAGCAACTTCATCGTGCAGGCGCTGCGCGGCCAGCCGCTCACCCTCTATGGCGATGGCTCCCAGACCCGCTCCTTCTGCTTTGTGGATGATCTGGTGGAGGGCCTGATCCGCCTGATGAACGGTGAGCACCCCGGCCCGATCAACATCGGCAACCCCGGTGAATTCACAATCCGCCAGCTGGCTGAGAAGGTGCGCGATCGGATCAATCCCGAGCTGCCGCTGATCTGCGAGCCGCTGCCGGCCGATGATCCGCTGCAACGCCAACCGGTGATCGATCTGGCCCGCCGTGAACTGGGCTGGCAACCCAGCGTGACGCTCGATCAGGGGCTGGAGCCCACCATCGCCTATTTCCGCGAGCGGCTCAGCGATCCCTGAATGCCGCTGTTATTCCTTCTGCAGCAGTCCTTAGCCCCTTTGCCCGCACTGGCCCAGGCGCGGCAGCTGCTGTTTGAGGAAACATTTGAGCCCAGCTTCGTGCTGGCTCCACTTGGTTCCGGCAGAGAGCAAGCGATGCGGCAGCGCCCAGGTTCACCGTCGCCGAGAACGCCGCGGAGAACCTCGCTGATCCCGGTGGCCCAGGATCGGCATCGCAGCCTGGTTGCCGGCGCTGGACCCGATGGCTCGACAGCGCTGCAGGTGCGCTATCTGGGTAATGAAAAGGGCTCAGAGCGGATTGCGATCAACCTGCCGCTGCAGCGCTCGGTGAGCCGGGCACGTCTATCGTTCGACGTGCGCTTCTCGCCGGATTTTGATTTCGCCCGCGGCGGCAAGCTGCTGGGGCTGGCCCCACGCCGGCCGGTTACTGGCGGGGCTCCACGGCGCCCGGACGGCTGGAGTGCGCGTCTTTCCTTCCAGCCGCAGGGCGGTGTTGCCACCTACATCTATGACCAGCCGGTCAAGAGGAGGCGTTTTGGAATTGTTAAGAGGAGCCGCGAGCCTGTGTTTCAGCCAGGGACCTGGCATCACGTAAGCCTGGACCTGCAGCTCAATGATGCCGCTCGGGCCAATGGCTCAGCGATGATTCATGTGGATGGTGCTTTGGTGGTGAATGCCACGGGCCTTGAGCTGCGTGGATCGGGCCTCAATCAGGCCCCAATTCAGAAGCTGCTGTTCCACACATTTCATGGAGGCTCGAATGATGCTTATACACCTAGAGACGCCCTTGGGCAGCCTGCGGTTGTAAGCGCCCTCTTTGATAATATCCTGATTACGAGCGATCAGGCTTCTGACTAGGAAAAGGGATTCAGGCCGAACCAACGCCTACGTAGGCGCCGTAGAAGAACAGGCCCACCACGAAGATCACGGCCATGCCTCCGGCTGTGGCTACCAGCCAGAGGGGTAGAACGCCTTCGGTCCAGCGGGATTTCCAGGCCACGGCGGGGCGACCGTCGGGCAGGCGATCGGGAATACGGCCGTCGGGCAGAGCGGATTTCTTGCTGCTCATCTGGGATTCTCTGGATCAGTTGAAGAAGTAGCTGGAGAAGAGCACGCCGGTAACAAACACCAGCAGCAGACCTAAATAGAGGCTGGTGCGGTTGAGCTCAACCGGCAGGTTGTTGGGGTTGGGATTGCGTTGCATGGCAGCAGACTTCAACGACGGACGAACTGCATCGCCGCGAGGGCTCCCAGAAAAAAGACGGTGGGAATGCCGAGGGCGTGAACCGACAGCCAGCGAACCGTGAAGATCGGGTAGTTGCGCGGGGTGGTGGAAACGGGAGATTGGGTCATGGCTTATTGCAGGCGCAGGTCGAGTTGGCTCTTGCCCTCATAGCGCTGGCTGACCACGGGCGCCTTGCTTTCCTGGGCTTGGAAGTAGGCGTCGGGGCGCGGTGTGCCAAAGGCGTCGTAGGCAAGGCCCGTGGACACGAACAGAAAGCCAGCCAGGAAAATGGATGGCAGGGTGACCGCGTGGATCACCCAGTAACGAATGCTCGTAATGATTTCGAAGAACGGTCGTTCTCCAGTTGAGCCGGCAGCCATAGCGACAAGCATTCAGCGAAGCAATCCTAGGGGTCTGCTGCTGGCCAGAGGGAGCGGCTGAGAGGCTTGGTTACAGAAGTTGGTGGCTCAGCCCACCAGCCGCAGCAGCGAACCCCGCTCGCCGAGCACGAACCCCTTGCCGTCGGGGCTGAACAGGATGCGGGTGAAGTTGGTGGGCTGCTCAGCGCCCACCGGATCCTTCTGCCAGCTGCTGCCGCCGTCGCGACTCACGAGCAGGGTGCCGCTGCCGCCGCCGGTCCAGATCGCACCGTCCTGATCCCAGGCCATGTCGAGGTAGCCGTAGCCATTGGTGATCGGGATCACGGGCTTGCTCCACTGGTCGAGATCGCTGGCATCGCTGTTGAAGCGCAGCTGGGCGCCACGGGTCACCATCCAGAAGTTGCCATCGGGCTGATAGCCCATCGATTGCACCCGCTGGCTGCTGACGCGCTGGTGGGGTTGCCAGGTCCCCTGGCCCGGTGTCCAGGTGGCGAAGAAGTTGCCGAGGCTGCTGACGCTCACGTAGCGGCCATCCTCGGCCCGGCGCAGGTCGCGCACGGCACCGGCGGCATCGCTCACCTGGGCCTGCCAGCTGTCGCCACCGTCGCTGGTCTGATACACGGCGCCGACGTTTGTGGCCAGCTCCGCTGTGTTGCGGCCCAAGGCGGTGATCAGATAGGGCTCGCCAGGCAGCTTGGTGTCGAGGAAGAGGCGGGTCCAGCTCTGGCCTGCGTCGGTGCTGTGGAGCAGCAGGCCCGGCTGACCGGCAATCCAGCCCTCATCACCTTTGAAATCAATGCTGAGCAGGCGGAAGTTTTCCTCGGCCGGCAGCTCCAGGGAGCGCTCCTGCCAGCTGCTGCCGCCATCCTCGGTTTCCAGGATCAGGCGGTTGCTGCCCACCAGAAAGCCGTGGCTGTCGTTGGTGAAGGCCAGGTCGAGCGGATTGGAGCGGGTGGCCAGGGGCACGGCTTGCCACGGGCTGGAGGACGCCAGCGGCAGACCGGTGGTGACGCAGCCCGAAAGCCCCAGGCCAAGGGCGAGCACCAGGGACAGGCTGAGCAGCGGCGAGAGCAGCTTCGAGAACAGCTGTGGGAGCTGGCGACGGCGATGGGGGTTCATCAGCGCAGGGAGTAGAGGGAGAGGAAGAAGGCGATCGCCAGGGCGAAGCCTCCGAAGATCAGCACATTCTTCTGACCCGGGGTGAGGCGGTTCACCCCGAGGCCGTAGTTGAGGTTTTCTTCGAAGCCACTTGGCTTGTCGCGCGGGCCGATATCGATGAAGGCCCCCACCTTGCTGCGGCAGACGGGGCAGCGGAAGCTCTGGGGATCAACGGCTGTGAACGGGGTGCCCGCCAGGATGCCCAGCTTTTTGACCCCCTCGGCCGGGTCGTACACGAAACCGCAGCTGCGGCATTCAAAGCGATGGCTTTCGGGATCACTCTCCAGCGGCGCCGGTTGCTGCTCCCCTGGAACCGCAGCGGAGTTGCTGAGGTCTTCGCCGGCCTCATTGGTGCTGCTGGCCTCCTCGTTGCTCATCGCCCTGCCTTGCCGCGGTGGTTGAACTCTATAGATCACGCCTGGGGCCAGCTGCGTGGAGGCAATTCTGAAGAGCCACCACCTTTGGCCCGTGGATGCCAGACTGCCGCCAGCTTGGGCCCGTCCATGTTCGTGCTCTCCGGCTACGACGCCTTCCTTGGCTTTCTGTTGATCGCCGCTGCCGTGCCGGTGCTGGCCCTGGTGACCAACAAGGTGCTGGCCCCCAGCAGCCGCAGCGGTGAGCGCCAGCTCACCTACGAATCGGGGATGGAGCCGATCGGCGGCGCCTGGATTCAGTTCAATATTCGCTACTACATGTTCGCGCTGGTCTTCGTGATCTTCGACGTGGAGACCGTTTTCCTCTACCCCTGGGCCGTGGCCTTCCACCGGCTCGGGTTGCTGGCCTTCATCGAGGCCCTTGTGTTCATTGCGATTCTGGTGTTGGCCCTGGCCTATGCCTGGCGCAAGGGCGCCCTCGAGTGGAGCTGATTCCCTGTTGCCATGACGCTGACCTCCTCCACCCCTGCCACCTCCCCTGAGGGGCCCGCAGATTCACCCTCCATCGCTGCCCTTCGCGACCTGCGCGCCGCCAGCTGCAGCCCTGTTGGGGCCCCGAAGATCACCTCGGAGCTCTCCGAGAATCTGATCCTCACCACTCTCGATGACCTGCACAACTGGGCGCGGCTGTCCAGCCTCTGGCCGCTGCTCTACGGCACCGCCTGCTGCTTCATCGAGTTTGCGGCCCTGATCGGCTCCCGCTTCGATTTCGATCGTTTCGGCCTGGTGCCCCGCTCCAGCCCCCGCCAGGCCGACCTGCTGATCGTGGCCGGCACCGTGACCATGAAAATGGGGCCAGCCCTGGTGCGGCTCTACGAGCAGATGCCGGAGCCCAAATACGTGATCGCCATGGGTGCCTGCACCATCACCGGCGGCATGTTCTCGGCTGATTCCACCACCGCCGTGCGCGGCGTCGACAAGCTGATCCCGGTTGATCTCTATCTCCCCGGTTGCCCGCCAAGGCCGGAGGCCATCTTCGACGCGGTGATCAAGCTGCGCAAGAAGGTGGGCAACGAGGCCCTGGCCGAGCGGGGCAACCTGCGGCCCAGCAACAGGTACATCACGGTTCCCCATCGGCTGCGGCCCGTGGAGCCGATCATCACCGGCGCCTACCTCAGCGCCGAAACCCAAAGGGCCGCCCTGGCCGCCTCCGCGGCGCTGCCGCTGGGCATCCCGGCCCCCACCGAGGCCTTGCCTGCTTCCCTGCCAACCCAAGCCGATGCCTGAAGATCCCGCTGCCGCTGCTGCCTCCCAGGAGGTAGCCACTGCCGATCTGGCCGTCGCTACGCCTGGTCCTGTGAGTGCCTGGCTCAGCAGCCAGGGTTTCGAGCATGAGGTGCTCGGCCTCGACCACCTCGGCGTTGAGATGCTGGGGGTGGAGCCGGCTTTCCTGCCGTTGCTGGCCACCGCCCTCAAGGCCAGCGGCTTTGACTACCTCAGGTGCCAGGGCGGCTACGACGAGGGCCCCGGCGGCAGGCTGGTGAGCTTCTACAACCTGGCCAAGTTGGCTTCTCTGGCCGACCTGGGCGTCGGCAGCGGCCCATTGCCAGCCGATGGTGTTGTTGAGGAGGTGCGCCTCAAGGTGTTTCTGCCCCGGGATGGCGATCTCACCGTACCCAGCCTCTATGGCCTTTTCCGCGGCGCCGATTGGCAGGAGCGGGAAACCTACGACATGTTCGGCATCCGTTATGTGGACCATCCCCATCCCAAGCGGCTGTTGATGCCGGAGGACTGGAAGGGATACCCGCTGCGCAAGGACTACGTGCAGCCCGACTTCTACGAACTGCAGGACGCCTACTGATTCATCTTTTTGTGCTGGCGGTAGAAGCGCATCACCGCCACGGCCACACTGCGGGGATCGTGGCGGAGCATGGCGCTTGGCCTGGCCCCCTGCAGCGGTGCCAGCATCACCTCGTAGCCCTGGCTGCGCAGCTGGCGGGCATCGCAGCGCACCGGTTCGGCGCCGCGGCTGCGGTAGCGCTCCAGTAGAGGGTTTGCGCCCAGATCCTCCTGGGCCAGCACGGCGGTGAACAGCCGCTGCTCAACCCCCAGGCTGGCCAGCTGGGATTCGATGGCCCGCAGGTGGCCGGCCACATCCAGGCCGTCGGTTTCCCCGGGTTGGGTCATCAGATTGCAGATGTAGAGCCTTGGAGCCTTGCTGCGGCTGATCGCGGCCACCAGTTCCGGCACCAGCAGGTTGGGGAGCAGGGAGGTGTAGAGGCTGCCGGGCCCGAGCACGATCAGATCGGCCTCGGCGATCGCCTCCAGGGCGCTCGGCAGGGCGGGAGGGCGATCGGGCAGGCAGCCCAGGCGCACGATCGGGCTGGGGGCGTGGCCGATCGCGGATTCGCCTTCGATCCGCTGGCCGTTCTCCAGTTCGGCCCAGAGCCGCACATCGGCGGTGGTGGCGGGCACTACCTGACCCTGCACCGCCAGCACCCGGCTGCTGGCGGTGATCGCCGATTCGAGGCTGCCGGTGATCGCGGTGAGGGCAGAGAGGAAGAGGTTGCCGAAACTGTGGCCCTCGAGGCCGGTGCCGGCCTTGAAGCGGTACTGGAACAGGCGGGTGAGCAGGGGTTCCTCGGTGGCCAGGGCCGCCAGGCAGTTGCGGATGTCGCCGGGGGGCTGCACGCCGAGCTCTCGCCGCAGCACGCCGCTGCTGCCGCCGTCATCGGCCACGGTGACGATCGCGGTGAGGTTGCTGCTGTGCACCTTCAGGCCCGAGAGCAGCGTCGAGAGGCCCGTGCCGCCACCGATGGCCACGATGTTCGGGCCGCGGTTGAGGCGCCGCTGGGCCAGCAGGGCATCCACTAAAACTGTGCCCTTCTCCGGGGCCAGCGCCTGCTGGATCGAGCCGAAGCTGCGGCTTTGTCCCCAGATCACCAGGGCGGCGCCCGCGATCAGCACCAGCGGCCCGGTGAATCCCCGCGGCAGCACGGTGGTGAGCTGGGCGAGCAGCCAGTTGATCGTTTCCAGGCTCCAGTAGATCGGTTTGAGGTCGGCCCAGACCGCCGCCCCCAGCAGGGCCATCACCAGCCCCAGGCCCGAGGTGAGCACCCAGCGTTTGACCACCAGCCCCGGCTGCAGCCAGCGCACTGCCCGCCGGGAGCGCGCCACCAGCTCCCGCTGCCGCTCGCTACTGGTGGCCCAGCTCGGGCGGCGCAGGCTCCGGCGCGGCAGGCGCCTGCTGGCCTTTGGACGCGGGGTGGTCACGGCGGCGGGGCTGGACACCCCGGCAATGTGTAACTGAACTGTACGGAGATAAGGCCAGGATGGCTGCGAGTTTGCGCTAACCCCTTGGCTCCCCCTGAGGCTCAGTCAGCCGCCGCCACTCCAGCCGCCACTCCAGCTGCCACTCCAGCTGCCGGAGGATCCAGGGGCGTTGCGGTGGCGGAGATGGAGGGGGTGAGCATGCGCTGGGGGGAGCATGCCGTGCTGCGCGAGCTGAATCTGCAGCTGAATGCCGGCGAGCGGCTGGTGGTGCTGGGGCCCTCGGGATCGGGCAAATCCACGATTCTGCGGTTGCTGGCCGGCCTGTTGCTGCCCAGCAGCGGCACCGTGCGCATCTACGACGTTCCCCAGACCTACCTGCGGCTCGATCAGCGCCATCCACCCGATGTGCGGCTGGTGTTCCAGAACCCGGCGCTGCTGGCTTCGCTCTCCGTGCAGCAGAACGTGGGCTTTCTGCTCTATCGCCACGGCCGCCTTTCGGATGCGGAGATCCGCGAGCGGGTGGGGCGTGCGCTCGACTCGGTGGGCCTGCATGGCATTGCCGACCTGATGCCCGGTGAGCTCAGCGGCGGCATGCAAAAGCGGGTCAGCTTCGCCCGGGCCCTGATCGATGATCCCAGCCAACCCCCCGGCCAGGTGCCGCTGTTGCTCTTCGATGAGCCCACCGCCGGCCTTGATCCGGTGGCCTGCACCCGCATCGAAGACCTGATCGTGCGCACTGCCGAGGTGGCCGGCGGCAGCTCGGTGGTGGTGAGCCATGTGATGAGCACGATCGAGCGCACCGCCGATCGGGTGGCCCTGCTCTACGACGGCTGCTTTCAGTGGCTGGGCAGTGCCGACGACTTCCGCCGCACCGACAATCCCTACGTGGTGCAGTTCCGCAGCGGTAGCCTGCGCGGACCGATGCAGCCCGCCGAGCTCTGAGCCCATGCGCCGCAGTGTTCGCGAGGCGATCGTTGGGCTGTCGTTGCTGGCGGCGATCAGCGGGGGGCTGTCGCTCTGGTTCTGGTTGAAGGGCATCGCCCTGGGCCAGCGCACCTGGATCCTGCGGGTGCGGCTGCTCGATGCGGCCGGCCTGGCGGAGCGCTCGCCGGTGCGCTTCCGCGGCGTGATGGTGGGCAGTGTGCGCCGCATCCAAACGGCCAGCGATGCCATCACCGCCGACCTGGAGATCACCGAGCCGGAACTGCGCCTGGCCCGGCCTGTGGTGGGCCGGGTGGAAGCCAGCACCTTGCTGGGTGGCGATGCCCAGATGTCGTTGATCAGCACGGGTGGACAGTTGCCGGCGGGCACGCCAGGCCCCCTGAGCCCGCGCTGCAACAAGGCCCTGATCCTCTGCGACAAGGGCTCCATCTCTGGCGAAGCTGCCGCCAGCCTGAGCTCGGTGACCGATCTGATGCAGAAGATGCTCGAGGAGGCGGATCGGGGCCAGCTGGTGCCCTCAATGACAAAAGCCACCCGCAGCTTCGAACTCACCTCCAATGAAGCCCGCCAGTTCATCCTCAAGGCCCAGTCCCTGGTGGCCGAGTTGAATGCGTCGGTGGGCAAGGCCGATCCGATCCTGGCCAACCTCAACAAAGCCACCGCCGAGGCCGCGGCGGCCTCCGCTCACGCGCGCAACTTCACCGCCGCCCTCGACAACCCCAAGACCCTGGCGGAGCTCAAGGCCACGGTGGGCAACTCCGAGAAGCTCACGGCGCGGCTCGATGCGGTGGGCGGTGATCTGAACAAGCTCACCGCCGATCCCCAGTTCATGGATGGGGTGCGCAGCGTGACCGTGGGCCTGGGCAAGTTCTTCGAGGAGCTTTACCCCGCCGAAACAGGCGCCGCCAGGGCGAAGGCTGGCCGCGAGCGACCGCGCCTGATCCAGCCCACACCGATCCGGCCCCGCTGAGGGCTCAGAAGCCGCTGATGGCTCAGAACCCGCTGATCGCCTCCATGGCGATGGCGGCGATGGCTTGATCGCTGGCCTTGGGCAGCTGCACATATTTGCCGCCGGCCGCCTCGGCCAGCTCCTTGCCCATGCCGCTGCCGATGAACTTGCGCTCGGTGTCGATCACCAGCAGCTTGAGGGGACTTCCACGCCATCGTGCTTGCGGCCCCCATCATG
>JAWOHV010000289.1:0-6734 GCA_046484965.1 Prochlorococcaceae cyanobacterium
ACCCCACGGGCCGCTTCGTGACGGGTGGCCCCCTCGGAGACTCGGGACTCACGGGCCGGAAGATCATCGTGGACACCTACGGCGGGTGGGCGCGACACGGCGGCGGCGCCTTCTCCGGCAAGGACCCCACCAAGGTGGACCGCTCGGCTGCCTACGCCGCCCGCTATGTAGCCAAGGCACTTGTGGCCGCAGGCCTGGCCCGCAGGGCCGAGGTGCAACTCAGCTACGCCATCGGCGTGGCCCGGCCGGTGAGCATCCTGGTGGAGAGCTTCGGCACCGGCCGCCTCAACGACGCCGACCTCACCGCCCTGGTGCAGGAGCACTTCGACCTTCGCCCCGGCGCCATCATCGAGATCTTCGGCCTGCGGACTCTGCCCCAACAACGGGGGGGCTGCTTCTACCAGGACGTGGCCGCCTACGGCCATTTCGGCCGCAGCGACCTCAACCTGCCCTGGGAGAACGTCGAAGCGATCGCAGCCAGCCTGCGCCAAGCCACCGCCAGCCGCATCGCGGCCGCCAGCGCCGCCTGACCAACGCCCCCTGCGCCCTCGGCATTGATCTGGGCAGCAGCGGCCTGCGGCTGGCCCTGGTGGACAGCAGCGGCACTGTTCTGGCCGAGGACGGCCTGCCCTATCCAGCGCCCTTTGCGGAGCCGCAGGGCTGGCTGGCTGGCCTGAGAACCCTGGTGGCCGGCCTGGGCGAGGAGCTGCGCGCCTCGGTCGGGGCGATCGCCCTGGCCGGCACCTCGGGCACCCTGCTGCTCTGCCGGCCGGATGGCTCCCTTGCCAGCGGCCAGCTGGGCCTGGCCCTTCCCTACCACCAGGCCTGCCCCGAGCAGGCCGAGGCCGCCGCCCGCATCGCCGGACCTGGGCTGGCAAGTGCCAGTGGCAGCCTGGCGCGGGCCCTACAGCTGCAGGCGAATGCCACAGCTGCAGGGGAGGCCGGCCCCTGGCTGCTGCGGCACCAGGCCGACTGGCTGATGGGCTGGCTGCTGGGGGACTGGCGCTGGGGTGAGGAAGGCAACAACCTGCGCCTGGGCTGGGATCTGGAGCGGCGCCGCTGGCGCGGAACGATTGCCAGCCAGAGCTGGGCAGCCGCCCTGCCGCAGATCTGCTGCAGTGGCGAGAGCCTGGGCCCGCTGGCGCCAACGGCCTGCAGGCAGCTCGGTTTGCCAGCCGGCTGCCAGGTGGTGGCTGGCAGCACCGATGCCAATGCCGGCGTGCTCGCCGCCAATCTGCAGCCCGGCGATGGCGTCACCGTGCTGGGCACGACGCTCGTGCTCAAGCAGTTCTGCCCGCAGCCGATCCATGGCCCCGGCATCACTTGCCACCGGCTGGCCGGGCGATGGCTGGTGGGGGGAGCCTCCAATGCCGGCGCCGGCATCCTGCTGCGCTTCTTCAGCCCGGCCCAGATCGCTGAACTGAGCCGGGCGATCGATCCCGGCCGTGCCTCGGGGCTGCAGCTTCGCCCCCTGGCCCGCCCTGGCGAGCGTTTCCCGATCGACGATCCCAGCCTGCAGCCGCTGCTGGGCCCCCGCCCTGTAAGCGACGCCCTCTACCTGCAGGCCCTGCTCGAGGGCCTGGCGGCAATCGAGCAGCAAGGTTGGCAGCGGCTGCAGGATCTCGGAGCCCCACCCCTGCGGCGGCTGATCACCCTGGGGGGCGGCGCCCGCAATCCCCAGTGGCGGGCACTGCGCCAGCGGCTTCTGGGGATACCGGTGCTGAACCGCCCCCAGCTCTCAGCGGCCCTCGGCATGGCCAGAATGGCGGCGGCAGGATGGAACAACTGCAGCCCTGAGAAGCCATGAACGAACGCCTGCGCACCTGGATTTCGATGGCGATCTTCCTGCTGCTGGCTGGCTACGTGTCCTTCAGTGGCCTGCGGCTGGGCCTGTTGCTTTGGCAGCGGTTCGGCGCCGGCTGAGCGCCCCGAGGCACCCCTCGCCCAGAATCAGCACCTCCAGCGCACCCACGCCGATGGCCGCCGACCCCCTCACCGCCGCCGTGAGCGATCGGATCTGCAAGCACATGAACGACGACCATGCCGCGGCCGTGCTCACCTATGCCCTCCACTACGGCGGCGTGGCAACGGCCCAGGCTGCTCGGATGGTGAGCGTGGGCCCCGAGGCCATGGAGTTGGAGGTGGACGGCCAGGCCGTGATTGTGCGCTTCGATCACACCCTCACCGACAGCGAAGACGCCCACCGCACCCTGGTGGCGATGCTGCGCTCGGCTGCCGCCAGCTCCTGAGCCGCGGCCTGCCGGCGGCCGCAGCAGTTGAAGAGTCGCCTGCTGGGAATCCTTTGGGCGTACCGCAGACCCGAGGCCGGCAGCCATGTTGCAGCTGCATTCCCTGCTGAACGGGGCCCTCAGCCTGATCAGCGATCTGCCCTGTCCGCTCTGCGGCGGCCTGGGCGAACCGGCTGCGCCGAGTGGCGGCCTCTGCCCGCCCTGCCGCCAGCAGCTGCAGCTGCCGGTGGCAGGCCTTCAGGGCGGCGCGCCGCTGCCGTGGTGGAGCCTGGGTTGGTACCACGGTGGGCTGCGCCAGGTGCTGCTGCGTCAACGCCCGCAGCCGAAGCCATCCCTGCTGCGCGGTCTGGCCCAGCAGCTGCAACGGGCACTCGAAGGCAACGAGAGCTGGAAACAGGCCACCGGCATCTGCGGCCCGCTGCTGGTAACGATTCCAAGCTGGAAGCGGCACAGCGGCAACCCCCTGCCGGCGGCCATCGCCCGCCAGCTGACCTGGCCCTGCCAGCCCCTGCTGGAGCGCAGCCGCCCCACCGTTGGGCAGCACCATCTCAACCGGCGACTGCGGCTGATCAACCAGGAGGATGCCTTCGCTTGCCGGCAGCAGCGGCGCTCCAGTCCGATCTGGCAGCAGCACAGGCCGGTGGTGCTGGTCGACGACATCCTCACCACCGGAGCCACGGCTGCAGCTGCAGCCAAAGCCCTGCGCCAGGGGGGTTGGAGGGTCGCCGGCATGGTCTGCCTGGGCCGCACCCCCAGACCCAGGGCAAGCAGCGCTGCGCCCTGGCACCAGGGTCAGTGATCTAAGATCAGCCAGTTGCTTCGGCGACGAGCCGGGATAGCTCAGTTGGTAGAGCAGGCGACTGAAAATCGCCGTGTCCCCAGTTCAAATCTGGGTCCTGGCATTGCATCGGCCAACATCTTTGCTGCCCAACCAACAGGAACGTTGCCCTGTAGGGATTCCAAGCACGGTCGATCGCTCTGGCCGCTCCGTCCGCCCCATGCGCACTCCTCCTCCAAGCTCCAACCGGCAGTTCAACAACGCCGACAGCTTTGCGATGGCCTTTGATGAAGCCTGGCAAGTCCACAGCCGCCACCATGGTGAAGCCAGTATGGATCGAACCAGCAAGCTGGAGCAGGTTTTCAGCCTGGTGAGCGAGCATCCTTTCTTCCAGGACCAGCCGGCCATGGCCCGCCAGGTGGCAGATTTCCGCCTGCGCCTGCTGGGGCTCTAGTTCCGCAGTGCAGCCGATGAGCAACTCCCTGACCAGCCTCGTGCAGATGCTTGCTGGCGGTTTCAGCAACCAGGAGCAGGCCTTCGAGAACCCCCCCCTCTACGCCCACATCCTGGTGCATGTCCGCCCGGTGCCCCATCTGGCGGCAGGCTCCCTGCTGCTGGAGCAGTCCTATGCCATTGAGCCTGGCAGGCCCTATCGCATCCGGGTGCTGCGGGTGGAGAGCCACGGCGAGCAGCTGATCATCGAAAACCAGGCCCTTCGCCAGGAGGATCGCTTCTGGGGTGCCACCCAGGAACCCGAGCGGATGGCGGCCATCTCAGCCGAGGATTTACAGCCCCTCGAGGGTTGCCGTTACGTGGTTCGAGCCGCGGGATCCGGTTTTGTGGGCGAAGTGGAGCCGGGCTGCCGCTGCCTGGTGGAGCGCAAAGGCAGCACGGCCTATCTGGTCAGTCGCTTCGAGATCGAGCCCGGCCGCATGCAAACGATCGACCGGGGCCACGACCCAGTCAGCCACGAACACCTCTGGGGGTCGCTCGCCGGTCCGTTCGACTTTCGGCAGACCGAGACCTATCAACACGACATTCCTGCCAGCTGGCTGCAGCAGTGGCGTGCGTAGGGCCCGATTCAGGCCTGCCGAAGCTCGAGTTCATCGAGGAACGGGGGATCAATCTCCTCCACGGGGAAAGGATCGAATGCCTCCTGCTGCTCCGATTGCTGCTCCGGTTGCGACTCCGAAGCTGGCGCCTCAGCCAAACCCAGGGGGCCCTGCAGGCAGTGGAGCTGGCGCCTGTCGCCAAGTTCTGCGCTGGTCGGCGGCGCGTTGAGCAGGGCCTCCAGCCGCTCCAGCCGCTCCTCCGTCTCCGCCAGGCGGCTCTCCGTTTCCTCGAAGGCATCGGCATCCGAATCGCTCCCCTGGCCGCCTTGAAGCAGCGGCTGCAGCTGCCGCTCCTGGGCGGCGAGGCGATCCTCCAGCTCCAGCAAGCGCAGAGTAAGCGTTTCAGCAACCTCAGTGAGGGACTGAAGCTGATCGACGAGCCTCTCGCTGCAGGCGCTGATCGAAGCGGCGGACAAGGGGGCAGCCGGAGAACTGGGCGAAGCGAAAGGAGTCATCGGCAAAGGCGGCGCGCTGGCCGGATGGTATCGATCCCTTCGGAACGCGCCAGCTCCGGCCCCATGCTGAGCGGAGCCGCAGGATTTATAAAGATTATGAAAAGCTCTCTATGCGGTCAGGGGATCCCCATAGGATCGGTCCAGGAGTCTTCGGTGGCAGGCAGGTTGCGCGCCTTGCCGCCTCGCCTTCCAAATCACCATTGGCCAGCAAGCCCATGACCCTTGCCAACGCCGCCTACCTTGGCATCGAGCGTTTTTCCATTGATCGCAATAAAGAAAATTGGTCTAACGCCACCGAGGCCGACAAAACCCAGATCATTCGGTCTGTCTATAAGCAGGTTTTCGGCAATCAATACATCATGGTCAGCGAGCGGCTGGAAGGCCCCGAGTCGCTATTCAAGCGGGGGTATCTCAGCGTTCGTGAATTCGTTCGCCAAGTGGCCAAGAGCGGCCTCTATCGGTCCAAATTTTTCGAATCCTGCAATCCCTACCGGTTCATCGAACTGAACCACAAGCATCTGCTGGGCCGTGCCCCGCAAAACAAAGCCGAGATGCTTGAGCACTTCACGATCCTTCAGGAGCATGGCTACGACGCCGAAATCGATTCCTATATCGACAGCGCTGAGTATCAGGATCGCTTCGGCGAGGAAGTGGTTCCCTACCTGCACGGCTGGGATTACTCCTCCGGCCAGCAGGGCCTGCAGTTCTCCTACATGCTTCAGCTCACCCGTGGTGTTGGCGCCTCGGTGAGGGGAGACATGCTCAAAAACCAGTCCCGCCTCAATCCGGCCGTCCATTCCGAGGCCCCCATGGCCGTGGTGAGCCCCAACGCCAAGGGCTCGGTATTCCGCAAGGTGAGCTCCGATGGCATCACCCGCATGGGCGTGGGCGCCGGCGAAGAGGGGCGCACTTTCCGGGTGGAGATCAGCGGCCTCAACAACTACCGCCTCCACAAGCGCAGCAACCGCGTGCGCTTCATCCCCTTCAACAAACTGCTGCAGTACCAACAGCAGATCCAGCGCGAAGGTGGCCGGATCGCCAGCATCACCCCGGTGAATTGAGCCCAACCCTCCTTCTCTTCCTACAGCTTCCATTGCCATGAAGGTTTCAGCAGGCACCCGCGGCACCGGCCTCAACAGCGATCGCCAGGTGACCCTCACCGTGACGGGCATGAACAACAACGACTACTCCCGCACCGCGGAGATGGTGATGAATGTGCCCTTCACCCGCATGCGTGAAACGATGCGGCTCGTGCAGTGCATGGGCGGCCGGATCACCGATGTGAGCGTGAGCGGCAGCGGTGAAGAGGCTCTCAAGGCAGTTAGCAAGGGCAACCGCAGAAAGGCCGCCAAGGCCTAGACAGCGGCCATCAGGGCCCAGCCAGTTCCCTGCCCCCGGCGCCAGCCCCCTGTGGCGCCGGGGCTTTTGGCTTTGGCCCAGCCAGCGCCACAAAACCCGTGCACAGCCCCGCAAAAGCAGCGGCAGAGTAGCCGAGATCCCTTGCCCCGCATGTCGATCAGCAAGTAATGACCGTTTGTTAAGGGGGGCCCACCGGGCAAGGGCGAGGCCCAACAATGAAGGGGCCAAGAAGGCTAGGCGGTGATCAGAACCGCTACGCCCGCTTTGCCGAGAGTGCGGAATCGCGCCCTCATCCCTTACCCACTTACCCACCCACTCCCGACTCCCCGTCGAGAACAGGAGCTCTTCAATGTTCGACGCCTTCACCAAGGTTGTTGCCCAGGCTGATGCCCGCGGCGAATTCATCAATGCTGGTCAGATCGATGCCCTTGCGGCGATGGTCGCCGAGAGCAACAAGCGCATGGACACGGTGAACCGAATCACCTCCAATGCCTCCAAGATCGTGACCAATGCGGCCCGCGATCTCTTTGATCAGCAGCCCGCCCTGATCGCCCCCGGCGGCAACGCCTACACCCATCGCCGCATGGCTGCCTGCCTGCGCGACATGGAGATCATTCTCCGCTACGTCACCTACGCCATCTTCACCGGCGACGCTTCCGTGCTGGAAGATCGCTGCCTGAACGGCCTGCGTGAACCCTATCTGGCCCTCGGCGTCCCCGGCGCTTCGGTGGCAGAAGGCATCCGCAAGATGAAGGACGCTGCCATCTCGATCGCCAACGAT
>JAWOHV010000019.1:0-12932 GCA_046484965.1 Prochlorococcaceae cyanobacterium
CCAGGTGCTGATGCGTTGCGGCCCGGCCTTCGGGCTCGACGGCCAGCCCAGCCTGGTGGGCACCCCCCAGAACCGGGTGGTGCTCGATGGGCTGGCGCGTCCGCAGCTGGCCTGGAGTGGCTGCGGACGCGCCAGCCCATCGAGCACCACCCGGTTCTGGGGGGTGCCCACCAGGCTGGGCTGGCCGTCGAGCCCGAAGGCCGGGCCGCAACGCATCAGCACCTGGCCGCGCCAGATGCCGCTCGGTGCCGCACCCACCGAATAGGTCACCGCCGCACCCTGCGCCAGGCGCAGGTGCAGCACCGGCCGGCGGCCCGCCAGCGAACAGGCGTGGCTTTCCAGCTCCTGCTGCGCGCTGATGGCTTCGGCACGCTGCACATCGCCGCGCAGCAGCTCCAGCGTGCGCTGCTGGTGGCTGCGCTCGCGCAGCAACCGCCCCAGCCGCTGCATGCCCTGCCCATCGGCCAGCAGCAGCTGCAGCAGGGCTCCCGCCAGCATGCTGCCCAGCCCCATCGCCAGCAGCAGCTCCAGCAGCGAGAAGCCCGCCGCCTTCGCCGGCCGGCCTGCTGGTGTTCTGATCCTGCAGGTTCTGCTCATAGCGCTGGGTCCAGCACGCAGGCGCTCGCCGTGGGCGCCGCCGTCAGTTCGCCCTCGTAGCGGCCCAGCCGCACCACCCCCAGCGGCAGCGCCATCACCAGGCAGCGCTGCAGGGGCGTGCCCGCCGCCGCCAGCACCACCGTGCCGCCATCGAGCACCAGCCCATTGGCCGTGAAGCGCAACGCCGCTGGCAGGTTGTGGTGCACCGCAATCGCCGCGGCAGCGCCGCTCTCCGCAAGGGCCATCGCCGCCGTGCGGCAGCCGGGCAAAGAGCCGCCATTGGGCGGCTGCCAGGCGCCGCCCTCAAGGCTGAGCGCACAGGGGCGGCCCTGGCGGCGGGCCTCACTGCGGGCCCGCTCGATCCCCTGGGCCAGCCGGCGCGTGGCCGCCTCCAGCCGCTGGCGGGCCAGGGTTTCGCCGCCGCTGCGCAGGCCCATCCCCAGCAGCAACGCCAGCACCACCAGGGCCGCCAGCAGCTCCGGCAGCGTGAAGCCGGCCTCTCGCTTCTGATGGTTCATGGCGTTTGCTCCTGGGTTGGCTCCAGGGGTGGCGCGAAATCCAGGGCGCTGCAGAGGCCAAAGGCCACCGGGCTCCAGCGCCGTTGCCGCTCCAGATCCAACTCCTGATCGCGGTAAACGAGCGCCACCATCGCGTCGGGCTCCAGGCCCACCTGCCGGGCCAACCCTGCCGGCGCGCCCAGGTCGGCAGCCTGCAGCTGCTCGGCCATCCAGGCCGCCGCCTGCGCGCAGCCCAGGAAAGGCAACTGGGCCACCGCCAGCTGCTGATCCGCCGCCGCCCGCAGCCGCGCTTTGCTGCGCAGCAGCTGGGCTTCGATGCGATCGAGCTGCCGGCGCTGCAGCAGCGTGGCCTGGCTCGCTGCCAACGAGCCGCTCCAGAGCTGCAGCGAACTGCCCGCCGCCAGCGACAGCACCGCGGCGGCCGCGATCAGCTCGGGCATGGTCATGGCCCCACCTCCCGCAGCCGCCGCAGCCGCTCGCCGCCAGCAAGCTCCAGCACAAAGGTGCGCTGCTGGCCCAGGCCGCTGCCATCGCGCCGCAGCAGCGCCAGCCGCAGCAGCGCCGCCGATCCGGAAGGCTCCCAGGCCAGCAGCCGCAGCTCCTGGCCCGCCTCCTGGCCCTGCTGCAGGGCCGCCCGCTCGGCCGCCGGCCAGGCCGCCAGCGGCTGGCTCAGCAAGGATCGGTAGGGGCCATCGAGCTGCTGCGCCAGCCGCTGCGCCGCCGAGGCCAGCACGTCTTCCCCCTGGAGCTCTCGGAAGGCCTCGGCCGCCAGCTCGCGCTGGTGCAGCACCGCCGCCTGCAGCGACAGGCCGCTGAGCAGCAGCAGCAGGGCAGCGCCGCTGGCCAGGGGCAGCAGGTAGCCCGCCTCAGCCGGTCTGGGCGGTCGGTAACGAACGGGGTTTGGCATGGGTCTGCCGCGTCTCAACCCAGGCAGCATTCCCCTGGCGCGACACCCGCAGCCCAGAGGGCCTACTGGTTCAGCTTCAGCACCGCCATGAAGGCCTCCTGGGGCACCTCCACCTTGCCCATCGCCTTCATGCGCTTTTTGCCCTTGGCCTGCTTTTTGAGCAGTTTTTTCTTGCGGGAGATATCGCCGCCGTAGCACTTGGCCAGCACGTCCTTGCGGATGGCGCTGATGCTCTCGCTGGCGATGATGCGGCTACCGATCGAGGCCTGGATCGGAATCTTGAACTGCTGCCTGGGAATCAACTCCTTGAGCTTCTCCACCAAGCCCTTGCCCACGTTGTAGGCCTTATCGCGGTGCACAATCGTGGTGAGCGGGTCGGCCTTCTCGCTGTTGATCAACACATCGAGGCGCACCAGCTCGTTTTTGCGGTAGCCGATCAGGCTGTATTCCATCGAGGCATAGCCCTTGGTGCGGCTCTTCATCTGATCGAAGAAATCCGTCACCACCTCAGCAAGCGGCATTTCGTAGTGCAGAGTCACCCGGTCGGTGGTGATGTATTTCATATCAATGAACTCACCGCGCCGCTCCTGGCAGAGCTCCATCAGGGCGCCGTTGTAGACGTTTGGGGTGTAGATCTCGAGCTTCACATAGGGCTCTTCGATCGATTCGCGCTTCTGCGGATCCGGCAGGGTGGCGGGGTTATCCACCATCAAGGTGCTGCCGTCGATCATGTTCACCTGGTAGATCACCGAAGGCGCCGTAACGATCAGATCGAGGTCGTATTCGCGCTCCAGCCGCTCCTGCACGATCTCCATGTGCAGCAGCCCCAAAAAGCCGCAGCGGAAGCCGAAGCCCATGGCGCTGCTGGTTTCCGGCTCATATTTGAGCGCCGCATCGGAGAGCTGCAGCTTGTCGAGCGCCTCGCGCAGATCCGGATACTGATCGGCGTCGGTGGGGAAGAGGCCGCAGAACACCATCGGCTTGGCCTCGGTGTAGCCAGGCAGCGGCTCGGAAGCGGGATTGGCCGCCAGGGTGATCGTGTCGCCCACTCTGGCATCGGCCACGGCCTTGATCGAGGCGGCCAGATAGCCCACCTCACCGGCATGCAGGCTCTCGGTTTGGCGCTGGTCGGGCGCCATCACGCCCACCTCATCGAGCTCGTAGGTTTTGCCGCTGGCCATCAGCAGCACCTTGTCTTTGCGGCTGATCTGGCCGCTGATCACCCGGAAATACACGATCACGCCCCGGTAGGGGTCGTAATAGGAATCGAAGATCAAGGCCCGCAGCGGCTCAGCGCTGCGATCGGGCGGCGGCGGGATGCGCTCCACCACCGCTTCGAGGATTTCGGGAATGCCCAGGCCGGTTTTGGCTGAGCAGTGGATGGCGCCAGAGCAATCGAGCCCGATGATCGCCTCCACCTCCTCACTGATCCGCTCGGGGTCGGCACCGGGCAGGTCGATCTTGTTGAGCACCGGGATGATCTCGAGGTTGTTCTCGATCGCCAGATACACATTCGCCAGGGTCTGGGCCTCCACCCCCTGGCTGGCATCCACCACCAGCAGCGCCCCCTTGCAGGCCTGCAGCGAACGGCTCACCTCATAGGAGAAATCAACGTGCCCGGGCGTGTCGATCAGGTTGAGGATGTAGATCTCGCCGTCGGCCGCCTTGTATTCCATCCGGGCCGCCTGAAGCTTGATCGTGATGCCCCGCTCACGCTCCAGCTCCATGTTGTCGAGGAACTGCTCCTGCATGTCGCGGGCGGCGACGGTGCCGGTGTCCTGCAGCAGCCGATCGGCCAGGGTCGATTTGCCGTGGTCGATATGGGCGATGATGCAGAAATTGCGGATCCGGGAAGCGGGCACGTCGGTCATGGCCGGATCTTAGAAGCGATCGGCTTCGCCACCCAGCCAGCCCCCATTCCTAAGCTCGCTGCAAAGCCAGACCCACCATGACCAGCGAAACTGCCGCCCCGAGCACCACGCCAAGCAGCGATCCCAGCGCCGTTGAGGGCGCCGATCCCCGCGCCCTCACCCTCGAGAACGTGGAGCGCACCCTCGATGAGCTGCGCCCCTACCTGATGGCCGATGGCGGCAACGTGGAGGTGGTGGAGATCGACGGTCCGATCGTGAAGGTGCGCCTGCAGGGCGCCTGCGGCTCCTGCCCCAGCAGCACCATGACGCTCAAGATGGGCATCGAGCGCAAGCTGCGCGAAGCCATCCCCGAGGTGAGCGAAGTGGTGCAGGTGCTCTGAGGCCAGGGCCAGCAGGGCCTGAAACAACCCCAGCGAAAGCGGGCACTGGTGAGAGGGGCGCAGCGGCGCTCCCCATCGGTGCCTTTTTTGTGGGTTTGGCCAGCGGTGATCGACGACTTCTGCAAGCAGCTGGTGGCCCGCCACCCCGCCAGCGTGGGGCGCTGGGTGCTGGCGGCCTGCGCCGAGACAAGCCGGCCGCCCCCGGATCCCTGCGGCAGCTGGCAGCTGCTCGACCGTGAGCTGAGCAGCGATCCACTGCATGCGGATTCGGTGATCCTGCTGCCTGCAGGGCCTGAGCCCGATGGGCCTCCGATCCTGCACCTGGAGTTCCAGACCCGGCCGGATGCGGCGATTGCCGAGCGGATGCTCGAGTATTGGATCAGGCTGCACCGCCGCTTTCGCCGCCCGATCCAGCAGGTGGTGATCCACCTCAAACCCACCGGCAGCCCCCTGGCCCGGATCGACCATCTGGCCATCGGCGGCACCCGTCACCAGTTCACCAGCCTGAGGCTCTGGGAGCAGGATCCCGAACCCCTGCTGGCCGACCTGGCCCTGTTGCCCCTGGCGGTGCTTGCCCGCCCCAGCCGCCAGCCCGCCGAGCAGCTGCTCAGCCAGGTGCGCCTGCGGCTGCAGGCCATCCCCGACCCCGATCAGCGCCGGCTGATCACCAGCGGCTGCCAACTGCTGGCGGGCCTAAAATTTTCCCAAGCTGTTATTCAGCGTCTTCTCGCCATGAGCATCCTCGAGGATTCTTCCGTTTATCAATACATCGTGCGCAAGGGCCTCAAGGAAGGCCGTGAGCTCGGCAGGCAGCAAGGGCTGGTGCAGGGCCTCGAGCAAGGCCTGGTGCAGGGATTGGAGCAAGGTTTGGTGCAGGGGCTCGAGCAAGGTTTGGAGCAGGGGCTGGAGCAGGGGCTGGAGCAGGGTTTGGAGCAGGGGCTGGAGCAGGGCCTTGAGCAAGGGCTGGAGCAGGGCCTTGAGCAAGGCCTGGTGCAGGGACTCGAGCAGGGGCTGGAGCAGGGCCTCGAGAAAGGCCTCGAGCAGGGGCGCCAACTGGAAGCCGCCACGCTGGTGTTGCGGCTCCTGGAGCGCCGCTGCGGCCCCCTCAGCGATCCCCAGCGCCACACGATCAGCGCCCTGCAGCTGCAGAGGCTCGAGCAGCTGGGCGAGGCCCTGCTCGACTTCCAGGGCCCAGCCGACCTGGCCGCCTGGCTGGGCTGATCCGCCAGGGCAAACCAGGGCCGCCCCTTAGGCTGCCGGGCGCCCCCACCTGCCGGCCCCGTGCTCGACCAGCGCCTGCTGCGCGAAAACCCCGACCTGATCAGCCAGCAGCTCGCCCGCCGCGGCCTGGCCGTGGACCTCACCGGCCTGCAGCTGATTGCGCGCCAGCAGCGCGACCTCGAACAACAGCGCAGCGAACTGCAGGGCGAGGGCAACCGCATCGGCAAAGAGGTGGGGCTCAAGATCAAGGGCGGCGCCGCCCCCGATAGCCCCGAGCTGCAGGCCCTGCGCCATGAGGGCAACCGCATCAAGCAGCAGGTGGCCGTGCTCGAGGAGGAGGAGAAGGCCCTCGAGGCCAGGCTGCGCGAGCAGCTGCTCACCCTGCCCAACCTGCCCGCCCCAGAGACCCCCGACGGCCGCAATGAGAACGACAACCTGGAGGTGAAGCGCTGGGGCAACCCGCGCCATGACGAGGGCCTTGAAGAGCACTGGCAGATCGCCGAACGGCTCGGGCTGCTGGAAACCGAGCGCTCGGTGCAGATCGCCCAGAGCCGCTTTGTGACCCTGCTCGGCCAGGGCGCCCGTCTGGAGCGGGCCCTGATCAATTTCATGCTCGACCTGCACACCGGCAAGGGCTACTTCGAGGTGCTGCCGCCGGTGCTGGTGAACAGCGCCAGCCTCACCGGCTCCGGCCAGCTGCCCAAATTCGCCGAAGAAAGCTTCCGCTGCGCCGACGACGACCTCTGGCTCACCCCCACCGCCGAGGTGCCGATGACCGCCTTCCACCGCGATCAGGTGATCCCGGCCGAGCAGCTGCCCCTGCGCTATGTGGCCTACAGCCCCTGCTTCCGCCGCGAAGCCGGCAGCTACGGCCGCGACACCCGCGGCCTGATCCGCCTGCACCAGTTCAACAAAGTGGAGCTCTACTGGTTCTGCACGCCTGAGCAATCGGCCGAGGCCCACCAGCAGATCACCGCCGATGCCGAGGCGGTGCTCGAAGCCCTTGAGCTGCCGCACCGCCGCATCGAGCTCTGCACGGGTGATCTGGGCTTTTCAGCCGCCCGCACCTACGACCTGGAGGTGTGGCTGGCCGGCGCCGGCGCCTACCGCGAGATCTCAAGCTGCTCGGTGTGCGGTGACTTCCAGGCCCGCCGCTCCGCGATCCGCTGCAAGCAGGGCAAGACCACCCGGCTGCTGCACACCCTCAACGGCAGCGGCCTGGCCGTGGGTCGCACCATGGCCGCCCTGCTGGAGAACGGCCAACAGGCCGATGGCACGGTGCTCCTGCCGGCAGCCCTGGTGCCCTATTTCGGCGCCGAGCGGCTCACGGCCGCCTGAACCCCAGCTTCTCCCCTGCCAACCCACCACAATGGGTGAACTGAGCGAGCCAAGCCTGAATGGGTGTTCTCACCGCACTGGCGATCCTGGCGGGACTGATCGTGGTGCATGAAGCCGGCCACTTTCTGGCCGCCACCTGGCAGGGCATCCGCGTCAGCAGCTTCTCGATCGGCTTCGGGCCAGTGCTGCTGCAGCGGCGGCGCCGCGGAGTGCAGTTCGCCCTGCGGGCGATCCCCTTGGGGGGCTTCGTTGCCTTCCCCGACGACGATGACGACTGCCCAGTGCCGGCGGATGACCCGAACCTGCTGCGCAACCGCCCCCTGCGCCAGCGGGCTCTGGTGATCGCCGCCGGCGTGCTCGCCAACCTGCTGCTCGCCTGGAGCGTGCTGCTCGCCCAGGGGCTGGTATTGGGCATCCCGGCGGGCTTCAGCGCCACGCCCGGGGTGCTGGTGAGCGGCGTGCAGCCCGGCCAGGCCGCCGCTGCCGCGGGCCTGCAGCCAGGCGATCGTCTGCTCAGCCTTTCAGGGGTGCCCCTGGCCGGCGGCCAACAGGCGGTGGCCGATCTGGTGACCCGCATCAAGGCGGCGCCGCAGCAAACCCTGCAGCTGGAAGCCGAGCGCGGCGGGCGCCTTCTGCAGCTGAAGCTCACCCCTGCCGACCTCGGCGGCATCGGCCGCATCGGCGCCCAGCTGCAGCCCAACGGCACAGAAGCATTCCGGGCGGCGCGCGGCCCCTTCGAACCGATCCGCCAGGCCAACCACGATTTCATCGCCCTCAGCAAGCGCACAGTTGAAGGCTTTGTGGCCCTGGTGACCAACTTCGGCGCCACCGCCAGCCAGGTTTCCGGCCCGGTGAAGATCGTGGAGATGGGCGCCTCGCTGGCCAAGCAGGGAGGCAGCAGCCTGTTCCTGTTCACCGCCTTGATCTCGATCAACCTGGCCGTGCTCAACGCCCTGCCCCTGCCCCTGCTCGATGGCGGCCAGTTCGTGCTGCTGCTGCTCGAGGGCCTGCGGGGTCGGCCGCTGCCGGATCGGCTGCAGCAGGCCTTCCTGCAATCGGGCTTCGTGTTCCTGGTGGGCCTGAGCCTGGTGCTGATCGTGAAGGACACCAGCCAGCTGCCGGCGATCCAGCAGCTGCTCAACCGCTGAGCTGCGGCGCCCACGAAGCGGTAAGGTCAGTACCTACCTAACTGCACTGCAGCCGGCCGCATGGCGAAGAAGTCGATGATCGCGCGCGATGTGAAGCGCGAAAAAATGGTGAAGCGCTTCGCCGCCAAGCGGGCGGCCCTCAAGGCCGCCTTCGAAGCCGCAGCCGATCCGATGGAGCGCCTCGAGATCCACCGCAAGATCCAGTTGCTGCCCCGCAACAGCGCCCCTAGCCGCAGGCGCAATCGCTGCTGGGCCACCGGCAAACCCCGCGGTGTCTACCGCGATTTCGGCCTCTGCCGCAACCAGCTGCGCGAGCGGGCCCACAAGGGCGAACTCCCCGGCGTGGTCAAGTCCAGCTGGTGATACGCCGCACCGCTTGCCCCCTCGGAGGGTGCGGATGGCACAATGGCTATTGACAACAAAAGGACATAAGGCTCAGTGCAAGGACAAACTCAGTCGATCTCCTTCGATGGTCGGGAGATCCGGCTGACCACCGGACGGTTCGCCCCCCAAGCAGGGGGCTCGGTGATGATCGAATGCGGTGACACCTCAGTTCTGGTCACCGCTACGCGCTCAGGCGGGCGCGAAGGCATCGATTTTCTACCCCTGATGTGCGACTACGAAGAGCGGCTGTATGCCGCCGGTCGCATCCCGGGCAGCTTCTTCCGCCGCGAGGCACGGCCTCCGGAGCGGGCGATCCTCACCTGCCGCCTGATCGATCGGCCAATGCGGCCGCTGTTCCCCGCCTGGATGCGCGACGACCTCCAGATCGTGGCCACCTGCCTGTCGCTCGATGAACGGGTGCCCCCCGATGTGCTCGCCGTCACCGGCGCCTCGATGGCCACCCTGCTCGCCAGGATCCCCTTCCACGGGCCAATGGCAGCCGTGCGGGTGGGCCTGCTCGGTGACGACTTCGTGCTCAACCCCAGCTACCGCGAGATCGAGCGCAGTGAGCTCGATCTGGTGGTGGCCGGCACGCCCGAGGGCGTGATCATGGTGGAAGCCGGGGCCAACCAGCTGCCCGAACAGGATGTGATCGAAGCGATCGACTTCGGCTACGAAGCCGTGGGCGAGCTGATCAAGGCCCAGCTCAACCTGCTCAAGGATCTCGGCATCGAGCAGGTGATCCCCGAGCCTCAGGTTGTCGACGCCACGCTGCCCAGCTTCCTCGAGAAGGAATGTGCCAAAGGCATCGGTGAGGTGCTCAAGCACTTCGAGCAAACCAAAATCGAGCGCGACGAAAAACTCGACGCGATCAAGGCCCAGGTGAGTGAGAAGATCGCCGCCCTCAAGGAGAGCGATCCGATCAAGGTGGCTGTGAGCAGCAACAGCAAGATGCTCGGCAACACCTACAAGAGCCTCACCAAAAAGCTGATGCGCCAGCAGATCCTCAAGGATGGCAAGCGCGTGGACGGCCGCAATCTCGATGAGGTGCGCCCGATCCAGGCCGCCGTTGGTGTGCTGCCCAAGCGCGTGCACGGCTCCGGCCTGTTCCAGCGGGGCCTCACCCAGGTGCTCTCCTGCGCCACCCTCGGCACCCCGAGCGATGCCCAGGAGCTCGACGACCTCAACCCCTCCAGCGAGAAGACCTACCTGCACCACTACAACTTCCCCCCCTACTCCACCGGCGAAACCAAGCCGATGCGCAGCCCGGGCCGCCGCGAGGTGGGCCACGGCGCCCTGGCCGAGAGGGCCCTGGTGCCGGTGCTGCCGCCCAAGGAATCCTTCCCCTACGTGCTGCGGGTGGTTTCGGAGTGCCTCAGCTCCAATGGCTCCACCTCGATGGGCTCGGTGTGCGGCAGCACCCTGGCGCTGATGGATGCCGGCGTGCCGCTCAAGGCCCCCGTGAGCGGTGCCGCCATGGGCTTGATCAAGGAGGGCGATGAGGTGCGCATCCTCACCGACATCCAGGGCATCGAAGACTTCCTCGGTGACATGGACTTCAAGGTGGCCGGCAGCGAGAAGGGGATCACCGCCCTGCAGATGGACATGAAGCTCACCGGCCTGGCGGTGAAAACCGTGGCCGAGGCGATCCAGCAGGCCCGCCCAGCCCGGCTGCACATCCTCGAGAAGATGCTCACGGCGATCGATAAACCGCGCGACACCCTCAGCCCCCACGCGCCGCGCCTGCTCAGCTTCCGCATCGATCCGGAACTGATCGGCACCGTGATCGGCCCCGGCGGCCGCACGATCAAGGGGATCACCGAGCGCACCAACACCAAGATCGACATCGAAGACACCGGCATCGTCACCGTGGCCAGCCACGACGGCGCCGCCGCCGAGGAGGCCCAGCGGATCATCGAGGGGCTCACCCGGCGTGTTTCCGAAGGGGAGGTGTTCAGCGGTGCCGTGACCCGCATCATCCCGATCGGTGCCTTCGTGGAGATCCTGCCCGGCAAGGAGGGCATGATCCACATCTCCCAGCTCTCAGAAGCGCGGGTGGAGAAGGTGGACGATGTGGTGAAGGTGGGCGACCAGGTGACCGTGCGCGTGCGCGAGATCGACAACCGCGGCCGCATCAACCTCACCCTGCGCGGTGTACCCCAGCAGGACGGCGTGGTTCCTGCCTAAGTGCTTGGTTGGCCAGGGTTGGGGTTGCCGCCCGCGGCGGCCCTGGCCCTGGCCTTGCCCCTGGCCTTGGCCCTGGCCTCCGCAGCCTTCCAGGGGCGCATCGAAATCGCGCTGCATCGTGATCCGGCCGGAATCCAGCTCAATGCAGCCCCGCAAGTGCGAGCGAAGCAGAGTTTGATCACCAACCGGTTCGGCCGCTACTACATAGAGATCATTCCCCTCCAGGAGGCTGCCGTTGTAGGTGAACTTGCCATCGCTCTCCTCCAGGGGTTCTGCAATCAGCTGATTGCGCTCGATATCTCCAGACTTCACATCTACATAGGCCTTCAGCAAGATCGTGTGAATCCCCTGCTTGGCACCCACAGCCTTGGCCTTCACCGCGGTGTTCAGAAAACTGGGCAAGGCGATCGCCGCGAGCACGGCAACCAGCACGATCGTGATCAGCAGCTCAATCAGGGTGAACCCTTCTACGGCAAGTTGCCGTGCCGTTAACCGTGGAGACTTGGCAGATAGCACTTGCAGGCAAGCCTTATCGAGCTGGTTAATGATGGAACAAAATTGGCCAAATGGAAGGACTTCTAGGCCAATTCGAAGCCTTCTCAGCGCATTCTCAGCCCCTGTGCGGCTAGAGCACAAATCCCGGCTCAATCGCCGCCATCGCCGCCGCCGCCCGCCGGCAGAGTTCGGCGTGGGCTGGGCCGTGGCTGGCGATCAGGCAGCCGGCCTGGCGTACATCGCCGCTGTTGTAGGTGAGGGGGCGGCCATCGGCGTGGCTGAAGGCACCACCGGCTGCCCGCAGCACCGCCTCCGGCGCCGCCATATCCCAGTCTTTGGGGGCGCTGCGCCCCGATAGCGACACGTAAAGGTCGGTTTCACCGCGCAGGATCGTGGCCACCTTGCAGCCCACGCTGCCGATCGCCCGGCTGCCGCCCAGCTCCAAGGCCTGCAGCAGCTGCTCGAGGCGAGCATCGCGGTGGTTGCGGCTGGCCACCAGCAGCAGCTCCTGGCAGTGGCTCCGCTCGCTCAGCTCTGGCTCAAAGCGCTGCCCCTGCCTGTTCTCCCGCCAGGCCTCGCCGGCACCCGCCTGGGCCTCGAGGGGCAGCAGGCCAAACCAGAGCTCCTCGCGCTCCGGCAGCAGCACCACCCCCAGCACCGGCCTGCGCCCGTGCACCAGGGCCAGATGCACGGCGTACTCGCCGGTTCCCTGCAGGAAGTCTTTGGTGCCATCGAGGGGATCAAGGATCCACAGCCACTCGGCCGCCAGCGGCTCGCCAGGCCGCAGTTGCTCACGGGCCGTCTCCTCGCTGAGCAGCGTCCAGGCAGCGTTGGGGAAGGCCGCCTCCAAGCCATCCAGCAACCAACGGTTCACCGCCAGATCCGCCGCCGAAACCGGCCCCTCACCGCCCTCGTCAACGCTGAGGGCCGCCGCAAAGCCGTAGGGGGGCTGCTCGCCGCGGGCATAGGCCCGCAGGATGTCGGCCGCTCCCCAGCTGAGCCGCCGCAGCTCGGCCAGCAGGGCCTCGCGGCTCACGCCATCAGGGAGCGCACTGGGAGCCGGCATCATGGGGCTGGGCTAATCGGGCATTGTGATGCAGGGCCAGGAACCGGCCGCCGGCGTGCTCTACCTGGTGGGCACCCCCATCGGCCATCTGGGCGACCTCTCGCCGCGGGCGCGGCAGGTGCTCGCTGGCGTGAACCGCATCGCCTGTGAGGACACCCGCCGCAGCGGCCTGCTGCTGCACCAGCTCGGCATCCGCGCCCAGCTGCTGAGCTTCCACCAGCACAACCAGAGCCAGCGCATCCCCGAGCTGCTCGCGGCGCTGGCGGCAGGCGAGTCGCTGGCCGTGATCAGCGATGCCGGCCTGCCGGGGATCGCTGATCCCGGCGAAGAGCTGGTGGCGGCCGCCCGCAAGGCCGGCCTGGCTGTGATCTGCGTGCCCGGGCCCAGCGCCGTGACCACCGCCCTGGTGAGCAGCGGCCTGCCCTGCGGCCGCTTCTGCTTCGAGGGCTTCCTGCCGGCCCGCGCCAGCCAGCGGCGCCAGCGGCTGCGGCAGCTGGCCGGCGAAGAGCGCACGCTGGTGCTCTACGAGGCCCCCCACCGACTCCTGGCCCTGCTCGAAGACCTGCTGGCCGAGTTCGGCGACCGGCCCCTGCAGGTGGGCCGCGAACTCACCAAGCGCCACGAGCAGCAGGTGGGGCCATCGGTGGCGGCAGCCCTTGCCCACTTCCGCCAAACCCCACCCCAGGGCGAATGCACCCTGGTGCTGGGCGGTGCCCCGGCCGCCGCGGCAGCGCCCTGGAACCCGGAAGCCCTACTGAACGAGCTGCAGGAGCTGCTGGCGGCGGGCCTGAGCAAGCGGGAAGCCTGCCGCCAACTGGCC
>JAWOHV010000037.1:0-5703 GCA_046484965.1 Prochlorococcaceae cyanobacterium
CGCTGTTCTGCCGAAAGGCATGCTCCACATCGGCGTGGTGCACCGCCAGCTGGGCGGCAGGGATCACGGCCGCCGCCTGGCCGAGGCGATGCAGGAAGCGGGAGCGCCGATCGGCGTGAAGCTCAGGGCTGATCTGCATTGGCACGGTGATCTGCATTGGCACGGTGATCAGCAGGGCGCGAGGATGGCATAGCCGATTTAATGGGAGAGTCGCAGCATCGAAAGAACCTGCCTGCCCACCCCATTTTTCATCCGCTTGATCATCCGCCTGCCAAAGCCAACCGGATGGCCCTCCTGAGCAACCCCAGGGGCCATGAATGACCTGATCACCCTGGTCGCCCTGGTGCTGATCGTGCTGGTTGGATCGGCGCTGTGCTCAGGCGTCGAAGCCGCCGTGCTCAGCGCCAGCCCGATCCGGGTGCATGAGCTGGCCACCAGCCCAACGCCGCTGCGCGGCGCCCGCCGGCTCGAACAGCTCCGCCAACGCCTCGGCCGCACCCTGGCGGTGCTGGTGATCGCCAACAACACCTTCAACATCTTCGGCAGCCTGATGCTGGGCGGCTATGCCGCCATCGTGTTCAAGCGCCACGGCATCGAGGGCCCTGCCCTGCCGCTGTTCTCGGTTGGGCTCACGGTGCTGGTGATCCTGCTGGGTGAAATCCTGCCCAAGGCCCTGGGCACCCGCCTGGCCCTGCCGGTGGCCCTGGCAGCGGCCCCCGGCCTGGGGCTGCTGCAACGGCTGATGCTGCCGCTGGTGCTGCTGCTCGAGCAGCTGATGCCGGCGATCACGGCCGAGAACGAGATCAGCACCGATGAGGATGAAATCCGGCTGCTGGCGCGGCTCGGCTCCCAGAAAGGCCAGATCGAGGCCGATGAGGCGGCCATGATCAGCAAGGTCTTCCTGCTCAACGACCTCACAGCCCGCGATCTGATGATTCCGCGGGTGGCCGCTCCCACCCTGGCGGGGCAGTCGAGCCTCGAGAGCCTGCGGCCCAGCCTGCTGGCCAACTCCACCGCCTGGTGGGTGGTGCTCGGCGAAGAGGTGGATGAGGTGCTGGGCGTTGCCCGCCGCGAGCAGCTGCTCACCAGCCTGCTGCAGGGCCAGGGCGATCTCAGCGCCGCCAGCCTCTGCGAACCGGTGGAGTTTGTGCCGGAAATGATCCGCGCCGACCGCCTGTTGGCCAATTTCCGCCGCAGCAGCGCCAACGTGCGGGTGGTGGTGGATGAATTCGGTGCCTTCGTGGGGGTGATCGGCGCTGATGCGGTGCTGGCGGTGCTGGCCGGCTGGTGGCGCCGTCCCCAGGCGGGCAGCAACGCCAGCGAGGCCCCGCCATGAGCGCTGCGGCCACTGCGGCTGCTGCGACCACTGCGCCGCCAGGCACGCCCGAGCGCTGCCGCCTGCTGCTGCGCCAGTGGCGCGCCGAGCTCCACCTCAGCCTGCGTGAGCAGGAGCTGCTGCGCGGAGAACTGGCGGCCCTCGACCGGCAGCTGCAGCGGCTCTGGCAGCGGCGGCCACGGCTGGCGGTGTTCGGCCGGGTGGGGGTGGGCAAATCCAGCCTGCTCAATGCCCTGCTCGGCAACGAGCGCTTTGCCACCGACGTGGCCCACGGCTGCACCCGCCACCAGGAGCAGGCGCCCTGGCCCCGCCAACTGGCCGGCTTGGCCGGTGTGGATCTGGTGGACACCCCGGGCATCGATGAGATCGCCCAGCGAGGCCGCCAGCGGCTGGCGGCCCGGGTGGCCCTCGCGGCCGACCTGGTGCTGGTTGTGCTCGACGGCGACCTCAGCAGCGTGGAACTGGAGGCCATCGCCCAGTTACGGCGCAGCGGCAAACCACTGCTGCTGGTGCTCAACCGCATCGACTGCTGGCCGGAGTCGGAGCACAGCGCCCTGGTGGCCAGCGTGCGGCGGCGGCTGCCAACGGCGGCCCGGGATCTGGAGCTGGTGAGCGTGGCGGCGGCGCCGCGCCAGGCCAGCCTGTTGGCCGATGGACGCGTGCGCAGCAGCCCCCAGCCCCCCCGGATCGGCCCCCTGGAGGAGCAGCTCAGTCGGCTGCTGAAGCAGAGCGGCGAGATGCTGCTGGCCCTCAACGCCCTGCGGGCCGCCGATCGCTTCAACCAATCGCTCTGCCGCTTTCGGCTGCGCCTCGGCCGCCGCGCCGCCCAGACCCTGATCGGCCGCTACGCAGCCCTCAAAGCCACCGGCGTGGCCGCCAACCCCCTGATCCTGCTCGACCTGGCCGGATCCGTGGCCTGTGACACGGCCCTGGTGATGCAGCTCTGCGAGCTCTACGGGCTGCCGGTGAGCGGCACGGCGGCGCGGCAGCTGCTCGGCCAGCTCGGCGGCCAGAACGCCCTGATCGGTGGCGCCCAGCTGGGCATCCAGCTGCTGCTCTCGCTCACCCGCCAGCTGCTGCTGCTGGCCGCCCCCTTCAGCGGCGGCCTCAGCCTGGCCCCGGCCGCACCGGTGGCCCTGGCCCAGGCAGCCCTGGCGGTGCACACCACCCGGCTCACCGGCCGGCGCACCGCCGCCCTGCTGCTGCGCACGGCCCAGGCCGGCGCCGCCAGACCCGGCGCCCTGCTGCGCCGCATCGGCCAGCAGGACCCCATGGCACGCCATTGGCTCGAGCAGTGGCAGGAAAGCAATCCCGAGCTCGCCGCCCAGCAGCTGCTGCCATGAGCGGGGCGCCAGCCGCCCACTGGCAGTCCGCCCACTGGCCGCCCGCCCAGGTGGCCCTGTTCGGCACCAGCGCCGATCCGCCCACCCTCGGCCACCAGGCCCTGCTCGAGGGCCTGCTGCAGCACTTCCCCCTGGTGGCCACCTGGGCCACCAACAACCCCTTCAAGCAGCACGGAGCGCCGCTTGAGCTGCGCTCCGAACTCCTGGACGGCCTGGTGCGCGCCATCGACAACCCGCGCCTGCTGCATCAGCAGCAGCTCAGCAGCCCCTGGGCGATCGAAACCCTGGCCCGGGCCCGCCAACGCTGGCCCAGCGCCGAGCTGGTGTTCGTGATCGGTGGCGATCTGCTGCCCCAGGTATTGCAGTGGAAGGCCGCCGACCAGGTGCTGGCCAGCTGCCGGCTGGCAGTGGTGCCACGGCAGGGATGGCCGCTGCAGGAGGCCGACCTGCAGTCGCTGCAGCAGCGGGGCGGCCGCGTTGAGCTGCTGGCTCTGCCGATCCCCGCCAGCGCCAGCAGCCAGATCCGCCAGCAGCTGCGGCTCGAACAGGTGCCGCCAAGCCTGCGGCCGGTTCTGGTGCAGCACAATCTCTACGGTCTGCCGGCCCCCTGATGCGCGTTGCCCTGGCCCAGAGCAATCCCCTGGTGGGGGACCTCGCCGGCAACGCCGAGGCGCTGCTCAGCCTCAGCCAGAGGGCGCAGCAGCTGGGTGCCGATCTGGTGGTGACCCCTGAGCTCTCGCTGTGGGGCTACCCCCCGCGCGACCTGCTGCTGCGGCCGGCCCTGCTGGTGCAGCAGCAGCAGGCCCTCGAGCATCTGGCGGCCGCACTGCCGAGCCCGCTGGCCCTGCTGCTGGGAATCGCCGAGCCGCTGGACGATCGCCGCCAACCGGCCCTGCACAACGCCATCGCCCTGGTGCAGGGCGGAAGCTGGCGGGTGGTGTACCGCAAGCAGCTGCTGCCGAGCTACGACGTTTTCGATGAGCGCCGCTATTTCCGCGCCGCCGAAGCCGCGGGGCTCCTGGAGCTTGAGCTGGCCGGCCGGCGCTGGCGCCTGGGGCTGAGCCTCTGCGAGGACCTCTGGGTGGAGGAGGAGCTGCAGGGCCAACGCCTGGCCGGCAGCGATCCGATCGCCGCCCTGGCGCCGCTGCAGCCGGAGCTGCTGCTCAACCTCTCGGCCTCCCCATTCGCCCGTGGCAAGAACGAGCTGCGGCGCGAGCTGGCGGGTCGAGCGGCCCGCCGGCTGGGCTGCCCGGTGCTCTACGTGAACCAGGTGGGCGGCAACGACGAACTGGTTTTCGATGGGGCCAGCTTCGTGCTGAACGCGGCGGGCGAGCCGCTGCTGGAGCTGGCCTGCGCCGCAGAGCAGCTGGCCATCTGGAGCACGGTTGCGCCAGTGGCGCCAAGCCCCCCACCGCAGCGCCCCGGCGGGCTTGAGGAGCTGCTGCGGGTGCTGGTGCTCGGGGTGCGCGACTACGCCCGCAAGTGCGGCTTCGAGCGGGCCCTGCTGGGGCTCAGCGGCGGCATCGACTCGGCCCTGGTGGCCGTGCTCGCCAGCGCCGCCCTCGGCGGCGAGCGGGTGCAGGCGCTGTTGATGCCCTCGCCCTACAGCTCAGCGGGCTCGATCGAGGATGCCCTTGCCCTGGCCGGCCGACTGGCAATCCCCAGCCACACCGTGGCGATCGCCCCGCTGATGGCGGCGTTCGAGCAAAGCCTGATCCCAGCGCTGGGCGGCCCGCCCACCGGGCTCAGCGCCGAAAATCTGCAGTCGCGCATCCGCGGCACCCTGCTGATGGCCCTGGCCAACCAGCAGGGCCGGCTGCTGCTGAGCACGGGCAACAAGTCGGAGCTGGCGGTGGGCTACTGCACCCTCTACGGCGACATGAACGGCGGCCTGGCGGTGATCGGCGACCTCTACAAGAGCACGGTGTTTGAGCTCTGCGCCTGGCTGGACGATCCGGCCTCGGCCAGTTGCCGGGCCAGCCTGGGGCTGCCGTCCACGGGCGAGGTGATCGGGGCCGCCATCCGCCACAAGCCCCCCAGCGCCGAACTGCGCCCCGATCAGCGCGACACCGATTCGCTGCCCGACTACGCCGTGCTCGATCCGCTGCTCAAGGCCCTGATCGAGGAGCTGCGCTCCACCGAGGAGCTGGTGGCCGCCGGCGCCGACCCCCAGCTGGCCCAGCGGGTGCAGCAGCTGCTTCAGCGAGCCGAGTTCAAGCGCCGCCAGGCGCCGCCGTTGCTCAAGGTGAGCGGCCGGGCCTTCGGCAGCGGCTGGCGCATGCCGATCGCCGCCGTCTGAGCCAGGCTTGGGAGAACTTGTCCCGGCTTGATGGCAGCCTCGCCCTCCCTCTCTGCCCCGATGGCCAGCATCGGCGTGCCCACGGAAATCAAGCGCGACGAGCGCCGCGTGGCCCTCACCCCCGATGGCGTGCGCGAGCTGGTGGGCCAGGGCATGGAGGTGCGGGTGCAGGCCGGCGCCGGCCTGGGGGCCGACATCGACGACCAGGACTTCGCCGAGGCCGGAGCCCGACTGTTGACCCGCGAGGAAGCCTGGGCCGCCCATCTGGTGGTGAAGGTGAAGGAGCCCCAGCCCGAGGAGTTCCCCTACCTGCGCTCCGATCTGGTGCTGTTCACCTACCTGCACCTGGCGGCCTATCCCGACGTGGGCCGGGCCCTGCTGGAGGCCGGCACCACCGCCGTGGCCTACGAGACCGTGCAGCTGGAGGACGGAAGCCTGCCGCTGCTGGCACCGATGAGTGAAATCGCCGGGCGCCTGGCCGCCCAGGTGGGAGCCCATCTGCTGGAGCGGCCCCAGGGCGGGCGGGGCGTGCTGATCGGCGGCTGCACCGGCGTGCGGCCGGCGCGGGTGGTGGTGCTCGGCGCCGGCAGCGTGGGCTGGAATGCAGCGCGCATCGCCGCCGCCATGGACGCGGAGGTGCTGCTGCTGGATCGCTCACCCCAACGGTTGCGCAAGCTGGAGGGCGACCGCCACGGTCGGCTGACCGGCCTGGTGAGCAGCCGCAG
>JAWOHV010000061.1:0-14859 GCA_046484965.1 Prochlorococcaceae cyanobacterium
CGTGGTGCGGGCGGCCAGTTCACCGCGCTGGTCCTCGTAACTCAGTAGTCGAACGTGGTCTTTGTCGGTCGTCACCAGCCGGGCATTAAGCGCGTCGGCGCGAAACAGCAGGCGCTCGGCATCACCTGCATCAAAGAAATGATGGTCTTTGAACGGCACCGCCTCGATGACATCAATGCCAGATGGAGATCAGCAGACGAGCGCTCCAAACTTCTCCTCTGTGCCGCCAAGTTCTGCTGCAACCCTAGGAACGCTGCCTCCAGCTCAGCTCCACCATCAAGCTGGGCCGCAAGCCGGTTGGGCTGATCCCGGCTGGCACTGGATACGGGGGGGGTAAGCCGCTGCCGGGCATACCCTTAAAGCAGATCTCCATTCCCTGGTCGCTTGAAACAGATCTCCGCACCACTGCGCAGGGCATTGATCTATGGCGCAATCAGCTACGGCGGGCTGGTTCTGATCAATAACTCAGAGCTGAACCTCGCCAACATGTGGCTCGCCTATCTGCCAATGTTTGTGGGGGTGTATTTCCTGACCCAGTGGTTGGATCGCAAGATTGGCAACTGAACTGTTGCGGGCCGGCGAACAGGTTGCCACCTCGATTTATAGGCAGATCGGGGTCGATCCGATCCCTACTTGCCGCAACCTTGGCTTCAAACAGGCAAGCTGAATCTGCCAGCGCCATGCCATCTGTGCGTCTCTACCAACCCTCCCTGCTGCGCCTGTTGCATGGCGCGATGGTGCCAGCTCAAAGCCTGGTTACAGCGTCAGGCCTGAGCTGCTCTCAATAGGGGCAGCCCCGTGCTGCTATTTGAAAATCTGGCAGGCTCACCTCGCCATGGTTGGGCAAGAGCTGGCGGCCGAGCCATCAGCGAGTGGGGAAGCCGGTCGCACACGCCGACGGAGAACCCTCACCACTGGCCGCCGCAGGAGCGTCGTGCAGCTCCACATGCTCCTGCTCATTGGCGTCGTTGCGGGCAACGATTGCGATGGCATCTTCGCTGCTGCTGAGGTTCACCGGCATGTGGGGCACACCGGCTGGGATGAACAGAAAATCTCCGGCCCGATTGATCGCAGTCTTTTCAAGGCAAGTGCCGTAGAAGGTCTTCACATGGCCCACCAGCAGATAGATCGCCGATTCCGATCCCACATGGCGATGGGCCGCGGCACGGCCACCGGCCGGGATCACCACCCGGTTCATTGAAATGCCGCTGGCACCGCTGTTGGCGCCGGAGATCCCCACAAACTGCTGCAGGCCTTGTTGGCGGCTACGGCCGCTCAGCAGGGGCCGCACGGTCACGATGGCAGCGGGAGCCGATTTGCCGATCACCTCCACCACCGGGGCAGCCAGGGCAAAGGGTGGGGCGCCTGCAGCCAGAGCCGCCACCATCAATCTAAAAGCGAGCTTCATCCCGAACTCCGCTCCAAAGGCACATCGATCACAACCCAGCTGAGCGAATGCCCAGCCCGAGCCAGCCAGACAGCAATGCAGCCGCTTGTAACGATTGATACAGCAGAGCGCCCATCGACCCTCGCCACAGATCACCTCTCTTAGGCTGGTCTCATTCGAATAAGGAGGTCCAAATGGCCACCTGCCATCTACCCACCGATGCTGCAGCTGTATCAACTGCAGATGAGCTTCATCAGCTGAAGGAGCTGCTTCATCAAGACCCTGCCTTTGCAGAGGCCCTGCGCTGCACCGAAACAACCGAGGAGGCGGCCCTCTTGGTGTGCGAGCACGGTCTTGATGTAACCCCGGCAGCACTTTGGCGCAATCGCGGCACTCTCGTGAGCGGCGGACGACCCACCTGGCGTGGCTGATCCAGCCATGGCGCTGGGGTCCCGCAGAGAACCTGTCTGGGCACCAGCGCTAGACAGGCTTGCGACCACCACAATCTTCCCAGCTGCTGAGCAAGCCTTTGAGTTCAACTTGAAGGCTCCGCAATGCTGCAACTTTTTGCTCAATCTCTCCTGCCTTGGATCGGATTGTGGCCTGCAGCTCGCTACAGGTGCACATCCCTGAGCGCCGCGATTCGAGTATCTGGCCCACATTCTGTAGGGGTATTTCCATCTGCTTGAGGGTGCGGATCAGCGCCAGCTCAGCGAAAACATTGTCGCCAAAGAGGCGATAGCCAGCATCGCTGCGTGCCGTGGGCTTGATCAGCCCCTCATCGCAGTAGAAGCGGATGGTTTTGACGGGAACACCGGAGCGCCTGGCCACAGCCCCGATCTGCATGGCGAGCGCTGCCATCCCTTGACTCTCCACCTACTGGAGGCTGCAATCTAGTGGGTCCCTCCTTCGCCGAAAAGCCATGCGCCCTGCTCTGGCCTTTCTGGTGCTGGCTGGCCTGCTGGCCCCGCTTGCCAAGGCCCAGGTGGAGCCCCATCAGCACCACCCGCACCATCAACACCATGGCCAGCCGCTGCCATCGAATCCAGCGGGAGCAGCCGCAGCGGCTTCTGGATCCACTGATCACGGCACTGACCACAGCGACCATGGCCATGACATCGGCCCCTCAGGCAGCACCTACGACCTGCGCTGGCTTGACGCCATGGTGCAGCACCACACCGGTGCGCTGCGCATGGGCGAGTTTGTGTTCAACATCGGCCAGCCCGGCGTGGGGGCCCTGGCCCACTCGATCTGGAACGACCAGGCCCAGGAGATCAAGGCCATGGGGCAGTGGCGCAAGGCCTGGTATCCGGAGGCCCCCCCCTATCCCGTAACCCTGAAAAGCGGGGGAAATCCCGATTCCCTGGCAGACCTGATCCGTATGGGGCCCGCCCAGATAGAAGCGATGCGCATGGGCGGCAGCACACCCAGCAAAAACAACCGGGTGAGCTGGTTTCTCGAAGGGATGGTTTTCCACCACGGCGGCGCCTTGCAGATGGCCCACGACGCCCTGACGAAAACCTCCAACCCCACGATTCGCCGCTTAGCGCGGCAGATCATTGTGGCGCAGCGCCGAGAGATCATTGTGCTGCGGCGCATGCTTAAGCGCGATGGTTTTGACAAACCGGAATATTACCAATACGACAACCTCTTTGCCCTCTGATCGGAGCCATGACAATGGTTAAAACCACCACAAGCTTTTTCGCTCTGCTGCTGCTGGGGAGCACTCTGCTCCTACCTGGCGAGGCATTGGCCCACTCCAAAGGTATCTACAAAACCCAGGCCGAGGCAGAAAAGCGAGCCCGCGAACTGGGCTGCAAGGGCAGCCATCAGAACAACGGCCTCTGGATGCCTTGCAGCCATGAAGCCATGCTGCACAAAGAACTTAGGGAGGAGTGATCCAGATGCCGAAATCTCTATCCCCGCGCTTTCGTCGCCTACATCGAATCCTGGTTCCCCTGGCTGCAGCCCCGCTCCTGATAACGGCTGCCAGTGGCTCGCTTTATAGCCTGCTTCTGGAGCAGGGCGTCGATGCCTTCTGGCTGCTGAAGATTCATACGGGCCGCTTTGGGCCGCTCAACCTGCAGCCCTACTACTCGGTGCTCCTGGGCTTGCTCACCTTGGTGGTGATTGCCTCAGGAATTGGCCTGCTCGTATCCAAGGGGAGGCCAAACAGGCCAGACCCGCTCAGCTAGGGGAATGAACTGGCGGCAGCCGCAGGAAGCACTGGCAAAGGGATTTGGTTACAGTCTCTGCGATTCCTGGTCTTCGACCCAATTCCAGCTCCCATGCGCCAGCTCATTTGATCCGCCCTGTTTCCCTGCTGACCCATCCGGCGGAGCAGATTGATTCCCTTCAACAAAAGACTTACCCCAGCAAGGCAGATCTTCTCAACTGCCTGCCCCCCGAATTAACCAGGCTTAAACCCGCTAAAGCCTGGGCAAGCCTGGCGATGTCGCTGGGTCTCTCACTCCTGGCCTACGGGGCAGGCACCCAGATCCCGCTGCAGCCAATCGCAGCCCCCCTTTGGCTTCTCTATGGCCTGATCACAGCACCGTCGCTGGTGGCTGCTGGGTGATTGCCCACGAATGCGGTCACAACGCCTTCCATCCCAACCGCCATGTGGAGCAATGGCTTGGGTTCATACTGCACAGCCTGCTGCTGGTGCCTTACTTGTCCTGGCGACGCAGCCATGCGGTGCATCATGCCAATTGCAACCATCTGCAATCCGGCGAAACCCATGTTCCGCCACGCGCAGGTTCTGCCGTCGGCCGACTTGTTGAAAAGCTGAACAGGCGGCTGGGGAGAGGGTTGTTTGGCAGCATGGCCCTGATCAGCCATTTGCTGCTGGGATGGCCGCTATATCTCTTTTTAGGTGTAACAGGCGGGGAGGATTACGGCACTCCCTCCTCACACTTTTGGAACGGTACTCCCTTTCTCAACGGCAAACGCGCCCTGTTTCCTGTTTCCTGCCGCGGCTTGCTCCTGCGCTCAAATCTAGGCTTGCTGGTGATGCTACTGGCCCTGGTTCTGGCCTCAGTGCAGTTCTCTTTTGCCAGAGTTGCTTGCCTGTATGGGCTTCCCTATCTTGTGATTAATGCCTGGCTGGTTACATACACATGGCTGCAACACACAGATGTTGACATCCCCCACTTCTCTGGCGTCGAATGGACCTGGGCAAAGGGCGCACTTCAGACGGTTGATCGACCCTATGGACCGCTTCTCAATCTGCTCCACCACGGCATCGGCTCAACCCATGTCTGCCATCACATCAACCCGCGGATACCGCACTACAACGCTTGGCATGGCACCAAACTGCTGAAGCAACGGTTCCCTGACCTGGTGCGCTATGACCCCACTCCAATCCACAAAGCATTGTGGCGAGTGGCCAGCCGCTGTGGTGTGGTGAGCCAGGATGCAGCGAGCGGTAATTTCTACTACTGAAGCCTGCTGCTGGCAAAGGTCGCAGGGGCAGCTCCTTTTCCCAGCCATCCTTCTCAACCCATGCCCAGATTGCTGCGCATAGCCAGGGTGAGTGGCGAGATTATCACCGCCGGGATCAACAGCCTGCGCTTCAAGGATCTACATCAGCCGAGGATTACTCTCGCCAGTTTCCTGATCCTGATCCTGGCGATTCTCTACCTTGAAAGCATGGCTTCCTTGTAGCATCTGGAGCAGAGAAGCGGTAGCGGCCATCAGCATCGCCTGCCCGACACCCCCCCTCAGCCAAGGAGTGACGCGATGGCCAGCTCAAACGCTTCCAGAGCAGGCAGTGGTCCGGCAGATCTGCTGCGTGATCGCCTCACCAGCGGCAACGGTCGCCTGGCGGTGATCGCAGCCATCAGTGGGGTCTGGTTGATGGACCTGCTGCTGGTGAATCATCTCAAAAACCGACGCCTGATCGCGCCCGATCTAGGCAACCTGGTGCACACGATCGACTTGATCGGCACGATCGCCTTCTTCGCGATCACCATGGGGCTGACGATCAGCCTCTTCCGTGGCCACACACGCACTCTGTTCCGCTGGGCCCTGGTTTACCTGCTGTTCGCGATGCTGCAGGTGATCGCCAACGTGCTCTCGATGGTGGCCAGTGCCGGCAGTCAGCAGGGAGGTGGCCTGGCCGGACTCTGGGACGTGGCAGCTGTCTACGCGGAGAGCGTGCTGGTGTTCATGTTCGTGTATGTCTTCCTGGATGTAAACACCCCGGGCGGAGCTTTCGTGTGGCCAAGCCGGGAAGGGGAAGAACCGCCCGAGCCCCACATCATCGATTACCTGTTCATCTCGATGAATGTGAATTCCACCTATGGCCCTACCTCCGAAGCGGTGATGTCAAGGCGGGCCAAGCTGGTGATGTCGCTGCAGGTGCTGCTCGCGATCCTGATGCTCACGGTGTTGATCGCACGCTCCGTGAGCTCCACCAATTGAGCCCGCCCCGAGGCGCCACTGGCGTCTGACCATGCCCGCGCTGGACACAGGCTAAGAGTAAAGATAGCCGCTTCGCATCCTGGCCCCAGGAGCTGGAAGGTTGCCGACCCCTCGGTTTCATTCAAGCGACTTGAGGTCTTCTGCATGGGCAGGATTAAGGGATTGGTTTTGGTGCTGGTTGCCTTCGGCTGGGTTGTGTTCGGTCATGGGATCGGCGACGGCGTATTGGTTGCCCAAACCAAACCCAGGCCGCCCAAAGTAAGCAAACCCAGGTCGGGTCAGAATTCAGGCAATAACAGCACTGCCATCACCACCACAGGCTCCACGCTGCTGATGGGCGACCAGGTGATGGGTGGTACGTCCATCGACAGCCCAAGTAGTGACGCTGGAGGCAGCTTCTCGCCAGCCAGCCTCGAAGATTCCAATCCCGAGCGGCTGATCCGCACCTGGGGCGGCGTGATGCCCTGATCGCCCCAACCCGATCAGCGCTGCTTATACGAGTACCGAAGCGGCTGATTCGTTGCCACCACCAAGGGGGAAGGTTGCCTGCCCTCCATGGTTCCCCGTTGGGAGCACCGAATCTCCCTGCTCCAGCAGGCCAGCCGGGCTGGCCTGCTTCTGCTGGTGGCCGTGCTGCTGCCCACGAGCCTGGCAGGCGCAGGTAGCGCAGCTGGTGAAGACGCCCTTGTGGCAGCGCTGAACGAAGGTCAGGGCATCACCGTGGCCCTGATCGACAGCGGCATCGATCTGCGCCAGAGCGGCCTGGTCGGGCGGCTCTGGACCCATCCAACTGAGCGGGCCGATGGCCGCGACAACGATGGCAACGGCTTGGTGGATGACCTCCACGGCTGGGACTTTGTCCAGGGCCATGGGCGCCCCCAGGACCGTCTTGGCCATGGCACTGAAATGGCCGGCCTGATCCTCAAGGCCGCCCCCGGCGCCCGGCTCATGGTGCTTCGGGTTCTCAACGACCAACGCCGCTCCGATGGCCCCACGGTGGCCCGGGCGATCCACTACGCCAGGGCCCAGGGCGCCCAGGTGATCAACCTCAGCCTGAGCTCCGACCGCTCCTCCCCCGAGGTGAGCTCCGCAATCCAGCAGGCCCTGGCGGCCGGCGTGCAGGTGGTGGCCGCCACCGGCAATGAGGGGCGCAGCAGCCCCCTCTACCCGGCCCGGCTTCCCGGTGTGCTGGCGGTCGGTGCCACCAGCGGCAGCGGAGCGCGCAAACGCTGGTCCAATGGCGGAGCCGGCAAGGGTGGCGAAGTGGTGGGTATCGCCACCGATGGCCTCAGCACGAACCAGCTCGGTGGCGGCAGGACCTCCGTGGATGGCACCTCGGCAGCAGCGGCCCTGGTGAGTGGTTACGTCGCCCACCTGAGCAGCCGCTTTGGCCGCAGCGTCAGCATCAAAGAGTTGCTGCAGGCCGTACCCAGCGCCAGCCACCTGCCCTAGGGGCAGAGGTTGCACAGCTGCAGCGGTTGCAGCTGCAGCTAAAGAGCGGGCAGTGGTGGGATGGGAGGGGCCATCGGGCTGCGGCGCGGCGACGGCCAGGCGAATAGCTGGCGCCATCCAGCCAGGCGACTTTCGGGGGATTCAGGGCTGATGCTCCAGAGGCTCTCGAAGTAGAAGAAGGCCACCCCGAGGCCGCGATTGCGGGCCGCCTCCACCTGGTCGGCAATCAACGCCATGGCCACCGGCCGGTTGCGCTGGCCGCTCATGATCCCGATCCCCGCGGGGATCTTCTGGCGAGCCTCCTGCAGCTCCGGGCGGCTGAGCTGGGGCAGAAAGCTCTCCAGATCAGGCCGGTAGATCTGGACGAGAAGTTCATCGGCGATGCCGCGCCGCACCCAGGCCAGCCAGTCCTGGAGCTGCAGCTTGTAGGCAAAATCGTAGTAATTGGGCGACACCGACACAATCGCGCCGCTGCGGCGGGCCCGCACCGCCTGGGCCAGCTGCTCCATGAAGCTGGTGATCCGGTCGGCACGCCACTTCACCCAGGCGGAATCCTCCGGGTTGGGCAGCACGGTCTTACCGGTTTCCTTTTTGTAGAGCGCCGTCGTGAACGGGTCGTAGCCGAACTCCCGCGGCAAGCTCATGTGGTCGTCGAACTGAATGCCATCGGCGGCGTACTGGTCGATGACCTCCAGCACCAGGTCGGTGATCAACTGCTGCACCTCAGGCCGGAACGGGTTCAGCCAGGCCACCTCACCGGCGGCACTGATCGAGGTGAGGCCGCCATCGCGCTTGCGCGTCAGCCAGTCGGGATGGCGGCGCGCCAGATCCGAATCAAGCGGAGCCATGAAGCCGAATTCAAACCAGGGCACCACCAGCAGGCCGCGGCCATGGGCCTCAGCAATCAGCTCGGCGAGGATGTCCTGACCCTGCAGGCCGAGGTAGGTGAAGCCCTGCAGCTGCCGCCCCTCGCTGACGCCACTGGGGTAGTAGGCCATGCCGCCGTTCCACACCACCGGATAAAGGGTGTTGAACTGGAGCTCGGCCAGCTGGGCCACGGCCGCCTGCATCCGCGGCCGATCCCGCAGAGTCGGCATGTCGTTGGCCGTCAGCCAGACGCCGCGCAGTTCTGCTGCCGCTGCCGGCTGGGAGCCCGCCGGGGCTGCCATGGACAACAACAGCACCAGCCCCCAACTGGCCAGGAACAACAATGCGGCCAGCAGCCGCCCCCTACGGGCCATGGTGGCGCAAGCGGAGAGAGCTCGAACAATCACTATCCGCCATCGCCACGGTCTTGGCCAGGGCAACAGCCTTGGCCAGGGCAACAGCCTTGGCCAGAGCAACAGCCTTGGCCAGGGCAACAGCCTCAGGGGCCCAGCAGCTCGGCCTGCAGCTCCAGCTCCACCGCCAGGCCCGGATCTTCGACGTGGCGGGCCACCACCAGCCGGTGGCAACCGGGCTCGATCAGGAAGGCATCAGCCTGGGAGTCGAACCAGGCCAGGCGCCGCAGCGGCAGCAGCAGGCTGAGGCGCTCGACTTGCCCCGGCGCCAGCTTCAGCCGGGCGAAGCCCAGCAGGATCCGGGCTGGCCGCTCCACCACCAGAGCGGGCGGCTCGCCATACACCTGCACCACCTCATCGGCGGCGATCGCGCCGGTGTTCTGCACGGTGAGCTCGAGCCTCAGGGCCGGCTCCTGGGCAGGCAGCCGCTGCTGGAGCCGCTCCACCGCCAGATCACGGTGTTCGAAACGGCTGTAGGAGAGCCCGAAGCCGAAGGGGAAGGCCGCCGGCTGGCGATCACGCTGCAGCAGCCGGTAGCCGTGCCAGAGGTCGTAGGTGATGCGGCGGGCGCGGGGGTCGAAGGGGGGCAGGTGGTCGTGGTCGCGGGGAATGGCGAACGGCAACCGCCCAGACGGCGACACCCGACCCAGCAGCACATCGGCCAGGGCATGACCTCCCTCCTGACCCGGATACCAGAGCAGCAGGATCGCCGGCACCAAGTGGCGCCAGCCCTCGCAGAGGATGGCGCCACCGCCCATCAACACCACCAGCGTGCGCGGGTTGGCAGCGACAACGGCCTTGATCAGGGCCTCCTGGCCGCGGGGCAGGTTGAGATCGGTGCGGTCGCCCGAGGCGAAGTGGCCGCTGCTGCGCCAGGAACCAAGGGCCACCAGGGCAGCGATCAGCTGGGCCACAGGGGCCCAGAAGGGGGCCAGCAGCCGGCGGCCGAAGCGGCGGATCAGCCACTGGGGCGGCGGGATCTGGCGCAGCACCGGCGCGATGTCGCCGGTGTGGAGGTGCTCCCCCTCATCGCGCCAGTCGAGGCCCACCACCACCACGGCCACCCCACAGCGGGCCGCCAGGGCCGCCGCCGCCAGATCGCTGCCATCGGCATGCTCGATCTGGAGCTCGGGCATCACCTCCCCCAGCCCGGAGCGCAGCCCTGCCAGGGGCGTCACCACCGAGCCCGCTGCCGGCCGCGTGCCCGATGAGCCCCGGTCACCCAGATTGGGCTCAGCAGCATGGGGGCCGATCAGGGCCAGCGAGGCCAGGCGAGCAAGGGGCAGCAGCGGCGCCTGGGCTGGGCCGTTTTTGAGCAGCACGATCGCCTTGGTGGCCGCCTCGCGGGCCAGGGCGCGGTGGGCCCCGCATCCCCGCAACGAAGCGGGGTAGTCGGCGGCCGGCAGCGCCAGCTGGGCCCGCAGCAGCCGCAGCACGGCATCGTCCACGCGGCTGCTGGGCACCTCTGCGCCGGCCAGCGCCTGCGGCAGGCTGGCGGCGAACAGCATGGGAAACGGCATCTCCAGGTCTTGGCCGGCGTTGAGCGCCTGCGGGCCGTTGCGCAGGCCGAAGATGAAGTCGGTGAGCACAAAGCCGCGGAAACCCCAGCGGCCCTTGAGGATGGCGCCCAGCAGCTCCTGGTGCTGGCCGCACCACTCGCCGTTGACGCGGTTGTAGGCGCTCATCACAGCCAGGGCGCCGGCCTCGATGCAGGCGCGGAACTGGGGCAGGTAAAGCTCGTGCAGCACCCGGGGGCTGGCCTGCACATCCACCTGAAAGCGGGCGCTGTCGATGGAGTTGAGAGCGAAGTGCTTGACGCAGGCGATCGCATGGCGCTGCACGCCACGGCTCATGGCGGCCCCCATCGACCCCACATGCAGCGGGTCTTCGCCGAAGGTCTCCTGGGCCCGGCCCCAGCCCGGGTGGCGCAGCAGATTCACGCACACCCCGCCAAACAAATTGGCGCCGAAGGAACGGGCCTCTTGAGCCATCGCCGCCCCGATCCGCTCCTCCAGGTCCACATCCCAGCTGGCGCCGCGGGCGATCGGCGGCGGGAAGGTGGTGGCGCCGCCTTCGAGCACCACCCCGCGCGGGCCATCGATGAAGTGCAGCCCGCCGATCCCCAGCCGCGGCACCACCCCGGCCGGCCAGCTCTGGCGGTGGCCGGCATCGTTGCGCACGATCGCCACCATCCCCCGCCAGAAGGGGGTATCGCCATCGAGCATGGCCAGCTTTTCAGCGAGGCTGAGCTGATCTAAAAGGGCTCGCGCCTGCTTCTCAACGTCGCTTGGGCTCCACCTGTCCATCTGCGCCTCAGCTGCTCTGGCCTTGCCAACCATTTGAGGATGGCGGGAAGAAGGCTCGCCACGGTGATCTCAGTGCTGGCGGCCCCGCTCCAGCTCGATCTCCGAATGCAGGGCAAAGAGATCGTCGTAGAGGGGCCGCATCCGATCGAGCAGCCGATCGCGGAGCACCGCCTCGCCTTCAAACTCCCGCAGAAGTTGCTGAATCTGGCTCAGCTCATGCCGCAATTGGGCGATGCGGTGCTGGTAGGGCGACGGCTCCTGGTCCTGTTGGATCTCCATCTCCAGCTCCTAGCCACGGCGGGAGCGGCTGTCAGCCCTTTTGGCGATCGAGATTGAGCCGACCAGAGCCCACAGGGGGCAAAATGAAAAAAAGCCGAAAGAGATATCAAGAGTTGGGAGAGATTTTGCCGTCGGCTCTGACCTCGACGGCAAAATCCCACCCAGCATGCCAGAGGCAATTTGGGCGGCTTAACTTACGGCCCTAAAATGCCTCAATGGGGGAAAACTCCAGCCACGAGCTGAGATTGTTGCCAATGTTTTTACCAGCGGCGCCCCTGGCCTTTCAGCTGCCCGATCCAGGCTCGATCTGGCAGCCGTAGCGCCCCTCGCGCAACTCGGCGCAGAGTGCATGGGCCGTGGGCAGATTCGCCATCACCCAAGTGCGCTCCGGGCAGGCCTGATGGACAACGCGGTAACCACCGCCGGGATCGCGTCGGATGCTGCAGGCCTCGTAACGGGCCACGCAGGGCTGGAAGCCCTGGGCCGCGGCTGAATCGGTTTGTCTTGTGTTCATCTCGTTCCTGGAGCAAAGGGCCAAGGCCTGAGGGTCACCCCAGGGTCACCCCAGGGCCAACACAGGCCTGGGCGGGGGTGGGTGCTTCTAGGGCAGATCCCAATCGATCAGCAAAAAGAAGCTATAACGAATGCACGGGAATCGAGCGGCTTTTTACATACCTTTTACTCAGGCGCCTCCCGAAGCCCGCCGCCGCCATCCGTCAAGGCCGATTGGCTGCCTGATTGGCATTGCTTGCGCGACCGGCAGGACCGATCACCGACCCTGAAGCAATTTCTTTTCCCCGGACAGGCGCTGGTTTCCCCCAGGTAGTGCCCCTTTCTCCCCAGGCCCCGCCGCCGGGATCTCTGCGGCCAGCGAGGCGCACGGCGCAACGCTGGGGAATGACGCTCTCCCCTTGACGGCGGGCGGCCGCAGCCTGACGGGGCACTCAGGGCGCCCGACGCAACAGCCCAAACGCAGTGCCAGCGGCAAGTCTTAGCTGCGGGACGGCCGCGACCAGGCCGGGGCAGCGCCTTTGACGGATCGAGCGTTCCATGGCCTGATAGCGGGGACCAACCAGATCCCTTCATGCCCCACCCCGCGGACAGCTTTCCCCTGAGCGTGAGTGTCGAGAACGAATTCCCCCAGGACCTGTTCGATGCCATGCGCCACTTCATCCGCACCCACCCCGAGTGGGACCAATACCGCCTGATGCACGCGGCCCTGGCCGGCTTCCTGTTCCAGCACGGCTGCCACGATCGGGCCGTGGCCCGGCACTACCTCAATGGGCTGTTCAACCGCAGCGCCACGGCTGACGCCGGCGCGGAGCTCTGCAGCGAGGAGCTCTGACCACTGGGCACCTACCCTGCAGGGTCGAGACCCAAGGGAGACCAGCCGGTGGCGAACGCCGAAGACAACAGGGCCGATGAGCTCAAGGCCCTGGGCTGGAGCGCCGAAGACCTGCGCCGCTACGAAGAGCTCTGGGAGTACAGGCAGCGCTGGGGGGCGATCAACCTGGAACGGGAAGACCGCATCTTCCTGCGCCAGGCGGAAGCCGCACTGCCCAAACGGGCGGCCAGCGGCCGCGGCACGGCCCGTAAAACCATCCAGGAGAAATCCCACTACCGCTGGCTGGCCAGCTTCCTGGAGGCGATGCGCACCAGCCCGGTGGAAACCGGGCTGCCGGCTGGAGAGGTGGGGGCCTGGCCGCTGATTCTCGAGGCGGAACTGCAGGCCCTCAACGAGCTAAAACCTGTGCTCGGCCTGCCGGACAGCCTCAAGGCCAAGGTTCTGATCCCAGAGAGGGAGCGCTGGGCCCGCGAGGCCGCCGCCGAGGGGCGGAGCCTCAGCTTCGATTTCGCCTCGGCCCTTGAACAGGCGCGCCAGAGCGGGCAGGCCAGCTGGAAACCCCTGCGTGGCGAGGGAAATTCCGCAGCCAGCGACTATCCGGTGCTGCCGGCGGCGGCAGCGGCGGCATTCCGGGCCCGGGTACTGGAGGAGGTCAGCGACCAGATGCGACGAAGCTTCCCGTCCCTCCAGGAAAGCGCCAAGGAGGCGGCCCCTGCCAGCGCAGCAGAAGCTATTACTCAGGCAGGCTCCGGGCTGTGATCGTGCTGAAGCAGGCGCGGATGCACGCCGGGCATGGGCACAAACACCCCAGGGCAGGGGGCCAGGGCAGCCAGTCGCGAATGCAACCGCAGCACCTCAGGGCCAGCGGCCTTGCTGCAGCCTTCTGGCTGATTTCCATCCTGAGCGGCGGCTCCATGGCTGCTGCAGAGAAGGTTGCCCTCCGAGCCCTTGCCACTATTCACGATTTTGAGCATCATCATCCAGCCAAATGAACAGCGATGAGGCAGTTGGCGAGCTAGCGAAGCCAAACCAAAGATCGCCCACAACCATTGACTGGGTCTAGGGGAGAAAAGTCCCCTTTCTTAGCTATTCATAATGTCTTCATGTTGAGAAGAATTGCCTTCTAGGCATGTGTGCTTTCAGCCAGGGCATCATTGGCAGATGGTGAGCAGAAGGCCTCCTCTCTCAGGCAACTCCCCGCCTGCCAAGGGCTTTCTCAGCAGGGGATCAGGGAATCAAAAGGGGCCTGCTCAGCCCTCTTCGCGCAGGATGGCCGTGCAGGTGGTCACACACTCACCATCATCGAGGGAGCAGGAGGTGATGCACTCGAAGTAGGCCTCCACCGCATCAACGTCCTGGCAGCTGTCGGCAACGGGCGCGCCAAAGCCAGATGGAGAAGAAAAACCCAACCCGTTGCCGCTTGAGCCAGGGAATGGATCATGCATTTGTGGTATCGCGATCAGGAGTTTTCTCAAACTAAGACCCATCTCGGAAATGCCGCCCAGGTCGAGTACTAATACCCAGCGATTCGTGTGGAGATGTGAAGCCCGCCGTGCTGAGCAGGGCGGCCGCTGGCGGTGCTACGACAAAGGCAGCGGCTCGAGCAGCAGTTCGGGCAGCAGCTCGGGCAGCAGTTCCCCGGCTCAGCTCCCTGCCTCCCTCACGATGCTTCGACCCGCCCAAGCATGGCCAGCCGCATTGCTGGCCCTTTCGCTGCCATTGGCAGGCCTGCTTGCCCTGCAGGAGCCAGCCGCCCTGGCCCAGGGCAAATCCCAGCAGGCACCGGGGCGGCAAAGGGGTAATCCCAACCCCGGCCAGGGGAAAGGTCAGGGGAAGGGCCCTGTGAAAGGTCAAGGCGCCTGGCCGGGCCAATCGAAGGGAGAGCGCGAGTGGGAATCGTGGGATCGCGAGCGCTGGCGCGACTACAACCGCAACTCCAGCTACAACCACTGGGCAACGCCCGTGCGCACCAACCCCTACGCCTACAGGCCAGCCTGGGCCACACCCAACTGGGCAGGGGCGCGGCCCTGGCCCACCGGTTGGTATGGCGGCTGGCGCCAGCCGCCCTGGCTCTGGTGGCCAGGCCAATCGGCCGCCTGGGGGGTGGGCAGCCTGGCAGCCGCCCCAGCGATCAACGGGGCCCTCGAGCAGGCCCTGGGCTTCAACCAGCCCACCTTCCTGGTGCCCTCCACCCCCTGGAGGCTGGTGTACGGCTCAGTGCAACCGGTGGGCTATGGCGATGTGAACTTCGTGATCAGCAATGGCGCCAGCTACTACCGGATGATCGCCAGCTGCGACGGCGGACTGCTCAACGGCCTGTCCTGCCGGGCGGGCAGTACCGCCTGCAGCAGGAGGTGGAGCTGGCCCACCGCACGTCGCCCAACG